>NZ_AP025292.1:0-321624 GCF_036492425.1 Persicobacter psychrovividus
ATTTTTTAGCTTTTCATTAATTTCTTACGTTAAAAAAAAAAGCTGATAATGTAGGATAATATGACCAATGACAACCGTAATGAGCTAAATAACAAGCTCAAACAATTTAAAAGAAGATACTACCTGAACCAATTATTAAAAGGAGGGATCTTCTCATTTGCCATCATTGCCACAGCCTTCCTATTACTGAACACTGTGGAATTCGCCAGCCGATTCGGCAGCGGAATCCGCGCAGTATTTTTTTACAGTTTCATTCTATTACTGATCGGTAATTTCGCCTACTTTATTCTCAAGCCACTATTACAATTATTGGGAATACTCCAACCGATATCTGATGAAGAAGCCGCCCAAAAAATTGGGAGTTCACTTCCTACCATCGGAGATCGACTGCTCAACCTGGTACAGCTTAAAAAAAATGCTTCCACAGAAGATGGCCTCATCCACGCCTCCATCAATCAGAAAGCTACACAGCTGGATCCATACAATTTTACAGAAGCAGAGCCTGTCAAGAAAAATAAAAAATACCTCAAATACATTTATATCCCCTCATTGCTTATCGTGCTTATCCTCTTGTTCGTGCCTTCCTTTTTTGTGGAAAGCACCAAGCGAATTGTACAGTACGACAAATCCTTCAAGCCAAAAGCTCAATTTCAATTCAACATTCAAAATAAAAAGCTGATCGCCTTCAGGAACGAAGACTTCAATGTACAGCTTGCATTGCAAGGAGAGGCTATTCCTGCACAGGTTTACTTGAAAAATGCCGAACGACGTATCAAACTGAAGCAAAAATCTGCAGACAGTTTTGAATATACCTTCCCTAAAATTCAGCAGGATCAAGACTTTCAGTTTGAAGCTGCAGGTTTTTTTTCCGAAACCTACCATATAAAAGTGGTCCCTCGCCCACAGATCAAAAACTTTGAAGTGACCTTAAAGTACCCCAAATACCTTGGCCGAACAACCGATAAAATGGCCAATACAGGGAATTTTGAGGTTCCCGAAGGAACGGAAGTGTCGTGGAAATTCATGGCGCCTGATGCAGAGGAGTTTCTTGTCCATTTCAAAAATGAAGACAGCACCTATGCGCTTGCTTCAAAAAACGATGCCTTTAATCTTCAGAAAAAGGTGATGAACTCTGATCAATATGAAATTGACCTGAATAACCAGTATGGTAAAAATATCGACCCTGTGGTTTATCAGGTAAGCGTTGTTAAAGACGAATACCCAAAAATTCAGCTTGAGCAATTTCAGGATACGGTCTTGTTCAACTATATTATTCTCGGCGGAAACATCAGTGACGACCACGGGCTACGCGCACTTAGCCTGAAGTACAGAACCAACCCCAAGGGGAAGTTCAGGACGCACCGCTTTAAAATCGACCGACAAAAAACACAGCAGGGTTTTTACCTCAATTGGCCTTTAGATACCCTCGAACTGGCCTCTGACCAGAAGGTTGAATACTTTCTTCAGGTAACTGACAACGACCAGATCAACGGACCAAAATCATCGAAAACAGGTATTTACAGCTTTAATGTCCCCGACAAACAAGCCCTGAAAGAAAAAGTCGCGGAAGGCAATAAAGCCAATGAAAAAAATATTGATAAAAACCTTGAGCAAGCCAAATCTGTCCGTAATGAACTCAAGGATTTGGAACAGAAACTAAAATCTAAAAAGACCCTCAGTTGGCAGGATAAGCAACAAATTGATGACCTGATCAAAAAAAGACAGGAACTTAATGATGGTCTTCAGGAATTGCAGAAAAAGCATCAGGAAGAAATGGCTCGGCGCGAACGGTTCGAAGAGCAGAAGAATAAATCCATTAAAGAAAAGGTGGAAAAATTGCAAGAGCTGATGAATGAGCTTCTTGATGATGAAACCAAAAAACTTTATGAAGAACTGCAAGAACTGATGAAAGAGCAGTCGCAGGATATGGATCAGGTGCAGGACAAGCTAAAAGAGATTGACCAAAAAGAACAGAACCTTGAGGAGGAACTGGAAAGAACAATGGAGCTGTTCAAAAGAATGAAGTTTGACCTCGAGGCCGATCAGCTTACCAAACAAATCGAAGAACTGGAAGATAAGCAGGCAAAACTGAATGAAAAAACAGACGAAGCCCCAAAAAGTGAACTCGAAGAGCTGAAAAAAGAACAGCAAAAACTCAATAAGGATTTTGAGGACATCAAAAAAGAGATGTCCGAATTACAAAAAACCAATAACGACCTGAAAGCACCGAACTCAATGCCTGACCTTTCGAAGGAGGAACAAAAAGTTGAACAGGGGCAAGAGCAGTTCGATCAGGCTGCCGAACAAAAGAAAAAGAAAAAAGCCAAGCAGGCTCAAGAACAGATCAGCCAAAACCTTCAGCAAATGAAGCAAAAAATGCAGCAGATGCAGCAGAGTGCTGAAATGGAAATGGTGCAGGAAAATATGGAAAACCTGCGGCATATCTTGAATAACCTCATTAACCTCTCTTTTGAACAGGAGGCCACCATGAAGGAATTCCGGCAAACAAGGCAAAGTGATCCTCGTTTTCTCGATTTAAGTCAGCAACAGTTGAAAATACAGGCTGACTCGAAAATCGTTCAGGATTCACTGAAAGCACTTGCTCAGCGTGTTTTTCAAATTTCTTCCTTCGTAACACGAGAACTCAATGAGATGAATAGCCATCTTAACCGCTCTTCTTCGTATATTAAGGAACGCAAAAAAGGAAATGCGCTCAGCGAACAGCAATTTGCCATGACTTCAATGAATAACCTGGCTTTACTGCTCGATGATGTGCTCTCACAAATGCAACAGCAAATGGCAGAAATGAAAGGTAACTCTGGTGGGAAGCCTCAAAATAAGCCAATGCCAAGCCCGAGTATGAGCGAATTACAGCAACAACTCAATGAAAAAATCAATCAATTAAAAAAGAGTGGCAAATCGGGAAGGCAATTGTCTGAAGAAGTTGCTAAATTAGCTCAAGAACAAGAGCAAATTCGTCGTGCTTTGCAGGAAGCGGAAAAAGAAGCCGAAGGTAAAAATGGCAAAGGCGGCAAAGATTTGCAAAAAGCCATTGAAGAAATGGAAAAGACTGAACTCGATTTGGTAAACAAACAGCTCAGTGATCAAATGATGAACCGTCAAAAGGACATCATGACCAGACTCCTGGAGTCTGAAAAAGCTGATCGGGAAGACCAACTGGATGAGAAAAGGGAAGCGGAGACGGCAAAGAACTATCAACAGGAAGTGCCTGAAGCAATCGAAGAATATATTCGACAAAAACAAAAAGAGCTCGAGCGGTTCAAAACTATTCCGCTAAAACTCAACCCTTATTATAAAAAAGAGGTCAATCAATATTTCAAAAGATTAGAAAACAACAATATCCGGTGATAACAATGGAGTCAATCAAAATTGAAATTCCGTCATTGAGTGAAAATATCCGTATCGTCGAAAGCTTTATCGACAATACCAAAGAAAAATACCAACTCAACGATGACATTTATGGCAATATCATGATTGCGATAACTGAGTCTGTGAACAATGCCATCCAACATGGCAACAAATTTGATAAAGATAAAAACGTAACCCTTACGGTGCACCACAATGAGGAGGCAGTAAAATTTACGGTCGAAGACGAGGGAATCGGCTTTGACTTTAATAACTTGCCCGATCCTACGGCACCCGAGAATATCGATCAGCCACATGGGCGTGGAATCTTCCTGATTAAACACCTTTGTGATGAAGTCGAATTTAAAAATGAGGGCCGTATTTTAGAGTTATCATTTTATTTAAATTAATGGAAGACCAAATTAATTTTTTCACAGAGGAAGTAGATTTCAATACAGAACAGATCAACAACACCAAAGCGTGGGTTAATCAAGTCATTGAAAATGAAGGGTTTGAGCTTGAAGAAATCAATTTTATCTTTTGTAGTGACGAATACCTGCATAAAATAAATGTGGAGTATTTGGATCACGACACCTATACCGATGTTATCACTTTTGATAACAGCGATACGGCCGGATTTATTGAAAGTGATATCTTTATCAGTATTGAGAGAATCATCGAGAATGCCAAAACCCATGAGCAGTCTTTTGATCATGAGGTCAAAAGGGTTATTATTCATGGGGTTTTGCACTTGCTTGGCTACAAAGACAAATCTGAGCAGGAAGCTTCCCTGATGAGAACAAAAGAAAATGAAGCAATTGCGCTTTTTGAAAAATCTTTTGCTTAAATTTGCGCAAGCATTTGAATATCAAAATGTTCCACGTGAAACACTTCACCTTTAACAGGTAAGCACGTTTCACGTGGAACATTTACTTTTAATACTGTTTTACACGCCAAGAAAATAAGACAAAGGGAAAGCCTATGTTTACAGAATATGATGTGATCGTTGTCGGAGCTGGCCATGCAGGCTGTGAAGCTGCTGCTGCCGCTGCCAATATGGGTATGCAAACACTATTGGTAACGATGAATATGAATACGATCGCACAGATGTCATGTAACCCTGCTGTGGGTGGGGTCGCAAAAGGTCAGATCGTAAGGGAAATTGATGCCCTTGGAGGACAAATGGGAATCATTACCGATAAATCGATGATTCAGTTTAGAATGCTGAACCGATCGAAAGGACCTGCCATGTGGAGCCCGAGAGCCCAAAGCGACCGAATGAAGTTTGCTGAAGAATGGCGTATGCGCCTGGAACAAACAGAAAATCTTGACTTCTGGCAAGAGATGGTAACGGGCTTAATCATTGAAAAAGGGGAGGCCAAAGGCGTAATCACCAGTCTGGGATTGAAAATCCGTTCCAAAACTGTTGTTCTTACAAACGGGACGTTCCTTAATGGTACCATTCATATTGGAGAAAAACAGTTTGGTGGTGGACGCGCAGGAGAAGGTGCAGCAAAGGGAATTACAGAACAACTCGTTGACCTTGGAATGGAAGCTGGCCGAATGAAAACGGGCACACCTCCACGTGTTGATGGCCGAAGCCTTAACTGGGAGGCCATGAGCGAACAACCTGGCGACGAGCAGCCTTACAAATTTTCTTTCAGCGATGAAACAAGCACACTCAAGGAGCAAAGAAGCTGTTACATCACTTACACCAACCCTGAGGTGCATGAAACATTGAAAGAAGGATTCGACCGTTCACCAATGTTCAATGGTAGAATCCAGGGACTTGGTCCACGTTATTGCCCATCGATTGAAGACAAAATCAACCGATTTGCTGAACGCGATCGTCATCAGATTTTTGTTGAGCCAGAAGGATGGAATACTTGTGAAATCTATGTAAATGGTTTTTCCTCATCGCTTCCTGAAGATATTCAGATGAAGGCTTTGCGAAAAATTGAAGGATTTGAGCAGGTGAAAATGTTCCGTCCAGGCTATGCGATTGAGTATGATTTCTTCCCACCGACACAACTTCAGATGTCATTGGAAACCCGCACAGTCAAAAATTTATATTTTGCAGGCCAAATTAATGGTACCACAGGATATGAAGAAGCTGGCGCACAGGGACTGATGGCTGGTATCAATGCCGCTTTGCGCGTAAAAGAGGAAAATCCACTGATCCTGAAACGTTCTGATGCCTATATTGGCGTTCTGATTGATGATTTGGTAAACAAAGGGACTGATGAGCCTTATCGCATGTTTACTTCACGTGCTGAATATCGAATCTTGTTACGTCAGGATAATGCTGATCTCCGCCTTACAGAGCAGGGACACAAGATTGGATTGGCAAGTCAGGAGCGTTTCGATAATATGATCAAGCGCAAAGAAAACGTAGATCAGCTGATTGAAACCTTGAGGGTGTCCAAATTTAAGCCTAAACAGGCAAACCCTCAGCTTGAAACCATGAATTCGGCACAGATCAAAGAATCGCAGTCGGCTTACCGTTTACTGAAGCGTCCCGAGCTTTCCATGCAACAGGTCGGTGTAATCACGCCTGAGTTCGAGCAGCAAATGTCCCAGTATGATCCTTTGGCAAAAGAGCAGGCAGAAATACTGATCAAGTACGATACTTACATCGAGAAGGAGCAGAAGATGGCGGAGAAGATGGATAACCTTGAAAACCTTTACATCAAGGACAGCATTGATTTTGCTGAAATAAAGGCACTGTCCTCTGAGGCAAGGGAAAAACTGACAAGGTTACGTCCAACTACATTAGGGCAAGCATCAAGAATTTCTGGTGTATCACCTGCTGATATTTCGGTATTAATGATTTACCTTGGCAAGTAGGAACAAGTGTTCCACATGAAACACCTTTTTCGGTCTACTGGTTTATGTTAAAAGAATTTAAAGATTGCCCTGTTTGTCAGGGCAATCATTTTACGCATTTTTTAAATTGTACGGATCACACCACCACTCAGGAGCAGTTCAATATTGTTACCTGTGATGATTGTGGTTTCAAATTTACCAATCCATATCCTGCGAATTTAGGGGCATATTATAAAGATGAAAGTTATATTTCGCACACCAACAAGGCGCAAAATTTAACGCAACGGATTTACAAAATTGCCCGAAAATATACGCTTGGTCAAAAGGAAAAAATGGTATCAGGGCTCTCTGATGGCCGAAAAATTCTTGATTTTGGTTGTGGTACAGGTCATTTCCTGAACAAGTGTGCTGAAAGTGGCTGGCAGGTTCAAGGCCTGGAGCCAAGTGATCAGGCACGGAGTCAGCATGGTCTACTTTTGCAGGGAAAAATTGTCAATAGTATCGACCTGCTAAGCGATGAAAAAGTGGATATCATCACCTTGTGGCACGTGCTTGAACATATTGAAGCACTCAATGAAACCCTTGACAAGCTTCGCCAAAAACTTTGTTCCACGGGAAAATTACTCCTCGCAGTACCCAATGCGGCCAGTCTGGATGCCAAAATTTACCAGGAGCACTGGGCGGCTTATGATCTGCCGAGACACCTCTATCATTTTGAGCCCCAAACGATGGCTTTGCTGGCTAAAAAACATGGCTTTAAAATCAGCGCGCAGAAACCCATGAAATTGGATTCCTTTTATGTAAGTTTACTGAGTGAGGAATATAAGACAGGCAAACAAAACTACCTGCCAGCCTTCATGGCGGGGCTAAAATCAAATTTGGCTGCGCGAAAAGACAATAATTACAGTAGTTTAATCTACATTTTGGAACATGAAAGTAAATAAATTAGCGAACCTCTTACTGGCATCGGGGATTTCTGCCCTATTTGTAACCTCCTGTGCGAATGTCAGACAACCCGCTGGTGGTCCTCGGGATACTATTCCGCCGACCCTGGTAAATTCGGTGCCTCAGGTAGGCTCTGTAAATTACAGGGGGAAAAAGTTCGTGCTTACTTTTGATGAGTACACGCAGGCTAAAAACCTGAAAACCAAGCTACTCATTACGCCTCAAACAGATGTGCGTTATCAGTTCCGCACCAAAAAGAAATCCCTGATCATTGAATTCGAGGAACCTCTGAAGGAAAATACCACCTATACTTTCAACTTCCAGGATGCCATTCAGGATATCAATGAGAATAATCCGTGGAAAAATGCCGTATTTGCATTCAGTACCGGGGATTATATCGACAGCCTGAAAATCAATGGAACGGTACGCGATGTACTCACTGGAGCACCTGTAAAGGAGGCGACAGTCGCTTTGTTTGACATCAAAGATACCTTGGACATTTACACTGGAAAGCCAGAATATTTTGCCAAAACAGATGAAGAAGGCCATTACAATCTGAGTCATATCCGTCACGGTAAGTTTAAAGCTTACGCTTATCTGGACGAAAATAACAACCTGATCAACGAGCCCAAAAGTGAGCCCGCAGGCTTGTATCCCGATACACTCAGCCTTGATACCGACCGCGACAGCCTTCATTTCAACTTAATTCTTGCGGATGCACAGCCATTCAAAATGAATTCTGCCAAAGAAAATGGAAAGTACTTTGATGTGCTGTTCAATAAGTATGTGAAAAGTTATCAGTTGTCATTTAAAAATGACGATCAGCTGATGCTGTCTACTTTCAGTCCTGAGCATAATGGTGTTCGCTTTTTTAATGCGACACAAATCCCAGAGAATGACAGTATTCCAACGCAGATTATTGCCACAGATACAGTAGGAAATAAGGTAGTAGAAAATTTCCACGTGAAATTTGCGGATGGGACAAAGCGTAAATATGCTGTACTTGAACAAGAAGTTCAGAAATATGCCAACGACAACCCCATTCAGGATACTTTAATTGAGAAAATTCAGTTTTCAAAACCAATACGAGTTGTACATCCTGACTCTATGATGGTGATTTACGATTCCTTGAACTTTATTCGCCTCGATATCGATAAAGACTTAAGCTGGAATAAACGCTTTGATGAAGTAACCATCAAAAAAGCCATAAAGCTGGACTCAATTTTCCTTCCTCCTGCAGATACGCTGTTTCTTGACAGCCTGAAAGCGGATAGTATTTATATTCAACAGCCTGAAGCACGAACTTTTACAGATATGAAGCTTCATATTCCACATGGAGCTTTTATCAGCATTGAAAGTGATACTGCCCAGGCGATTGATGAGAAGTTTACCCTGGCGAATAAGGAAAATCTCGGAAGTATCGAAGGAACAATTACGACAGACTATAAAAATTATCAAATTCAGCTGGTTACTGCTGATTTTAAAGTTGTAAAAACAACAACGGCTGATAAAAATGGCCATTATAGCTTTTATAATTTGAAGCCAGCCACTTACAAAATTCGAGTTTTAATCGATGAAAATGGCAATGGGCAGTGGGATATTGGTAATATCCTTAAAAATGAAGCCCCAGAACCTGTATTTTTCTTTCAGGATGAGGTAGCAATACGCGCCAACTGGGAATTAACCAACATTGATTTCAAAATGTAATCCCTCGATTAATCATTCAAAAATCGCCGACTCCTTAATGGAGTCGGCGATTTTTTTTGCCCTCTTTTTCACGTGGAAAATTAAAAAGGCCGTCAATTTCATGATTGACGGCCTTTTTTTTGCTCGCGAAACTCCTTTTTCCACAATGCTTTTTTCACCATTCTGAAAATCCGTTTCAAAATTTATTTCTGAACCGCCTTACCCACATTAATCGGTCGTTTTGCTGCTTTTTTTGTCGATTTTTCACGTACAAATTATTACCGGAGGATAACCCTGTGGATAACCGTTGAAAAGTCCGGAATAAGTCCGATTTTCACTAAAAGTTATCCCCACTTACCCACACTTATCTTGGGCGTTTCCCGAAATTCCAAATCCACGTTCATAAGTTCGATTTATACACCCCGAAATCCCCCATTTTATCCACTTGTGGACAGTGTGGAAAAAAGTTATCCACAAAATAATTGTTTTCGCGAAATTCAATGTTAATTAGCTTAAAAACAAGTAATTTCATGTGGATAATGGCTGTGGATAAGTCCCCATATCGGTTTACTGATCGTGCAAAAATCGCTGATTTTTAAATAATCAGTAACTTATCCACTAATCCACACCGTAATAAATACAATAACTCTTTTTAAAAAGAATATATATAAACTAATACTATCTATCATGTGGAAAACATCCCTCGCTTTTAAGATTCTTGGATTTACTGCTTTTTTAAGTTTTGGAATTCTTTCAAGTCAAGCACAAGATTTTCAAAAAGTGAGTATTGCTGAAGAATACTTAGGAAGGGGAGAAATTGAGAAGGCTGAGGATATTTATGAAAAATTGGCGCGAAACAATGAAAACCTTCCGCTGATTCATAAACCCTATCTCGATTTGCTGTTCAGCACTAAAAATTTCAAGCAGGCAGAAAAGTACCTCAACAGGGCGATCAAGAAAAATCCAGAAGATATGATTTACCAGGTCGATCGGGGACGGCTGTACGAATCGCAAGGGGAGATGAGCCAGGCGGAAAAATATTTCAATAATTTGATTGACGATCAGGCTAAGGACTTGAACAACCTACGGAACCTGGCGCAGGAGTTTTACAGAGCGCAGGAATTTGACTGGGCTGAGCTTACTTTTTTGAAAGGTCGCAAGGTGGCCAAGAATGAGGGGTTATTTGCTCATGAGCTGGCAAATATCTATCGCATGACCAACCAAAAAGACAAGATGGTCAATGAGTACGTTCAGATGGCCGTTAGGAACCCCAAGAATCGATCCTACGTCAAAAATGTACTCCAGTCAGCTTTAACCGACGAAGAGGACCTGGAGGCTTTTGAAAGCTACCTGATCGACAGGATACAAAAAGACGGCAAGGAAGCCTTCTATCCCGAGATGCTCATTTGGGCAAACATGCAACAGCGGAATTTTTACGGCGCCTTCGTTCAGGCGCGCAGCTTGGATAAGCGAAGCAAGAGCAATGGCGACTACCTGATGAATGTGGCACAGATGGCGTTGCGCCATCAGGATTATGAACATGCCGTCATGGCCTACGATTACGTCATTGAGCATTATCAGAAAAGCCCGAATTATTTCCTGGCCCGCAATGCAATTATCAAGGCAAGGGAGGAACAAGTGAAAAATACCTATCCTGTAGAGATGAATTCTATTGATGAGCTCATCAGTAGCTATGAGAAGCTCATCACGGAGGTTCCGACCTCGCAGACAACCTTGGAGGCCAAAAAGAATAAGGCGATGTTACACGCGCTCTACAAGGGCGAATACGACATCGCGATTAATTTGCTGGAATCTGTGGTTGGGCAACAAAAGGTTTCAAAACAACTGAAGCTGGAGTGCAAGATCGCCCTTGGTGATATTTATCTTTTGAAAGATGAACCCTGGGAATCTCGATTGCTGTATGCACAGGCAGAAAAGGAGGGGAGGGAAACCCCGATTGGTTATGATGCGAAGTTGCGCAGCGCCAAATTATCCTATTACACGGGGGACTTTAAGCTTGCCGCTGCCCATCTCGATGTACTGAAACTCGCTACGACAAGGGAAATTGCCAACGATGCCATGTCGTTGAGCTTACTGATCAAAGACAACACCGCACTGGACAGTACCGAAACGGCCATGAAAACCTATGCGGCAATTGATCTGTTGCTGTTTCAGCACAAAAACGACCAAGCGCTCGCGGGGCTGAAAAAAATGCTCACCGATTTTCGGGGGCACAGTTTACAGGATGAAATTCATTACCTGATGGCTGAAGTTTACAAAAAGCAGGGAAGCTTTCCGTTGGCACTGGAGCATCTGCAGAAGGTGATCGACCTGAACCCTGCCGATATTAAGGCTGATGACGCCATGTTTGAAAAGGCCAAAATCTATGAAATTTATCTGAAGGAAAAACAGGCGGCAATGGAAACCTACGAGCTGCTAATGAAAAATTACCCTGGAAGTATTCATGTCGATGAATCCCGAAAGCGGTTTAGAGCCCTTCGGGGGGATTTTCCGAATTAACCGAAAGAATAAATGTAAAGGAAGGAATAATATTTCTTCCTTTTTTGTTCTTTTGTTGTGTAAATTGAAATATTACAAATCATGAACCTCCCAACAGACTATATCGACCAGCTGATCGCCAAACGCAGATCCATCTATCCCGACCAATACACTGGTGAAGTGATTGACGATGGAGTTATTGAACAGCTTCTTGAAAATGCCCGTTGGGCACCTACGCACAAACTGACGCAGCCTTGGGCATTTACCGTATTCACTGGTGCTGGCCTGCAACAGCTGGCTGATTTTCAGTCCACACTTTACAAAAAAGTAGCAGAGGAGCAGGGGACTTTCAAGGAAGAAAAATTTCAGAAATTGGCCAATAAACCATTGAAATCCTCCCATATCATTGCGATTGGAATGCGCAGAGATCCCAAGCAATTAGTGCCTGAAGTTGAGGAAGTCGCTGCGGTGGCTATGGCCGTTCAGAACATGTACCTTTCCGCTACCGCCTATGGCATCGGCTGTTATTGGGGATCGGGGGGCGTAACTTATTTTCCTGAGGCCAAGGCATTTTTTGATCTTGGAGAGGAAGATCAGCTCTTAGGATTTTTATATTTAGGAGTACCAGAAAAATGGCCCCTAAAACATAAAAGAGCACCATTGTCTGAAAAAGTTCGTTGGGTTCGTTAATATTTATATTGCTAAGAACATCGCTTAAATTTGCTAATGCAAGCCTATATGCATCGACTGTTAATATTATTTTTTATTGCCTTCATTTCCTGCTTTTCGAGCAGCTATGCACAACGTATGAAGCCTGCGGAACATATGGATTCGCTGAATATTCGTGTGCTTGAAGTTATGAAAGCAGGCAAGTCTGACCGTTTTTTATCAACAGGTCAGCAATTTGATTCCCTTTGGACAGGTGGAAGCCTGTCATCAAGTCAGAAAGATAGAATCTATAAATTGTACAGTAAAATGGTGGAGAAGCAGTGGCGCGCGAAACCCTTCCTGTACGAGGTTACTTCCACCCTGACATCGGCCCGATACGTTACTGGTCTTTCTGTTGTGCAGTACGATGCACTACTCGATCAGCTTGAAAAAGGGATCGTCGAATTATCTCCCAAGGATTTTATTATGATGACCGAGGCGCTGCATACCTTTATGGCAAATCAGGCGCTTAATTATACCAATTTCTTTAAACTGATAGGGGAAGATGCACAATTTTCGCTAAAGTATGAGAGCGTTGCGGCTTATGTACCAACAGAGGAAAGCAGTGAAGAAGAACAGCAAAGCAGCGATGATGACTGGAATACTGAACCTGCGGATGATACAGAAAACGATAGTTCGGAGCAGGAAAGTGACGATAATTGGGGAAGCTGGGACTGGGGCGACAGCACGGACGATAGTACCACCGACGACAGCAGTACCGATGACGACGGAGGCTGGAGTTCCGCCGATGATGTTGCCGACAATTGGGGCGACAATGTAATTGTGGAGGATGAGAATAAAATGACGCTCGAGGAGCGGATCGATAGCTTTATTCAGGATGATGCTCCTGCGATCGAAGGTCCTTATATTCATTTTGATCGGGTAAACCTGGTATTTCAGACGCCTTTTGATTCCGTTGTGGTGATGGATGTTCAAGGGGATTTTTTATTGAAAGAGGGTATTTTTGTCGCCTATTCAGGAAAAATGGATTGGTCGTCTACGGGCGGATGGGAAGAAAACAGCCCTTACTGTACATTTACAAAATTTCACTTCAATGTTAGGCAACCCAAGTTTGGTGTAGAAAAAGCAACACTTTACTACCCAGAAAAACTTCGCCAGCCCACCCTCGGTGTATTTGATTTTAAGAGTGTTCGCAAGAAGAAAAATGCGGTTCCCTCCTATCCAAGATTTACTTCCTACGGAAGCGACATTGAACTTAAAACTTTCATAGATAATAATTTCAGCTATCAGGGAGGTTTCTCCCTTTGGGGATTGCGATCGTCTTCCAATTCTATATTTGGTGGCGGAAGTGAAGTCAAGTATGCAGGTACAGGCAACCGCTCGTTCAGGATCGCTTCAGGTTTGGTAGAATATACCGACTCGGCATTCCATGTTAATAATGGTGCACTGACGATAAAATATGGGCGAGATTCTCTCTTTCACCCAGAGATGGAAATTGATTACCGTCAGGCAGATACTACCCTTCACGCCCTCAAGCGAAAAGGCGTAAACGAAATGGCCCCCTTTCAGGTCACCTTTTTTGATATGGACATTAAGGCAGATTACCTGCGCTGGAAGCTGAATCAGGATTCTCTTGACATTTCTATCTTTCAGGCCAGAGATCACCGTCCCGCTTTTTTTGAGTCGAGAGATTATTTCAATAAGAAAAATTATCAGTCCCTGACCTCCATTTATGGCTTTCATCCACTGAATGCCCTGAACTATTATAGTCAAAAGATACGGTCGAAATCTTTCGGGATGTACGATTTTGCTGAATCGATCAAAAAAGACCCCAAGATTGTACAGCAGGCGATGTTTAAGGCACGTGAGGGTGGTTTTATTGACTACGACCCAGAAACGACCATCATTACGGTAAAGGATAAAACCAATCATTACAACGCCTCCTTCCGTCACAAAAAAGATTATGATGACCTGACGATACCTTCGCGAACCAATAGTGCTCCGAATGCGACTTTGCACCTCGATGAGAAAAAGATGACTGTACGCGGGATCAATAAGTTTTATATCAGTGAAAAGCTCGATGTGTATATTCAGCCTGAATCTGAGCAGATAGATTTGATTGGTAAGCGGGACTTTACCTTTAACGGTCACCTGTTTTCAGGAAATTTTGAGTTCATCGGAACGGATTTCGTTTTTCGCTACGACAGCTTTTTGATTCAGCTTAATAAAATTGACTCCATCAGGTTCTATTTGCCTGACTCCGTAAGTGGTGAGCGCAGGCAGGTAGACAACTCCCTGGTATCAGCAGAAGAGCAACTCACGGCCAGTCTAAACTCCAATATGGGCGCGACCAACGGAACACTTTATATCAACAACCCAAAAAATAAGTCGGGAATCAGGCAGTATCCAAGTTATCCTCGATTCGATGCAGAACGCGGTGCGGTGGTGTATTTTGATAACCACAGTTACCTTGATAAGGCCTATGACCGTCAGGTTTATTTTATCATCCCTCCTTTCTCCATTGATAGTCTGGCAGGTGGCGATCCTTCCGCTATTGGTTTTCAGGGGCGCTTTGTTAGTGGGGGAATTTTCCCTGACTTTGAAGAGAAATTGTCGATTATGCCAGATAATTCCCTGGGCTTTGTACATAAAGTCCCTGAGGAAGGATATGCGCTTTATGATACCGACGGCATTATTTATGATGAAGTAAGACTCGATAAACAAGGGCTACAAGGAAAGGGGCACTTTGAGTTGCTTTCCAGTAAAACCTTTGCCACAAAATACACCATGTATCAGGATTCCATGCGGGCATCATCAAGTCATTCAACCATTGAGGCGGGAGGTTTTGCAGGGATCAGCTACCCTGCCGTAGATGGCGAAGGCTTGGAACTGTTGTGGTTGCCACGCGAGGACAGCCTGTTTCTGCAAACTACGGAAACACCGATCAAAATTTATGAGGAAGGTGATTTGACAGGGGCGACAGTACTTACGCACAGTGGATTGCGGGGTAAAGGAAATTTTGATATTCGGGGTTCAGAAACCGCCTCCGACAAGTTCAGGTATGAGGAACTGAAGTGGCAAGCTGAAGAAGCACAGTTTAATATTAACTCGGAAGATTCCACCAAGGCGACCCTTTATGGCGATAATGTTTCTGTGGATTTCAACCTCGAAGAAAACCTGGCAAAGGTATCTCCAGAGGTCGAGGGTGATGCCGCAATTTCATTCCCTTATGCGATGACCAAGACCTCGATTACGGAAGCGAATTGGGATTTGGATAAGGACATCATTACGATGAACAAGCCTAAAGAGGTTGATATCAAGGACTCCTACTTCTACTCCACCCGACCCGATATGGACAGTCTGGTGTTTTCAGCAGAAGGTGCCTCTTATGATATTGCACGACAGGAAATGGAGGTGACAGGTATTCCGTACATTACAGTGGCCGATGCCCTGATTAGTCCAGACTCCAGCAGAATTACCATTCAGCCGAATTTTGTTTTACCACAGCTGACCAATGCGAGCCTGGTTATTGATACCCTCAATGGCTACCATAACCTGATCGACGGAAACATCAATATCCTTTCGCGTAAAGCATTTGAGGGCGATGCCTCCTACCGCTTTGTAAATGCGGTGCAGGATACTTTCAATATTAAATTTAATCAGTTTGAATTATTGCCTGACCGTAAAAAGCAACTTCATACAGAGTCCAATGGTGAAATTCATGAGGAAGATAACCTGCTGATTTCTCCAGGAATGTACTTTAAAGGTACCGCAACCATGTACGCAACCAGTAAACCACTTTTGCTGAATGGTTTTGTCAAACTCGATTTGAAAAATATCCCTGATTACGATACCTGGATTGTGTACGAAAGTAATGATGAAGAACAGCAGGAAATCATTTTCGATTTTGCTTCAGCAATCACCGAAGAAGGCGATCCTCTGACTGCAGGAATTCACTTTGAAGATGGTACCAATCAGCTTTACACCACCTTTATTTTTGAAAAGCACCAAATGTCGGATCAGGATTTCTTCGTTCCCAATGGCCTGCTTTCTTATGATCGGGAGAAAGGCCACTACATTGTGGAGGATACCATGAAAACACGTGGGCATTCTTTTGCAGGTAAGTTCTATACCTATAACGAGGAAACTTCAGACATTACCTTTGAGGGGAAAGTGGATCTGATGAATAACCTGAACCCGAAGGTCTTTAAATTCAGGCTGAATGCTTCTGCAATTGGTTCTGGAAACCTGAACAACAATACGGTTAAGTTCAATGGTTTCACAACCATAGAAACCATCCTTCCGAGTGCTTCCCTGACCTCCATGGCCAATACCATTAACTTGGCAGCAGAGGATAAAGGATTAGCCAAAGCCAACGATGACCTGACGCAACTATTCTATAAGGTCAGTGAAATTATTGGGGATCGGGCAACGAAGAATTACGAAACCATGCTATCGACAGATTATGCTCCTTTGGTAAAGATGTCGAGAAAATTGCAGCGGGGAATTGTACTTTCAAACTTCGACATGGAGTGGTCGCAGGATCAGACGGCCTGGTACTCGGTTGGAAATATCGGTATCTCCAATATTTTGGGTATTGATATCAACGCCAAAACCGAAGGCTATCTGGAGGTGAAGAAAACCGTTGATGGCGATATTGTCAATCTCTTCCTGAGTGCAGGGCAAGAAGCCTGGTATTATCTGAATTACAATTATTCGGAAAATCGCTTCTCCACCTACTCTGCCGACCCTGTTTACAACGAGGCGGTGATCAAGAAGAGTAATGTTGACAAAGCGAAAATGGGAGAGTTTATTATGGCGATTTCTGATAAGGAGGAAGTGATGAACTATGTCAATAGATTCCGACTGATTTATCTTGATATTGAAGAGGAGTTTGTGATCTCAGAACCATCGCTCACCGAAGACTCAGGAGATCCGTTCTTTGATGCGGGTAGCCTTGAAGAAGATGAAAATACGGAAAATATTATCTTCAGCGACGATGATGAAAGCCTGTATGATGATGCCGTGGAGGAAGACGAAAATGAAAGTAATGCCCCTGTGAGTGAGTCTGTAGAGCAAGATGAGGTTACTGAAGACGATGGCTTCGGAGAGGAAGAACTGAAAAACGAGGAGGCGCAAAAGCCCAAGAAGGAAAAGAAAGGGCGCAAACGGAAAGGGAAAAAGAAAAAAGAGGAAGAAGTCGTAAAACCTGAACCTCAGCAGGAACAGCAGGACGATGAAGACAGCCTTTATGATGATGAAGATGATGGCTTTTAGTGCTGAATTTATGTGACATTGCAAGGATTTTTCCTTGACATTGTGCTTCTTTGTTAGGATATAAATTTGATTTAATTTTTTATGGCAACATTAGGTAAGTATAAAAATATCGCCTTGGTGGCGCATGACAATCGCAAGAAAGCGATGATGGATTGGGCTAAAAAGCATAAAGAAAAATTGGGTAAGCATAATATCTTTGCTACTGGAACAACAGGAAAACTGCTCGAAGAGACGCTCGATATTAAAGTCAACCGATTCTTCAGCGGACCTTTAGGCGGTGACCAGCAGATTGGTGCTAAGATTGCTGAAGGAGAAATAGATTTTTTGATTTTCTTCTGGGATCCATTGGAGCAACAGCCTCACGATCCAGACATCAAAGCTTTATTGCGTATTGCAGTGGTATATAATATTCCTGTTGCAAGTAATATTGCTTCTGCGGATTTCTTATTGAGCTCTCCGTATTTTGAGTCGGAATATGCCGCTGATGCCGTTGATTTTGATGAGTACCTGAACCGTACGATTGAATAGATAAAAAATGATGACGCAAGTGGAATCATACACCTGCCAAGTCAACAATACACTCTCTTTGTGATTTTATAAGTAAATTATTAAAATTATACCATAAATAAAGCCTCAGTTTTCGCTGAGGCTTTATTTTTATCCACAGTGTGGATAACTACTGTGGATAAGTCGGTGTCATTTGTTGAAAACGTTATTTGCAAGCAAATTACCCACAAAATAGCGCTGAGAATTCATGATTTTTATCAGTCTGAGATAAGCTATAACGGGCTGTTTTTGAGGAATTAAGCCTGTTTACAGCTATTACTTCCCCTACTGATAGTTCAATTTTCTTTATTTTTCTTTTTGGCGTAATAATCAACCAAATACGCCACACCGATCACCCCTGCAGCACAGAAGGTCAGCAGCACTTTATGTTGCTCAAAACGCAATGAGGCATAAAACATGATCATCGCACCGATCACCAAAATCCACGCTAATTTATGTAACCACCCACTATTCATATATCATTATTTTTTTTAACCGCTAAAGGAGAATATTTTAATTAATGCAAATATTCAAAATATGGATTGAATCCACACGCTTACAAAGTAGTTTTCATTTCATTAGTTGAGAAATTCCCTTATTTTGCGTATTCACGAATAAATTATTTTTGATGAAAGTAGCCATTGATCAGCCGTTTAAGCTCATCTATTCCCTATTTGAACATGAATACCTCGGGTACCTTTTTGAGTCTTTTGTGGTGCAAGTAGACCATAAAAACCAGCTGACCCTGAGTTATCAAAATATATCCTCACAAAATGCCCCTGAGTTTGCCAAGGGACTTGATCGCCGTGACTATGAATTGATAGACATTATTGATTCTATGCAACAGGACGCCATCATGCGAAGGTATTCTAAAAAGCATACAAGCCTGAGCGATTTTTTTGTAAAGCAGTACAAAGAGGACAAAGGGGGAATCAAGGAACAGATTGATCTCTACCTGGAAAAGCAACGTGCCCTGCTCCTGAGTAAGCTGGTCGGTAAGCCAATTTATGAAATGGGCAAAGACGGCTACCCCGCTGATGGAGAATTGCATTGGGCGCCCGAAAAAGCCACCTTACGCTTTCATTTCTATCAGAATTTTGGACACATCCGCTATTTCCCTATTGTGTATTGCGAAGGGGATCAGGTACAGTTCAAGCAAAACAACTCCTTTTTGCTCTGCGATGACCCAGCCTGGCTGGTGGCCAATAAAACAGTATATCACTTCAAACTTCCTGTTGATGGCCGTAAGCTGAAACCATTCCTGAATAAGCACTACATCAAGATTGATGATGCCATCAAGGGGAATTATTTCAGAAAGTTCGTTAAGCCGATGGTGGCGACCTTCAATGTAAAATCAGATGTTTTTCAGGTTTTTACGGAAGAGAAAAGTCCGAAGCCATTGCTGCGTTACCATGAAATTGTACCTGAATCTACAGAAAGCAAAGCCGAGGCGATGATCTCGTTGAAGCTTGATTTTGCTTACGGTGACTATATTTTCGATGGCGGAGAGTTTCACCCTTTTGGGGTGGAAATGCAGGAAGCACAAGGGCAGTTTACTTTCTTCAGAATTAAAAGAAATTTAGCACAGGAGAATAATTTTAAAAAACAGCTTCGGGAACTTTCTGGAGAAGAGCATACCGAATGGGTAGCGCCTCTGGCGGAAGGAATGGCGTGGCTGAACAACAACCACAGCTATTTGGAAGACAAACAGTTTGTATTCCTTCAGGAAGCGCAGGAAAATGGCCGCAGCTTCTTTGTTGGAGAATCCAAATTTGAGCTGGAGATCAATGAAAACATTGACTGGTTTGATATCAATGCCAATATCTATTTTGGGAAGTATAAAATCAGCATTAAGGAGCTTCGCCATGCCATGCGCAAAGATGGGATGATCAACCTGCCCAATGGCGAACTGGCTTTGGTGCCTACTGAATGGTACACCAAATATGCAGACCTTGTCGGATTTCTCGAAGAGCACCCTGATGATCAAGAAGGCTTCATACTGAAGAAGCATCACCTGACCCTCGTTGAAGCTCTCGAAGAAGAACATTCGGCCAAGGTGGCTATGGATGAAAAGCTGCAGCGACTTAAAGACTTTGATAAAATTGAAAATTATTCCCTGCCCGAGGGCTTTAAGGGAGAGCTTAGGCCATACCAGCATGCAGGTTACAACTGGATGCGCTTTTTAGCGCAATACAACTTCGGTGGTTGCCTTGCAGATGATATGGGGCTTGGGAAGACCGTTCAGACTTTGGCTCTGTTACAAGCCAATAAAGAGGGTGCCAGCCAAGGGACTTCCCTACTTGCCATGCCTACTTCCCTGATTTATAACTGGGAAATTGAAGCTAAGAAGTTTACCCCAGACCTGAAGGTTTTCATTTATACAGGAACAAATCGGGATAAGGATGTCGCAAAGTTCAGTCAGTACGATTTAATCCTGACCTCCTATGGAATTGTCCGTCTTGATATTGATTTGCTGTCGAAATTCTATTTCAACTATGTGATTCTCGATGAATCGCAGGCCATTAAGAATCCAGGCTCGAACATCACCCAAGCTGTTCAGCAATTGAATTCCAAGCATCGCCTGATCCTGACGGGAACACCGCTGGAAAATAGTACAATGGATTTATGGTCGCAGATGTCCTTTGTAAATCCTGGCTTGCTGGGCGGGCAGACGTTCTTCAAAAACGAATACCTTAACCCTATTGAGAAGAAGAAGGATGAGGCCAAGACGCTCAAGCTGAACAGTCTTATTAAGCCTTTTATTCTCCGCCGACATAAATCGCAGGTGGCTAAAGAATTGCCAGAGAAAATTGTGAATGTGAAGTTCTCGACCATGTCGCCTGAGCAAAAGAAATGCTATGATCAGGTGAAGAGTTATTACCGTGACCTGATCATGGGACAGATAGAAATGGAGGGCATCAAGAAATCTCACTTTACCCTTTTGCAGGGCTTGTCGAAGCTACGGCAAATTGCCAATCACCCTGCGCTGGTGGAACCCAACTTTTCTGGGGAATCGGGGAAAATGAACGATATGATGACCACTTTGGAGAATGGTATTTCTGAAGGACACAAAATTTTGATTTTCAGCCAGTATGTGAAGCACCTGAGCCTGGTGAAAAATCAGCTCGAAGCCAAAAATATTGATTACGCTTACCTGGATGGTACCACGAAGGATCGCCAAAAGGCGGTAGATCATTTTCAGCAAAATGAGGAGATACAGGTATTCCTGATTTCTCTGAAGGCAGGAGGTGTAGGCCTGAACCTGACCAAGGCAGATTATGTGTTTATCCTTGACCCCTGGTGGAACCCTGCAATTGAACAGCAGGCCGTTGACAGGGCGCACCGTATTGGGCAAAAGAATAAGGTCTTTACCTACAAATTTATTGGTAAAGGAACGGTGGAGGAAAAGATTTTGGCACTTCAGCAGAATAAAAAACAGCTTGCAGATGCTTTAATCACCACGGAGGAACACTTTGTGAAAGAACTGACGCCCCATGATATTGAATCGTTGCTGAGTTAATTTTTCGGCGGTTTACGGCTCATCAGAGCTAAAAAAAAGGCTTAACCCGAAGTACAGGTTAAGCCTTTTTTGTGCTTTATTTTTGCGGGTGTTTAGCAACTCGAGATCCTACTGCAAATTCAGATTTTTGGAATTGATTTTGAATTATTGATCACCAATAGCGATGCTATTTTTCAGAATATTCCTTCACACTGCTAAAGTGCTCCAAATTTTCGTTTCGAATTTAAGCTTTAAACACGCACTTAATTAGTAACATTCTTTCTCATTCGGGAAATCACGTCCTTTTACATCTTCAATATAACTGCCTACCGCATCAGTGATGATCTCGTGAAGGTTTGCATATTTACGTAAGAAACGAGGGGCAAAATCATTGTTAATGCCGAGCATATCGTGCATCACCAATACTTGTCCGTCAACATCCTGCCCAGCACCAATACCAATTACAGGGATAGAAACCGCCTCAGCAACACGCTTGGCAAGTTCTGCAGGGATTTTCTCTAAAACCATAGCAAAACAACCCAGCTCTTCGAGTAATTTGGCGTCTTCAATCAGCTTGTTCGCTTCTTCCTCTTGCTTGGCACGCACGGCATAGGTACCATATTTATAAATCGATTGTGGCATTAGTCCTAAATGCCCCATTACAGGAACACCAGCACTCAGAATACGCTCAATAGAATTTTTGATTTCAGCACCACCTTCCATCTTGACAGCATGCCCACCAGTTTCTTTCATAATGCGAATGGCAGAATCCAGCGCTTTATGGGAATCTCCCTGGTAAGAACCAAAAGGAATATCCACCACAACCAAGGCTGTTTCTACGGCTTTCACCACTGAGCTTGCATGGTAGATCATGTGATCGAGCGTGATCGGCAAAGTTGTTTCGTTACCTGCCATTACATTGGAGGCAGAATCCCCTACCAGAATGATGTCAATACCAGCACCATCAATAATTTTTGCCATAGAGTAATCGTAGGCAGTAAGCATAGAGATCTTCTCTCCTTTTTGCTTTAATTTAAGTAAGCTGTGTGTCGTTACTTTTTTCTTGACTTCTTTTTTATGAACCGACATTGTCGTTATCCTTTAGTTGCCCCGATCCTGTAATGGATCAGGATTAAATGAACCTATTTTATCTGGGGAGCCAAATTAAGCAATTCATTAGGTAATTCCACCGTTATCGTTGTTCCTTCTCCAACGGCAGACTGAACGTTAATGGTACCCTCCAACTTTTCAATTACATGTTTTACGGTATAAAGCCCCAGGCCTGAGCCACTGCGTTCATTCACTCGGACAAACATCTCGAATATTGATTCGTGCTTGTCTTCAGGAATGCCGATACCGTTATCTTTGACGATCAGCGTAAATTGCTGAGCCGTGCAACGAACCGCTATCGAAACAATCGGTGCATCCTTTTGCGGGTCTTTAAATTTGATTGCGTTGGAAATGAGGTTGTTGATGATAATCCTTACACGCGCCATGTCTGAAAAGAACGGCACCGCTTGGCGAATATCAGTCTTAAAAAATAATCCTTGGTCTTTGTATTCTGTGTAGAAGTGCTCGATGGCATTGTTGATCTCCACCATTGTATTGATCGACTGTATTGGATCGTTAATATTACGATTCCTCGACAGGCTCAACATTTCGGTGACAATCACATCCAGACGATCCACACTGTCCTCGATCAGATCGAGGCATTTATTACGTTCCTTTGGATCAGAATCTAACTTCAAGATTTGTACCAATCCTAAGATAGACCGCAAAGGAGATCTTAAATCATGAGAAGAATGATAAACAAAGTTGTCAAGTTCTTGATTTACCCGCTGTAATTCCGCCAGATTTTCCTGTTGCTGGGAAATATCCCGAAGGATGACATTAAACACATCGCTTGATGCTGACGGCACAGCCGTTAGGTTTACCCATACGAGTTGCCCATTGGAGGGGCGAACCAACTGAATTTCCCTTTGAGAAACAGGCAGGTTTTTATGCAGAAGTTGCTTAACGTCCTTGATGTCGTCGGTATTTGCAAAAAAGCTGAACAGGTTGCCTTCATCATAGGGCTCGGTGCCTACAATGTTACTGAACACATCGGTGTATCTGATGATGTTTCCTGTACTGAGCCTGCAGGTTACTCTTGCCAAATCAGCTTCTTTGAGTAACAGACTTCTTTTCGCCTTAATAGAAATCACAGGTTCATCATTACCCTCCGAGGGTTCAGAGTTTGTTCCAGAAGATAACTTTAAATTAGAATAAGGCATAAATAAAAATAAGTAGCAATGGCGAACCAAGTGGGCACAACTTGTATATCACGTTAAGATACAAAAAATTTATCTAAAATAAATAGACCGATTCTTTGTCTTTCGTTAAATCTACCTCAATATGTTCAGAAAGTACCGTCGATAACTCATATCCTGAAAAATTTACCGCTACAGGATAAACCGTATGGCTTCTATTGACCAGTACGGCGGTTTGTAGTTTTTTCAATGGGACTGTCATAAAAGGCTGAAGTGCATAAAAGAAAGTCTTTCCCGTATTCATAACATCATCCACTATGATAATTGTTTTATCAGTCAGGGAATCTGCGGCTTTGTCGAGGGTGATTTCCTTCATCAGGTTTTTCTTATCGACATTAATCTTGATCAGCTCTACAGGGATGTCAGTGATGTTTTTCAGCTCTGCCCGTAACATTTCAGCAAAAGCATATCCGTCCTGAGGGATTCCCGCAAGGTAGATCGCCTCTTCGAGGTAGTTTTGTTCGTAAATTTCAAAAGCGATCCGTTTGATTTTTTGAAGGACTTGTTGACGATCCAGGATTTTGTTCTTTGCAGTAGCCATGATCTTTTGAGTATATGAATTTAACGATTGGTTTTATGATAGGTGCTCCCGCAACTTTCGGGGGAAATTGGGCAATATTTGCCCTTCAAATATAAGCAACAAAGGGCTATAAAATAAAAAATCAGAAATCTACTCTTGAAAAATTCAATTGTAAATTTCTGATTGATTTATTGGTGTCAGTTCCTTGATCAAGGAATTGGCATCACTTTACTGTCTTTTAAGCTTGACAATACGACCATTGACTGCATATTGTCCACCTCTGGAATCGCCGAGATTCTGTCGAGCATCAATGACTGATAAGAAGCGATATCTTTGGTGATTACCTTAAGGAGGAACTCTCCTGAACCAGTAATCAGATGGCATTCTACAACCTCACAGATCTCATTAATATGTTCCATGAACTTATTATAGGTCTCTTTATTGTGACCTTTGAGATTAATAATCAGGAATGTCGCCACTCCCAGGCCGATTTTTTCAGTATCCAGCTTGGCGTGATAACTCTTGATAATTCCAGATTGCTCAAGTTTTTTTACGCGTTCCAAGGTCGGCGCAGGCGATAAACCAATTTCTTTCGAAAGTTGAGCATTGGTGATTTTGGCACTTTTTTGCAAGATTTCTAAAATCTTACGATCGATATTATCAAATTTTTGTTGATAGGCCATAATCAGTGATGATATAATTATTTTGACGAATGATCATTTATTTACTTGGTAAATTTAGCAAATAAAATTTCGCAAATACACTATTATATATTTTTTTATTTGGAATGGATGAAATTAGAATAAATCCAAAGTAATCCCAATCTCATAAGGATTTCCAGTATCAATAGCGCCAGAAGGGGTTAAATCGCCATTGCTTCTGAGTTTATTGGATTGGAAGATATCACTCAAACCATAGTAGAATGAAACGTTGAACCAAGAGTAACCAATGCTTGAGGTTAGCCCGTAGCGCCAGTCATTCAGGAAGAAATCTTCTTTGGCTTTATAGATTTTTTTGTCGCCATCAATTTTGAGGGTCTGCTTGGAATTTCCTCCGCCCAAGCGGTAGCCTACTTTTCCCCCAGCGGCAAAACGGAAACCACGGTTGCCGTCAGCTCCTTTGGAAGTATATCGGAACTCTAAAGGTAAATCAAGGTAAGTTACCGTTAGTTTCGATTTTTTGATCTGCGACATGTTTGCGAATGGAAAATCAGTCGCATTGTCAGAAATAACGGTTACCTGCTCTCCTGTATTTGATCGGTCAGTAGTGATTCCTACCTGATCCTGAAAAGCCCAGTTGTTGATACTGATTCCGAGTCCAGCATTGAAAGAGATTTTCTCTGTCAATGGCATTGGGTACATATAGTAGGTATTGAAAAATTTCGATTGCCACCAATTAAGACGGAAGGCGTTGTCGCCTCCAGCGGTATTATTGAAACCAAATTGTACCAAAAAAGAACCTGGTAGGTTTGGGCGAGGTGTTTTTTGGGTAACATTAATATTGTTTGTTACTGCTTGGTTAGCATCTGTATTGTCTTGCGCCATGGCCTGAACTGAAAGGAACAAGGTAGCAAGGAGTAATATCCAGTTTTTTTTCATGATCAATTATTGATTACATCTAAGCAAAGATAGTCTTTTATCTTTTTTGGCTTCTTTAAAAAGTGTTAATTTTTTATCCAAATTTGGTTTGCGGTCGCGTGATATTGATTTCTAAGATACGGTAACTGAGCCAGGAGCTTCGGCATCGCATTTTTTTGATCAATAATGACTTGCGGAGGCTGTTGCCCAAAGCCGAGCAATAGCCGTTGTTGCGCCATGACGGTCGGCTTGTTCAGGTCATATTCTAAATCTTTCCAGCGAACATAGGGCATCACTGCTGTGGCGCCCAGGTACGGAGTCATGTCGTTACCCATCACCCAAACTGTTTTTCCCGAGTAAACGTTTTGCGTATCTGCTTTCAGCACATAATCTACACTCTCTCTTTCCAAATCGGGCAATATTCCTTTGGGGATCCCAAAATGAATTAAAATGGAACTGACCACAAAGGTGAACATGATCAATTCAGCAAACCATTTTTTATTGACTTTCAGCAAAAAGAAAGGGACATAAAAACTGAGCCACGGAATCAAGATCAGGAAAATATATGGCTGCTTGGGGCTGTACAAAAAGGTTACGATTGTGGAGACGACAAGCAAGCTGGTGATCATGATGGTTACGAGCGTCTGGCGGTTATTGAAGTGCCAGTGCGTTAATGCCCGAAATTGCCCTAACAGCGACAGGGCGGCCAACACCCCAAAGAAAGGCAACAGCTTGAACCACTCCAGGAAGTTACTCAGATGTGGCGTAAGGTCCCGCAGGTTGGCGGCCACAAAAAAGTGGAAGAAATTCTCGCCAGCATCATGCCAGTAATAATATACCGCAACAATACCGATCGGCAATAGTAAACCATACATAATTACCGCGTATCTTCGCACAATGGTACTGGAGAACATCACCATCATCAGGAAAATACCGAAAGTCAGGAAGAAGTAGATTGGCCAGAACAGGCAGGCGATCCCCATGGTGATTCCCATCCTGATCACGATTTCATCATTTCGTTGCCTGGAGGTTACGTGCTCAATACACAAATGGAGCATCAGCAGGATGAAGGTCATCCCCATCAGTTGAGGGGAAAGCACCCCAAGATCGAAGAAGGCAAGCCCACCGAAAATGTAGATAAAAGCTGGCAGGTAATTATGCTCATCGTAGATTTTAAACCGATTGAGGATGTTATTGAAAAAGGTGGCCTGAAACAAAGTCAGTAAGATGGCAAACAGCCGAGGTAAAAAGACACTTTTACCTGTAAGGGAACTGAAGAACCAATATACTCCTGCAGAAAAAGGACCGATATGGCTGAAAATTTCACCATAAAGTAATTTGCCCTGACTCATCTGATCACCAATTACAAACCATTGGAGTTCATCGTGCGTCAGGCTGTGTCCGCCTAAAAGAAAGGGCATTCTCACTGCAATCAGAACGATTGCAATAATTAAAAGACGAAAAGGATCGTTGATTCTAAAAAACCTTAGCAAAGAATTCTACTTTTTAAGTTAATTTTGTGAAATATAAATTTGGGAGCTCATTTTCAGGTGGCTACCCTACACAAAAGTAGTATTCTTTTTGACCAATAGTAAAGGCAAAGAATGCTTTTGTGTTAAAAACAGAATCAGAAAATAAATCATTAATATTATATGGAAAGTAAAAGACAACAGAAATTCTCGAAAATGATCCAACGGGAGTTGAGTGATATCTTCCAAAAAGACATGCGTCACCATTTTGGCAACTCATTCATTACTGTTACGGATGTAGAGATGAGTCCTGATTTGAGCTTCGCAAAAATCTACCTGAGCTTCATGATGGTGGAAGATAAAAAAGGAAAGCTGGCAGAAATTACAGACCTCAAGAGTGAAATTCGTAAGCACCTGGGCATGCGTATCGGGAAAATCGTTCGTATTATTCCATCGTTGGCTTTCTTCCTTGATGAAAGTCTGGACCATGCTGACCGCATCAATCAGTTGTTGAATAGTATTGAGATTCCTGAAGATGAAAGTGATGATCGCTACAAATTGGGCGATTATGATTTCGATAAACTGGAAGAGGACGACGACTGATCAGCCGTTGTTGAACAATAAAATAAACCACGGGGTCGGGAGATTTCGTGGTTTTTTGTGCTTTTTTTTGAATGATGGACCGCGGAGTTACTTTTGCCGAAAATCATTCCTACCTTGGTAAAAGAATACATACACCTTTTGGTGGGCGCAACGCCCTTATAACATTTCACCAATGAACACCTCCTTTTTTATTGCAAGCCGATACTTCAAATCCAAGAAGAAAAACAGCTTCATCAGTATGATTTCCATGTTCTCCATGTTCGAGGTTGCGGTGGTAACGATGGCACTGGTTATCGTGCTGTCGGTTTACAATGGCATGTCAGAGATGATCAAAGATCTCTATAATACTTTTGATCCTGAATTGAAGGTGGTGCCTGCACACGGAAAATCTTTTGAGCTGGATTCCCTGACCATGCAGCAAATTCATGCGCTTCAGGGGGTGTCGGTTGTTACAGAGGTGATCGAGGATAATGCGTTTGTCCGTTATCGGAATGCGCAGGTGGTGGTAACGATGAAGGGTGTGAGTGATAATTATGTCGATCAGCACCGACTGGATTCTATGGTCGTTGAGGGGAGTTTCAAGCTGCAGGACGGTCATAAAAATTATGCTGTTATTGGTCGGGGGGTACGTAACGTCCTTTCGTTATCGCTGAAGAATGACTTCTACCCTTTGCAGTTTTTCTATCCTAAACGTGGGAAAGTCAATTCCATTGATCCTACAAAATTGACCAACCGACTCATTATTGCCCCTGCGGGAGTGTTTGCGATTGAGCGGAAGTTCGATTACAACTATGTGTTCGTTCCACTGAATTTTGCCGCCAACTTGCTCGAATACGGTAAACGACGAACGGCTCTGGAGATTCAGGTGGTTCCTAAAAGGGCAGTGCCCGATGTAGAACAAGCATTGAAGAAACTTTTGGGGAAAGATTTTATTGTACAAAATCAGGATGAGCAACATGCCGAAATGATCCGTGTGCTGAAGCTGGAGAAGTTCTTTGTGTTTCTGGCTTTCGCCTTCATTATTGCGGTGGCCTCTTTCACCATTCTTTTTACCCTTTCCATGTTGGCCATAGAAAAGAAAAAAGATATTGCCGTTTTATACACCCTCGGTGCTACGCGCGATGAGATCAAGAAGATATTTCTGTTTGAAGGGATGCTGATTGCCGTTACGGGAGCCGTGATAGGTCTTGTACTTGGATATGGGATTCTTTATATGCAAGAAACTTACGGACTTATAAAAATGGGGATGCAAACGGCGATTTTCGATGCTTACCCTGTAAAAATCATCTGGTCAGACTTTTTCATGGTTGCCTCTTCCCTGATCGGAATTACCGTACTGGCCTCCTATCGCCCTGCGGTGATGGCGACCAAATATGACGATAACCGACTGTTACAATAATGGGTTGATCCGCTGATACAGGTGGTGAAAGTATTGTTGATAGCCTTTTTTACGGGCGTAAAACTGCCCATACAATAACGGGTAACACAGTACATCGAAAAGGCGGTTGCCACAGCTGTAATTGAAATCATCCGTGATGAGTGTGTGTTCGCTATCTTGTGCCTCAACAATATGGCGATGCTCCCAGGTGCTTAAAAAAAAGGGTAACTTTCGCCCCTTGTCCTTAAAATAATAGAGGAAATCTCCTTCGCGCACTTCGGTAATTTCACTTACCCACTGCTCCTTGAAAGCAAAAAAATCAAGTTCAACGGCCACCTTTCCACCAACCTTATTGCCATCATATTGATGGACGGTAAGTTTCGGGAAAGCTGGACTCAATGCCCGAAATAGCTCCTCGCCAAAATTATTCCTCACAATATCCAATGGCGCACCTACTTTTGTTGAAATCTTTATTCGCATGCTATCACTATTTTGAGCATAAAAAAAGCCACATCTGATTGATGTGGCTAACGGTATTTTTAATCGCTTGGTTCTTTTAGAACGAGAAACCGATACCTACTTCGCCGTAGTTTTTTACTGGATCGTATTTTGCAATTGCCGCAATAAAAGCAACGTGAGCAGTTAGCCCGAGATCAAGACCAAATTCGGTATCTCTTGTAAAGTTCTCTGAGGCATTTTCAATATTTGGCTGGCTGTAACCATTCAAACCAACGATCGGCGCAACAGAAACCAATGGTAACTTGATCAGCTTATAAGCAACACCAACATTCCAGTTGTGTGCTTTGCCATCTTCAAACATGGCGTTTTCATGTTTTACAGAACCCGTACTGTAACCCGCATTAATCCCCCACTTTGTTGTTGGAATGAACACATTCACTTCAGCACCAAAAGTGTTGAATGATTTGTCAGCACCCTGATTAGAGAACTGATCAAAACCATAAACAAAGAAACCCTGTACAATCTGAGCTTTGGCAGGTACAACAGCCATGCCCAATAGGAATAAGGAAGCAAATAGAAATTTTTTCATAATGAGTGGTTTTGTAATATTCGACTAATGAATATTGATTTAATCGTGTTGTTAATGATTCAATCTTTTAAATCAGCATTTTCATTTTAAAATAATGAAAAATTAAGGGCAAATATCTGAAAACGAATGAATTTTGCAATATTATTTAGCCGGAAAATGAAGGGTGGTTTTGTGGTTGTTTCAATGGTTTTTTCGCTAACTATTCTTAATAATCCTCTTGAATTCCCATCGGATTGCTTAATTTTCCTTTTTGTTTTTTCCTTGAAATTTAGTCCCGCACGGTTTTTATAATGTCACTCAAGCATAGCAGATTCTTCACTTGTCTTTTCTTTCTTCTACTATTTACCCTTCCCCAAATCGCTTTTTCCCAAAACAGCCACGAGTTTGTTAAGGCAAAGGTGCTGAAAGGTGAAGGTGTATTTGCATTGCTGAGGAGGTATCAGTTGGTGGACTTCAGTCAGAATATAGATTATTTCTACGGCCTCAATCAGCTCGGTCCCAACAAACACCTGCAGGAGGGGGTGGCGTATTCGTTGCCCATGTATCTTGTGAAATACAATGGCAAGAGTATTCGCTCGACCCTGGGGATTGACAGCTGGGCAATAGCGCAGGACATTGCGGATTATAATGATGCCATGGTCAAGGGGAAGCTGAAAGCAAAAGATTTCAGAAAAGACCTGAACCTCTGGGTACCTTACCACATGACACAGGACCCTGTGCTGGCTTCTGCAAAATCGCAACTGGAAGAGCAGGAAACCATTTTTCCGATTTTTGGAGATGATTATGCCAAAATAGAAATGAAGGATGAAGCCCTGAAAGGTTGTGTCTATTATATCGTTAGTGGGCATGGAGGCCCCGACCCCGGAGCGATCGGTAAATACGGCAAGTATAAATTGTATGAGGATGAATATGCCTATGATGTTTCCTTGCGACTTGCCAGAAACCTGATAGCACGAGGCGCCAAAGCGTATGTGATTATTCGCGACAAAGAAGATGGCATTCGTGATGAGGCCATTCTGGAACCCAGTCATCGGGAGGTTTGCTGGGAAGATCAGGAGATTCCTTTGAATCAGCTCGACCGCCTGAAGCAACGGGCCGATGTGGTGAACTCTTTATATAAATACAATAAAGCCAAAGGCTATAAATATCAGCGGGCAGTGATGATTCATATCGACAGTCGGAAGAAGTCCAAGCGCATCGATATGTTTTTTTACTATCAGGACCATAACGAGGAATCGAAGCTTTTTGCAAGTTCACTGTATAAGACGATCAAGGCCAAATACAAAAAGAAAAGAAGCGGACGCGGATACGAGGGCTCACTCGGTACAAGAGATTTGTATATGCTGAGAAACCTCGAGGTACCTTCCGCCTTTCTTGAGTTGGGGAATATTTCCAACCCATTCGATCAGCGCAGAATCGTAGAACCTGATAATCGGCAGGCTGTGGCCAACTGGCTCACTTCAGGCATGCTCAAAAAAGAATAATATCAGCCCATGAAAAAGAAGTTCATCGTTTACTACCCATCGCCATTGGGGGTACTGAAAATAATATCAGACGGAAAAGGCATTACGGCACTGACCATCGTGGAGGAAGCCAAGACCAATTTGATGCACCCTATTTTGCATGAGGCAGTACAGCAACTTGCGCAATATTTTCAGGGCAAGCGGAAACAGTTCCGTCTGCCACTGCAGCCTGAGGGTACGCCCTTTCAGCAGAAAGTATGGGCGGCCTTGCAGGAAGTACCCCACGGGACAGTCATCAGTTATAAAGCCCTTGCATTGAAACTCGGGGACGAAAAACTGGTGCGTGCGGTGGCAAATGCCAATGCGCGCAATCCTGTTGCGATATTAATTCCTTGCCACAGGGTGATTGGGAGCGGTGGTCAGCTTACGGGTTATGCCTGGGGGCTGGAGAAAAAAGCAGTGCTTTTGCAGCTTGAAAAAGGGATCAGGCAGGGAGCCTTACCCCTCTGATGATGTAATAAAATCAGAAAAAAGGTGATCCCCTTTATTAAAAAGAAAGGCCACGACTTCATATATTACATGAGGTCGTGGCCTTTTTGTATAGGGGTTTTATTCTTGCTCAAGAATTGGCTGTAAATCGGGCGGACTGTAACGCTCGGATTTTATCACTTTGCCATCGGCTCTGCGAATGGGTAGCCCTTGCTCATCGAGCTTACTCATATTTGATCGGTGCACTTCATCAAAAAGTGCTTCAAACTTATCCTGCATTCCATATTCCAGTACCGTTCCGAGCAGCAGGTATTGAATATCGACCAGGGCATCAGCCACCTCGGTGAGGTCTTTATTGGCAACGGCTTCTTTAAGTTCGTCAAGCTCTTCCTGCAATAGTCGGTTGCGAAGTGCCTGTGTGTTTTTATCAGGAAATTGAGGGGTGTTTTGAATGCCCACTTCAAAAGTTTCGTGGAACTCACGAACCTGCTCCATTTGTTTTTTCATGGTATGATGTTGTCAGTAGGTGATTTAATCGTCTTTGCGGTCATCGCGCAACCGTCGGAAGTTCAGGTGACGAACGGGCTTTTCTTTGGGCTGCTCCTCCTTATTCTTGGGGCGCGCACTATGGCGTTTACCAACTTTTTTAATGCCGCTTTTTGATTTCTTCTCCAGAGGTCTGAAAGATTTCTCGCTTCGCTCTGCACGGGCTTTGGGTACAAATGTTCGGCCATTGAAAAGGGCTTCATAAATGTCTTTTTCTGTCATGGATTTCACTTGCCCGATGCGCATTCCCTCAATATCCAATCGTTCGATTTTTGCACGAACCAATCGAAGACAAGGAAAACCGACTGAAGCAACCATCTTTCGGACTTGTCGGTTTTTTCCTTCGGTAATGGTCAGGCTAATCCACGAAGTAGGAATATTTTTTCGTTCCCTGATCGGTGGGTTTCGGGCTTCCAAAACGGGTTCAGGGATTTTCTTGGCCCAGGCAGGAGCCGTGAAGTGCTTCTTTTTTTCGACGGAAATCTCTACTCCCGAAGCGAGCTTTTCTAGTGCCTCAGCAGTAATCTCCCCTTCTACCTGTACCCAGTATTCTTTTTTATGCTTGAATTTGGGGTGTAGCAACTGGTGGTTGATGTTCTTATCATTGGTTAAAATCAGTAGTCCCTCACTGTCTTTATCCAACCTCCCGACAGGGTAAACCTCCTTCGGGAACGGATGAAGATCAGCCAGCGTATCTCCTTCTCCCCTAAACTGCGTTAGCGTATTGAAGGGCTTATAAACCAAATAATAATATAATTTCTCGTCCATCATACGACAAAGATACAACGAAATTGGTTAAGAATTGAAGCCTTTCAGAAACACCAGGCAGCAAGGCTGACCACTGCCCTTCATTATCTAAAAGAATTTGGCAGTACCCTTTCCATACCGAGGCGACCGCCAAAGCTGAAAATGAGCTGTCGCCGAGCGGCAAAACAGATGGAGCAATGGCCATTTTATATTATATTAACAGTAAACCCACTGACCTTTAAACGTTATATGCTATGCGAATCAAAATAGGGAATTTCAATCTTTTTAACCTTGTAAAACCAAACGTCCATTACTACGGCAGCAGGAAATATTCCCATACCGACTATGGGAAAAAGTGTGAATGGATCGGGCATCAGCTCGATAAAATGCGCTCTTCGATTGTTGCCTTTCAGGAGGTGTTTCATCATGAAGCATTGAAAGACGCCCTCTCCAAAAGTGAATTCATGAAAGACGCCTATTATGTTACGGCCTCCTGCGATGGGCAACGTCCAACAGTTGGGATTGCCTCCCGCTACCCTATTTTGGAGTCTGAAGTGATTTGTGATTTCCCTGCTCCACTAACTATCGATGGCAATCAAATGCCTTTCACCTCCTTCAGTCGGGCTGTCTTGCGGGTGGAAATACTGGTGGAAACCATCCCGATGACTTTTTATGTTACCCACCTGAAATCCAAAAGACCTTTAATGGAAGACAGGGAAGATCCTCATGATCCAATCGACAGGGCGAAAGGCAAAGCCCGTGCACTGTTAATCCGTTCGCTGGAATCGGTAGCTTTGCGTGAAATTCTGGTCAAGCGTATGCGTGGAAACCATTCCTCTCCTGTTGTTGTGGTGGGCGATCTTAACGATTCGGCGCTTGCTGTTACCAACGACATCATGAGTGGAACCCCGCCTCACCGACGGTTTCCTTTTGAGGTCAAATCAAAAATATGGGATGTCCTGCTTTATGCGGTCAAAGATATTCAGGCAAGGCAAAGCACTCAGGACGTCTATTACACCTATATCCACAATGGTTATTATGGTGCCCTGGATCACCTGTTGGTCTCTCAGGAATTGCACCCCAAAAATCCGCACCGACTTGGGGCTGTGGAATACGTCAAAACATTTACCGACCATCTGGTGGATCAAACCCTTTCGAATGATAAAATTCCAGTATGGATGTCTGATCATGGGCAGGTGATTTGCTCCATCAAGCTATACACACCCGATAAAGCCAAGCGTGAAAAACACGTGAAACGTGAAGATAAAACCGATGATCCTCAGTTTTAATCTTTTAATTAATTGTTATTCTGTGATTTATAGATGTTCCACGTGAAACGTTGTCTGATGGTGTGATGAAAATTAAAGGAATTTTCACATCAGTGTTCCACGTGGAACGTTTGCTAATCCATTCCTATGGCATGAAAGAACTTCCCTTTCAGTTGCCAGTTGAACCGCTTCCCCACCACGAAACGAAATGAGCCGTTAATATTGTTCAGGCCTGCGGTATCATAAAATACAGCATTCCACTGAAGGGCAGAATGCAACCCAAAGAAATAGGACGCCTTATTGTAGCCGATCGAAAAACGCCCCACTCCCGCAAGCCCAAACCGGTATTCGTCAATGGTTGGCTCATCCTCAATATAGGTGAGTTTGGTGTAGTTGTAAGAAATACCCGGCATCATGGTCAGGCTTATATAGAAGTTCTTCTTCAGCACATAGGTATAGCCATAACCGCCCATGAGTCCGATGCCGAAAGTAACGGATTTCTGAAAGTTCATCTCTGGAAAATCAATGGTCGTCCCCCCAAGAATGCCGTCGCCATCGTTGTAAATGGAGTTGGCAAAATAACTGATTCCCGCCATCCAGGAGCCCGCACTTTTGAGTTGCCGCTGCGTTTGAATATAACTTGCCCGATAGGAAAATTGCTTCCAGTTGAAGATATAGGACAGGTTCCCCGTGAAAGAATTGGTGGTGAGGTTGGGATAGGCAAGCCGAAAATTTTCACCGTTATGCCCTCCGATAATGTTGGGCAGCTTCCAGCCGAAATGATTAATATAATACCCTTTGTAGCGTTGAAGCCTGAATTCCCCAACGAGCTTAACATCATAAACATTGACCTGAATATCAAACATGGAGGTGTTGATTTCATTCTCGTTGTTCATCACGCGGTCAATGGACGGAACACTGAAAGAGGTATTCACCCCAAGCCAGTTATGATTGAAGCCAAAGCCGAGGTTAAGGTGCGGAGTGGGTTCATATAATAAAGACTGATCGCTTTCACGGTCATGGTTAAAGACCAGAAACTGATTGAACTTATTTTCCATCAGGAAGCGGAACGTCCAGGCTTTGGAGTAATCGGTAATAAAGCTGGAGTCATAATAGGACCACTTTACGGCGTTATGAATGCCGAGCAAGCGCTGAATGAAGTTACGGTCATCGACGGTTTCTTTTGTAGGGTGCGGAGCAGCATTCAATGTTACCTGGGCGAAGGCCGACTGAAAGCTCATCAGCAATAATAAAAGGACGAGGAAGTATTTTCTCAATGTACTGAATTGGTTTTGGGTTCAAGGTCAGAAAATTTTGGCCTTATATCATATTGCAAGTTGTTAAAATATGTTAGAAGAAACTTTATGCCTGTAAAGATTATTTCATTCTATGGAGTTATACGCTTAAAGGAAAGTGCTGTTGATGATTGATGCCGTGGCCGCACTTTTTTTGTGGGGACCCATGGCCGTGTTCCACGTGGAAACACAAGGGGCCTTTTGTCTGCTGAAAAAAGACCGTCAATCCCCTTTTTCTTCACCGCAATTTCAGGAGGTTTTGATGATTGGCGACACTAAAAATTGTTGTCCATAAATAAAATCCTCCTTTAGTTTTCATCTATTGTAATGGTCAAAAATCATTATCTTTGATTCTATGAGTAAAAAGAAAGAAAGCCAAAATATAGACTTTGAACAACTCGACCCTAAATCGCACATCGTGATTAAAGGCGCCCGAGTGAATAACTTGAAAAATCTAAGTGTTGCCATTCCTCGCAACAAGATGATCGTGGTAACGGGGCTGTCGGGGTCAGGGAAAAGTTCTTTGGCTTTTGATACCCTTTTTGCCGAAGGGCAACGCATGTATGTAGAAAGCCTGAGTTCTTACGCACGTCAGTTTTTGGGCAGAATGGAGAAACCTGAGGTGGATTATATTCGTGGTGTTGCTCCTGCTATCGCTATTGAGCAGAAAGTGAACACCCGAAACCCAAGATCTACTGTCGGGACCTCTACGGAAATTTATGATTACCTGAAGCTCCTCTTTGCCCGTATCGGGGTAACCTATTCGCCTGTCAGTAATGAAGTCGTTACGAAAGATGCGGTGGAAGATGTTGTGGATCAAATTCTGAAAAACGAAGTAGGCACACGGCTGATGGTGCTGGCACCGATGCTCAAGCATGAAGAGCGTTCTATTGAAGATGAACTGCAATTGCTGTTGTCAAAAGGCTTCACCAGGGTACGCTGGAAAGGTGATGTGGCTTTTATTGAAGACCTGTTACCCAACGTCAAGAAGGTGAAAAAGCATACCGATGTTCAGGTACTGATCGACCGTATTGCCATTCCTGAAACGGTGGAAGATGAACTGCAATTCCGCATAGCGGATTCCGTACAGACGGCCTACTTCGAAGGGGCAGGCACCTGTCTGCTTTCCTACACCGATGGGCGCGAGGAGTCTTTTTCAGATCGTTTTGAACGCGATGGAATACTGTTTGAAGAACCTTCAGCCAACCTTTTCACCTTCAATAACCCTTATGGTGCCTGTCGCCGTTGCGAAGGTTTTGGCTCCGTTTTGGGGGTAGATCCCGATTTGGTGATCCCGAATAAAGAGTTGTCGATTTTTGAAGATGCTATTGCGCCCTGGCGTTCAGAGACCATGAAAAAGTGGAAAGATGCCTTGGTCAGTTCTGCAATGGATTTTGACTTTCCAATTCATCGCCCATACGAAGATTTGGACCCTGCGCATCAGGAATTACTATGGACAGGCAACAAACACTTTAAAGGGCTCAATAAGTTCTTTGATTTCTTGCAGTCCAAAACTCACAAAATTCAGTACCGCGTAATGCTTTCCCGTTACCGTGGGCGCACCAGCTGCCCAGATTGTCGTGGTACCCGATTGCGTAAGGATGCCAGCTATGTGAAAATTAATGGCAAATCAATTACTGATGTGGTGCTACTGCCTATTTCAGCGTCGAGTGAATTCTTTAATAACCTTCAGCTGACAGATTACGAAATGAGCATCGCAAAGCGTATTCTGAAAGAAGTAACAAACCGACTGGAATACCTCCAACAGGTTGGGCTCGGTTACCTTACACTGAACAGGCTTACCTCTACCCTTTCGGGGGGGGAGTTTCAGCGGATAAAACTGGCCACATCACTCGGAAGTGCGCTGGTAGGCTCGATGTACATTCTCGATGAACCAAGTATTGGCCTGCACCCCCGTGATACCCAGCGCCTGATTGGTGTACTGGAGTCTTTGCGTGATATGGGCAATACGGTAATTGTGGTGGAACATGAGGAGGAAGTGATGCGTTCCGCAGACCAGATTATTGATATTGGACCCGATGCTGGTTCGCATGGTGGCGAGCTGATGTATCAGGGAAGCTTAAAGGAAATGAATAATGCTGACACCCATACGGCAAGGTACCTGAGTGGTAAAATTGAGGTGCCATTACCCGAATTCCGCAGACCGTGGACACGTTCAGTAAAGGTGCGGGGGGCGCAGGAAAACAACCTGCAGAATATAGATGTGGAATTCCCTTTGGGGGTACTGACGACCGTAACGGGGGTGTCGGGCTCAGGAAAATCCACTTTGATTAAAAAGATCCTCTACCCTGCCCTTGGTAAAAGGCTCGGAACGGTGAATGAAGAAACGGGAAAAATGAAGTCTATTGGTGGTGATGTGGAAGCCATAACCCGCCTCGAATTTGTAGACCAAAACCCGATCGGGAAATCTTCGCGTTCCAATCCCGTAACTTATGTAAAGGCTTATGATGCGATCCGAAGCCTGTTTTCTGTTCAGCCGTTAGCGAAGCAGAGAGCTTACAAGCCCGCACACTTTTCTTTTAATGTAGAGGGCGGACGATGTGAAACCTGTCAGGGGGAAGGTACCCAAAAAATTGAAATGCAATTTATGGCGGATTTGCACCTGACTTGTGAAAGCTGCAAAGGGCAACGATTCAAGCAGGAAATTCTGGAGGTTATTTATAATGATAAAAATATTGCTGATATTCTGGACATGACCGTGGAGGATTCGATGACCTTTTTCGAGGATCAGAAGCCTATCCTCAACAAACTTCGTCCACTTTACGATGTTGGCCTCGGTTATATTCGTTTGGGGCAATCGTCAAGCTCCCTTTCTGGTGGCGAAGCCCAACGGGTAAAATTGGCCTACTTCCTCGGCCATGGTAAATCAAAAAGTCATGAACATACCTTGTTTATTTTTGATGAACCAACCACCGGTTTGCATTTCCATGACATTAACCGACTCATGAAGGCGATCAACGCTTTGGTGGATCAGGGGAATTCAGCCATTATTATTGAGCACAATATGGAGGTGATCAAATGTGCTGACTGGATTATTGACCTCGGGCCCGAAGGAGGTGCTGGTGGAGGGCAAGTCGTTTTTGCTGGAACACCTGAGGAAATGGTCAAAATAAATGATGGTTATACTGCGCCGTACTTAAGGGAGAAACTCAAATAGGGGCGTCTATTTAACATATTAATTGATAATTAGCAGCAAAAACAGCGATAGGATGATCTTATCGCTGTTTTTGTTTTTTACACTGAAAAATAATGCTTGTGAAAAATACGCTGAAACGATACTTTTTAGCGCCGAAAGTCAAATTTTAAACACTTTAAGCAGGGCTATTCAAATTTTTTCAGACATTTGCTTACCTTTCAGCATCGATTGATCGGGCAAGATAAAAAATACAGAAGACCTCAAAAGTGACTGTTTTGACCATGCTCGCCCAGGTCAGCTTTTAACAACATCAATTTACTCTACCCTTTATGCGATTGCTCAAAATCGTCCTTCCGCTATTGATCATGCTATCCTTTGGTGCAATACACGGATTCGCCCAAGAAGCAAACCCTTCCGATAGTCTAACGCATCAGCAATCGGAAAAACCTGAAAAAAATCTCAAGTTCAGTATTCTCGGAGGCCCAGGCTATACGCCCGACTTTGGCCCTTTGATTGGCGGAAGTATGTTGTTCACGTTCAAAACAAATCCTGACGACAGCCTGATTAATCGTTCGAATGTTCCTGTGGCTTTTGCCTGGCTCATCAACGGCGGATTCAATACGGTAATCCGTCCACAGCTGTTTTTCAATCAGGACCGCTTCCGTATTTTTGGTTCTTTTGTATTGAAGAACAATGTAGAGAATTATTATGGGGTTGGTTACGAAAACAACAAATCCCAGGTGCGTTCAGATTCTACCACGGCTTATGCTTCCGTAGCGCTGAACTTCAACCCGGTGTTTTTATTCCGTTGGCAGGAAAGTGACTTCTTTATTGGTCCGCAGATTGATATTTCGAAAACCAACATTACCGATCCTGCAAATGACCTTTGGCAGTCAGATTCGCTATATATTGCACAGGGAGGAACGGAAGCAGGGGCTGAATTTACCAATGTGGGACTCGGCTTTCAGGTGAGTTATGATACCCGTGATTTCCCTGCCAATGCCACCAAAGGCCTTTATTTTACCGCTTCAGCCCTGTTCTACGAACGTTTCTACGGAAGTGATTACCGCTTTCAGTCCTATCAGTTTGAGTACCGCCAATACAAAGCATTACCTTTTCTCGGAGAGCGGAGGAACCTCGCCTGGACAGTGGCCAATACTACCGTAAGTGGTGATGTGCCATGGACGAGCATGGCAATGCTGGGCTCTCCTTTTGATCTTCGGGGCTATTATTTGGGGCAGTTTCGTGATCAGTCCACATCTTACGCCATTCTTGAATACCGCCACATGTTCAATTTCAATAAAGACCGATGGGCGGGCCGATTCTTCTCTAAATTTGGTTTTGCCACCTGGGGAGGGATGGGAGCTGTTGGTCCAACCCCCTTCGATGTTGAAGGATGGTTGCCGAATTTTGGCGCAGGACTTCGGATTGAGGTTCAGCCACGAATGAATTTCCGAATGGATATTGGGCGAGACCCGATTAATAAGCAGAACTTACTTTACTTCAACATGACTGAGGCTTTTTAGCCGAGGGGGTTTGGCCAGTGAGGAATTAAAGGCCTTTTATTCCTCACCGATCAATTATTTTACCCCCCGCTGCTGGCCATTGGCGTGTATTTGAAATTTGCGTATTGCAGAAGCGGTAAAGGCTTATTTCAGGTGAAAAGCATTACTACTATTGATAAACAACTCAAAACCAATTCCGGTAATCTGAATTGATATTAAGAATTGAAACACACGCTTAGTAAATCTCTTTGATGGAAAATTGCTTACCATTGATCTGATATTGTTCACCGGCTTGTTTTCCGATCAGTTGCTGACCAAGTGGTGAGGCTGGGGAAATGGCGAAAAATACCTGCCCGTCGAGCATTAATTTTCCCGCACTGATACTCATGTAAAACTGACCAGCGGTGGTAATCACCAAGCTTCCTAACTCGGCAATAGCCATCGGTTTGTCAGCAATAATCATATCCAGCGCCTGTCGGAGTTTTCCTGCCTCGCTAAGTTGTGTCAGTGCTTTTTCCTTCTCGATCTGTGCCATTGCGCGGGCGGTTTCATACTTATCACCTGCACTACTTTTGGTTTCGTTATTTGAAGCCTCCTGTGCAGATTGTATGTCTGCCTTGGACCGTTCTATGCGATCATTCACATAGGCTTCACACTTGTGGTATAAGGCGATTTTTGTATTGATCATCGTCAATGGTTATATTTTTTATCAATTTAAAAGCATACGGAAATGGGGTGTTATGGGCGATTAAAAACGATACCCAATTCCGAGTTGAACCCCAAGCCTGTCGGCGTTCATATAGTAATCGGTACTGATTTCAGCAAGCCATCGGTTATCGAGGGATTTTTGAAATCCGCCCCCCAATGCCACATCAGCAGAAGACCAGAACAACCCTCGGGCACGGAAAAATAAGCCATCTGTCGGGTAGAGTCTAACGCCGAAAGTGGCCTGGCTTTTCTGTTCCCAGCTCTGAAATCCAGCCGTAAAAGTAGCGATTTTCGATAGCCCGAACTGCCCCTCTACATTGAAAAGGAATTTTGCTGGCCGATTTAAAAAGGTCGCTCCCATGCCACCTACAAGATTGAAATTCTGATTTTGTGCTTTGGCGGGCACGATGCTCAATAAGCCAAAAATAAACGGGAGAATAAAATAAAACTTCTTCATTAATGGGGATATTTAAAGCGCCCAATAAACGAAGAAGTCTTAGCATTTACCTTATTGATCTTTAATAAAAAATGATCTGAAAGGGTTTATTTGTACCAATAAGAGGCGATCAGTTGCTGAAGGTCGCCAACAATGCCTCCACCGGCAATGAGTTGTTTGCCAAAAAGGAAATTATCCTGCCCGTCAAAGTCAATGACTTTTCCGCCGGCCTCCTGTACAATGATAATGCCTGCGGCCACATCCCAAGGCTTTAAGTTGTACTCGTAAAAGGCCTCAAAGCGTCCGCAAGCCACATACGCAAGGTCTATGGCTGCGCTGCCGAGCCTGCGCAAGCCGTGTGTGTTGTGCATCAGGTGGTCGAGAATTTGCAGGTAGGCATCCATTTTATCGAATCGTTGATAAGGGAATCCTGTAGCGATCAGGCTGTCCTCGATGGTTTCCGCCTCACTGACGTGAATAGGCTTCCCGTTGCGTGTTGCTCCCCCACCCTGGTGCGCCGAGAATAGTTCGTCGGTTTCGGGTGCATATATTACCCCGAGGATGGGTTGGTCACCTTTCAGTAAGCCGATACTGGTACAGTATAATGGCAGTTGGTGCAGGAAGTTTGTTGTCCCGTCCAGTGGGTCGATCACCCAGGTGTAAGTGGATTTTCTCTGTTCGGTGGTGCCCTCTTCGGTAATAAATCCAGCTTCAGGGAACAATGCGGAAAGTTCCTTGACCAGCATTTTCTCTGTTTCTTTATCCACATAAGAAACAAGGTCATTTCGTCCTTTTTTCTCGATGCGGTTTTTATCCATTTTCTGACATTCAGACTTCATGAATGCACCCGCTTTCTGGCTCAGGATTTCTACTTCCCTGCGTAAGGTTTGGAGGTCTTTCATACGATAATATTTTGAGGTTAGTATTTTAAGCGTGCACAACAAGCCGAAGAAACATGACCCTGGGATGGGGGGAAACCAGACGGATTTCCTGTGGCTGTTCACGTCTATTTTATCGGCCATTTTACTTTGGGAAGATAACAGCCTGTGGCCTCAAAAAAAAATAGAGATGCTGATAACAACATCTCTATTTTGAGGCTAAAGTTCTTCATCGATCAGCCCTTTGGTCTTACCTTTTACGAAGGCGCTTAAAAGGAAAAAGATCGCCAGCCATTGTGCCGTTCTTCCGATATAGTCGCCATTTTTGGTGTAGAAGGTTAATGCCTTGTTGGCATGAAGCTTTTCTTTGATTACTGCCTGTGTCCAGTATTTGGTAGGCTGAGAAACATCTCCCCTTTGGTTAATAAAGGCTGAAGTTCCTGTATTGGCCGACCGCGCAACAGAACGACGGTTTTCAATTGCCCTGAGTCGGGCATAATCCAGGTGCTGTCGGTGCCCAGGAGTATCCTTCCACCAGCCATCATTGGTAATGATGGTAATGAAGTTGGCGCCATTTCGCACATAGGAGGCCATGAAATCGCCGTAAATGGACTCGTAGCAGATGGATGGCGCAATACCGATACTGTCTTTACTGTAAAAGACGGTACGTTCTTTCTGTACCCCGTAATTGCCCGTTGTGCCTCCCATATTGAATACCGTTTGGGTCAGGAAGTCGAACAGCCAGGGATAAGGCGTGGCCTCCACACCAGGCACCAATTTGGATTTATGGTAAAAGGACTCCTTCATCTGGTCGCTGACAAACAGGCCAGCGTTATACACATCGTAATAGCCGACATCTTTACGGAAGCGTGCAGTTACGGTCGGTTTCTCCTTGGCTTGCTCATAGCGGACGTAGGTGGTCAGGCCGGTGAGTAAGTTTAAATCAGGGTGTGACTTTTTGAACTGGAAGATGCGTCGGCCTTCCGAATAATTATTGAAATCCTTTTGAAGGAAAAGCTTGTCAAGCGCACTTTCAGGCCACAATAAAAAGGCGGTGCTGTCGGTAATTTTTTCTTCTGATAAAGTGATGAACCTGTTGAGTTGTTCAGCGAAAGGAATGAAATGTTCCGTATTGGCGAACTTCTCGGTGTAGGGGTCAATATTAGGTTGCATCACCACAAATTCTACCTCTTCGCCTTGTTCAGTGTAGGTGTTGTACATCCAATAGGAAATCCCGACAGGCAGGCCAATACCGAACAGCGTCAGGTAGCTTAAAGATAACCACCGAAAAATGCCTTTATAAATAGCATCGAACTGAAAAAGGATTTGATAAAATGCTATGTTAAGCAAGAGGATCCAAAGCGTCCCCCCTCCTACTCCTGTTACTGAGTACCATTGTATCCATTTGTAATAATCGGCGAAGCCATTTCCGAGGTTGAGCCACGGCCAGGAAAGTCCCCAATTTAAGTGGATATTCTCGAAGGTGAGCCAGAAGATGACAAACGACAGGTAGCTGAAAAATGCAGGCATGCGTTTGCGGACGAAGTGATAGCCCATCAAAGGGAGGGTCATCAGCAATGAGTTGGTCAGCAACATGGCACCTGCGCCAACGGCTGTGGCGTAGCCTACCCACCAGGTGGTGGTGATGTTCCAAAGTAAGACGGTCAGGTATGCCCAGCCGAAAAATTTCCGACCGACTTTTTCTACTTTTCGGTCGATCAGGTTTTGGCGGATTGCAAAAACAGGAACGAAGATAAAAAACAGCAGGAAGGTCAGTGGCATATCAGGCCAAGCCAGCCAGAAAAACAAACCGCTTACTCCAGAAAGCAACAGCGGAAAAATTTTCTTGTATCGAAGTTGATTGTTCATGGTTATTGATGATTCGTTGGGCAATGTAAGGTTTGCCCAACGTTAAAAATAGGGTATGATCAGCAATGAAAAAGTGATTACTTCTTCTTTCCTTCAATCACAATTACAATCTCCCCTTTTACTTTTTCTTTGGCAGAAAAATGAGTGATGAGCTCTTTTAGTGTTCCGCGGGCATTTTCCTCATGGAGCTTCGTCAGCTCTCGGGAAACACTCGCGTTACGATCTTCTCCCATAAACTCAGCAAGCTGTTGCAATGATTTCACCAGGCGGTGCGGAGATTCATATAAAACGATTGTGCGCTCTTCTTCAGCGAGTGCCATCACTTTGGTTTGTCGTCCTTTTTTATGAGGAAGAAAACCTTCAAAAATAAATCGGTCATTAGGCAGCCCCGAATTTACCAGTGCTGGCACAAAGGCAGTCGCACCAGGGAGGCATTCCACAGCAATACCCTGTTTGATACATTCCCTTACCAGCAAAAAACCGGGGTCAGAAATGGCAGGTGTTCCAGCATCGGAACATAGCGCAATATTTTGCCCTTCGCATATTTGCTGTGCCCAATACTCCACAATTTTGTGCTCGTTATGGATGTGGAAGCTTTTCAGTGGCTTGGAGATTTCGAAATGTTTCAGCAGCCCGCCAGTGGTGCGGGTATCTTCTGCCAATACAAGGTCAACTTCTTTCAGAATACGGATGGCACGGAGGGTCATGTCCTCCAGATTACCAATCGGTGTAGGTATTAAATATAACTTTCCAGTTTCCATGGATGCTTTTAAAGATAAGGTGCCAGCAGGCACAAAATAATAGATAGTACGAAGGTAAGAAAGCCTATTTAATTGAACATCAGCGAATCAAAAAAAATGTCGTTTATGCCTGCAAGTGCGGTATTAGGCAAACAGTGCGTTTGCCCATATTTTGAGGGGTTATTTTAAGAGGGCGTCAATGGCATTGGCCAGTCGGTGGTCTTTTTCAGTGACTTTATTGCCCGCATCGTGGCTTGTCAGCTCAATGGTTACCTCATTATAAACATTCGACCAGTTGGGGTGGTGTTCCTGTTTTTCGGCCAGCAAAGCCACCTTGCTCATAAAGCCAAAGGCATTTACAAAGTCCTCAAATTCGAAGGTACGGGTTAATTTATCGTCTTTGTGCTTCCAGTTACTTTCCATTTTTTTGTGCGTTTTAGGGTGAAATAAATCGGTGATATGATTTAAAATATGATTTTTTTTTTGGTACTTTTAACATAAATTGTGCTTTTTAGTTTTAATAGTAAGGCCCTCTGAGTGAGGGATCGGATTGATTTGCGTACTTTTGCGCGAATAATAACCTGTTGAGAATAGAATAAAATAGATATATGAGTCCTTATTTCGAAAAAATTAAATCAATTCTTATTGGATTGAAGGTGCCAGAGGAAACGATCCACCTTGATGCAGATTTGATTGACGACTTGGGGCTTTCATCCGTAGATGTTGTGGATTTGATTTTCAGTATAGAATCCGCCTACGACCTGAAAGTGCCTGAAGAAGAAATTCACAATTTGTTAACGATCCGAGATATTGAAGAGTACATCAAAAATAATGTATCTCTTTATCACCGTGAGCATTAGTATATCATAACATATTAATTTGTTACCGACAAAAAGCCTGACTATATCATGTATAGTCAGGCTTTTTTTATGTCAGATCAGGGATGTTTTCGCTAAAATATAGTTATCTTCTGTAAGTCGCCCTTTGTATGGTTTAGGAGGTTTTTACTTCAGCAAAGATGGTGTGGGGAACTATTAATTTTACGGCAATGCAAATCGATACCTTGTACGCTTTGGCATATCCTGTTTGGGAGATGTCGATTATCGCCCAATTATGGCTGACCGCCTCCATATTTGGGGGGTTATGGTTTTTATGGTTATTTGCCCGACTGAAACCGCACGCCTGGTGGGTGGCTATTGGTGCTTCCTGTTCTTACCTGCTTTTCAATATTGTACATGGTTTTATGGTGGAGGCACTTTGGGCCGTTTTGTATTTTTTTGCGTGCATTTATGGGCAATATAGATCGATGAAGTCCCAAAAGCTCTGCGATAAATGGACTTTTCAGGAACATTGTATCTTTTTGGGTACAGGCGGTTTGGTGCTCTTAGCCCTTGTAGCACATGCCGTTGCCCAAAACCTTTCCGCCACAGGCTACCTGTCGGCATTTATTTCCCTGGTGGTTGTGGTGGCACTCGTGATGTCTGCGAGGCGAGTTTTGGGGCACTGGGTTTATTGGGTGGTTATTGGTACGCTCGGCACTACCCTGCACGCCTTTTACGGAAACTATACGATAGTATTGCTGATGGGCGCTTTGGCAGGGCTGAGTGTTTATGGGTATTTTCAATGGATGCAGGCCTGGAAACTTGAGCAGGGCGAGGAATTGTGGGCCCGAGATCAGCTGTAAGTTCGGTCATAAAAAAAGTAACGCCCGATGATCTGAGCGTTACTTCAGCGCATGCCTGAAACTTGCCGCCCACGCCAAACTTAGCCGTGAACTTTCAGCTTAAACATGCTCTTAATCAAAAAAACATATAGAAAATTTACAAAGGAAATACTGTTCTTCTGGATTAACTATGCGCAAGCACATAGGTGTTAAATAGCATTACAGGGCATTTAGATTCTTTCACCACCTTTTCGGCGACACTTGATTTGAAAATATTCAGAATTCCGTCGTGTGCGGAGGTCAGCATGGTGATCACATCAATGTTGAACCATTCGGCAGTGTCAATAATCGATTCAGAAATATTGGAACTGATCTCTTTATGCAAGATGTAATTGTCGAGGCGGTGCCTTCTTGCAAAAAGCTCAAGATTCAGATTGATCTCATCTAATGTGCGCTCCTTGCCCTGCGAGATGTACAAAACATGCAGTACGGCATTGAATTGTGTTGCAAAATTCTTGATCTTCTCGATGGCCACTTCATCTTCGTTGACAAAATCGGTGGTCATCAATATATTATTGATTTTGAAATCAGTGCTCTCTCCCTCTTTGGTGGTAATCACTGGGCAGCCAGAATGGCGGATGACATAATCCGCATGATTGCCGATCAGGTATTCCGACATGTCAAGCTCGCCACTCGTTCCCATAACAATCATGTCCACATGATTATTTCGGAAGAAGTTGTCAATCCCATGTTCAAAGGAGTCTTCAACAATACGGGTTTGAATCATCACATCGTGAATTTCCAGCGTTGAAACCCACTCTCTCATTTGTCTTCGGGTATTGGTGTCAAGGCCTTCTTCTACACCCTCTACTTCTGCATCAATATAGTCATAGCCCAAAAGGTAGCCGCTTTGGGCACGGTGCAATTGGGAGCAGTTCAGAAAAGTGATTTGCCCTTCAGCTTCACGGGCTAATTTAAGCGCCAGTTTTGCGCCTTGTGTTGCAATGGAACTAAAGTCAGTCGGGACTAGGATATGTGGTGTCATGTTGTGTTTGATTATTGGGTATTAGAAATGACGAAAGGGTGCTGATTCCGTCTGCGATAAAATGCAAACCTCCGATGAACTATATGATAATTTATGTATAATTTTACACTTAAATAATAATATAAGTTTCTTTGGTTCATGATTTTTACTACTCTCTCGCAGGACCGAAAGTTACATGTATCCTCATTTTATTTTAACGTACAATTTAGCGTCTTTTTTACAAATTTGACCCATTAAATCGCTTGATAATTAATGAGTTGATACTCCTTTTGTCATTATTATATCTAAAAAGTGTGCATTAGGTGATAAACATTACATTAAAATTAGGAGGAATTGAGGCCTTTTATTGATGATCAATTTGGTCATAGGATCAGTGACCGAATAAATAGGTTGAGTTGCAGTCTTTTACCCAATATTCTTTTGAAGGGGTGTGTGCAGAAGTGAAAATTTATAGGAAAAATGCCTTTTCAATGAATTACTTCTATTTTGTTGTGTATATTGGTCGGGATATAATTTCAGGCTCTTTACTTGTCAATCTCTTATTTTCAATAAGCTTTTGTTGTATATAGTGTATTCATTAGAGCCTTTTTTTGATAATTTTTTATTTTAAATAGCTTTTGGGATCTATGAAAGTCTTGAAGTTTGGAGGAACCTCCGTAGGATCGGCAGAAAGTTTGGCCCAAGTAGTGGGAATCTTGAAAGACAATCAGGAGAAAGGTACTCCTGTGGCAGTGGTAAACTCTGCCTTGTCGGGAATCACGAATTTATTGGTGGAAGCAGGGCAGTTGGCTTCTGCAGGTGATGAGCAGTACAAAACCGTACTGAGCACCATTGAACGTCGCCATATTCAGATGATTGAAGAAACGATGGCTACGGCGACGCAGGCGCAGGTTCTTGAAAAAATTGGGGCTTATCTTCAGCAACTCAGAGATATCCTTCATGGGGTGTTTTTAATCCGTGAACTTTCCAAAAGAACAGGCGATGTTGTGCTGAGCTTCGGCGAGCGCATGGCCAGTTACTTACTCAGTACTTATGCCAACCAGCACGGCTTGGCCACCGAGGTGCTTGATGCCCGAAAGATTATTGTAACTGATGCCAATTTTGGGAATGCCCGAGTGTTCTTCGATAAAACGAACAAGAACATTGTCAATCATTTTGCATCAAGCAGTAAAATTCAGATCATCACGGGCTTTATCGCCGCTACGGAAGAGGGCGTAACCTCTACCCTTGGGCGCGGAGGTTCAGATTATACCGCGGCCATTTTTGGCTCAGCGCTTAATGCCGAAAAGATTGAAATCTGGACGGATGTTGACGGGGTAATGACCACCGACCCACGGCAGGTAAAAAAGACCTATTCCCTCGCTTCGCTTTCTTATGCTGAAGCCATGGAAATGTCGCACTTCGGAGCCAAGGTGATTTACCCGCCGACCATCGCTCCTGCCATGATCAAAAATATTCCTATCAGTATTCGGAACACTTTCAACCCCGAATTTGAAGGAACCCTGATTTCTTCACAATCCTCGAATTGGGATTTTGATGTCAAGGGGATCTCTTCCATCAGTGAGGTTTCTCTGGTCAACTTTCAGGGCAGTGGAATTATGGGGGTACCGAATGTGCCTTACCGCCTGTTCAATGCCCTTTCTGAAGCCGAAATCAATGTCATATTCATCACGCAGGCCTCTTCTGAACGGTCGATTTCTTTTGCCATCTCTCCTGAAGATGCACAGCGCACCAAACAGGTATTGGAGGCAGAATTCAGCCCTGAGTTGTCTTTGCACAAAGTAGATGCGATTGAGATTCGTCATGACCTCTCGGTCGTTGCCACCATCGGAGAGAACATGCGCCACCAGCCAGGGGTTGCTGCAAAACTTTTTGGGGCACTGGGCCGAAATGGTATCAATGTGGTGTCGATTGCACAGGGAACATCAGAGCTGAACATTTCCGTAGTCGTTGAGAAAAAAGACCTCGGCAAAACACTGAACTGTCTGCATGATATTTATTTCCTTTCTGATGAAACCCGCCTGAATATCTTTATCGCGGGTGTGGGGCTGATTGGCTCTACCCTATTGGCGCAGATGAAGGCACAGTACGAAAACTTGCTCAAAGAGCACCTTAAAATAAACATTGTCGGGATTGCCAACAGTAAGCAATTCTATTTCGATTCTGAAGGCATTGACCTTGATAACTGGAAAGCATTACTGCTGGAAAAAGGAACCAAGGGAAATATCGACGGTTTTGTAGATCAGATGGTTGATTTGAACCTCTCCAACGCTGTATTTGTCGATAATACCTCAAGTCAGTTGGTGGTAGAGAACTATCAGCGGATTCTTAACAACTCGATCTCGATTACCACCCCGAACAAATTGGCAAGTTCGGGCGATTTCATGAAACTGCAGGAAATCAAGCAGACAGCCATGCGTCGTGGGGTGAAATTCTTCTATGAAACTTCCGTAGGGGCAGGCTTGCCTGTGATCACGACTTTGAATGACTTGCTGAACTCTGGAGACAAAATTCAGCGGATTGAAGGCGTGCTCTCGGGGACCTTGTCTTATATTTTCAACTCCTTTAAGGTCGGAACCTCTTTCAGCGAAATTGTGAAGCAAGCGCAGGCCGCAGGTTTTACAGAGCCTGACCCTCGTGACGACCTCAACGGAATGGATGTTCGCCGTAAAATTCTGATCCTGTCGCGTGAGGCGGGTTATCAGATGGACATTTCCGATGTAGCCATTGAGGGCATCCTGCCAGATTCCTGTATGCAGGCACCTACGGTGGATGATTTCTTCACCGAGCTGGGCAAGCATGACCACCATTTTGAAAATATCCTGAAAGAGGCCGAAGCCGACGGTAAAGTGTTGCGCTTTATTGCCTGTATGGAAAAAGGGAAAGCCACCGTTTCTTTGAAGGCGGTAGGTCCTGAGCACCCATTCTTCAGCCTTTCAGGCAGCGATAATATTATCTCTTTCACGACCTCGCGCTATTTGGAGCGCCCATTGGTAGTCAAAGGACCTGGCGCTGGTGCAGAGGTAACCGCTGCAGGTGTATTTGCTGAAGTCATCCGAATCTTTAATCACTTGTCTTAAACGAACAAGAAATATTGAAAAGAGGAGGAAATTGAACAGTTTCCTCTTTTTTTTTGTCCAAAATCTTTTCGTCCTTTAAAGGGATGACGCCCACCATTAAGGTGCTATCAATCAAACGCTACCAAACAAATATTACCTATGGATAAACCAAACGCTATCACTGTATTTGCCCCCGCCACCGTGGCCAATGTTACCTGTGGTTTTGATGTGATGGGATTTGCCATTGACGCTCCAGGAGATACCCTCGAGCTTAAACTGACGGATTCCAAAGAGGTCCGTATTGTTGAAATTACGGGTGATGAAGGCCGTTTGCCTTTAGAAACCGAACGCAATACAGCAGGTGTGGCTGTGCAAATGTACCTGGAGCATTTGGGCATCCGTCAGGGAGTTGATATTCGCTTGCACAAACAGATGCCGCTCGGAAGTGGCTTAGGCTCCTCGGCCGCAAGTGCCGTGGGTGGTGTTTATGCAATAAATAAACTGATGGGCGAACCCCTGAAGGTGGAAGAGCTACTGCCTTTTGCACTCGAAGGCGAGCGTGCCGCTTGCGGATTTGCCCACGCCGACAATGCCGCAGCCTCTTTAATGGGGGGCTTCATTTTGGTCAGAAGTTACGCCCCGCTTGATGTGGTTCGTATTCCTGTTCCGGAAAACCTTTACATTACAGTAATTCACCCTGATGTGGAAGTACCCACCAAACAGGCACGCCGACTGCTGAAGGAGCAGGTGCCTTTGCGTGATGCCGTTACCCAATGGGGGAATGTCGGTGGACTGATCGCCGGGCTGATGAGCAACGATTATGGCCTCATTGGAAGATCAATGCAGGATGTGATCGTGGAGCCATTACGCTCTACATTGATTCCTGGTTTTGAACAGGTGCGTACAGCCGCTATGGCAGCAGGCGCCCTGGGCTTCGGGATCTCTGGTTCGGGACCCTCACAATTTACTTTTTCTGAAGGAAAAGCAACCGCAGATCAGGTAGCCGCCGCTATGGAAAAAGAAATTCAGGCACTGGGTTTTACCTATCAGGTATATGTGTCGAAAGTCAATGCGCAGGGGCCTGTTATTCTGCCTGAAGAAGTCCGCCTGACATAACAGCGGTACTTTTAACAGTCCTGCCCTCTTGTCCTCAACATTCAAAAATCATTCACCATGAAACTTTACAGCACCAAAAATAACCAACATCAAGTCAATTTTGAACAGGCACTTTTCAAGGGGCTTCCGCCAGACAATGGTTTATATATGCCTTCGGAAATTCCACAGCTGCCAGCAACATTCTTTGCGCAACTGCCAGAGCTGACCTTGCCTCAGATCGCATTTGAAGTCAGTAAGGCATTTCTTGCTGATGAAATCCCCGAGCAAGTACTCGAAGAAATTTGTAATGATGCGTTTAATTTCGACGTGCCCGTGGTAAAGGTGGAGGAGCAGATTCATGCACTTGAGTTGTTCCATGGCCCTACTTATGCTTTCAAAGATTTTGGTGCCCGCTTCATGGCTCGGGCAATGGGTTATTTTCTGAAAAAAAGCGGCGAGCAAATCCACATTTTAGTGGCGACTTCGGGAGATACAGGAAGTGCGGTTGCTCATGGTTTTCTTGGTGTGGAAAATATCAAGGTCAGTATTTTATACCCAAGTGGTAAAGTGAGCCCATTGCAGGAAAAGCAGTTGACCACCGCTGGGCAGAATATTACTGCCCTGGAAGTGGAAGGTACTTTTGATGACTGCCAGCGCATGGTGAAGGCGGCTTTTTTGGATCAGGAATTATCGGAAAAATGTGGACTGAGCAGCGCGAACTCCATCAATATCGCCCGCCTGATTCCACAATCTTTGTATTACTTCTGGGCATATGGTCAGTTGCAGAAAGAAGGCAAGCCATTGAATGTTTGTGTTCCTTCGGGTAACTTTGGAAACCTGACAGGCGGCTTGTTTGCGCAGAAAATGGGCTTGCCAATCAAGCATTTTATTGCTGCAACCAACCTGAATGATATTGTTCCGCAGTACCTGAAATCTGGGAATTATCAGCCTCGCCCTTCCATAGCAACAATATCAAATGCCATGGATGTGGGAGCGCCAAGTAATTTTCAGCGCATGGAAGCCCTGTTCAATAAAGACTGGAAGGCCATGACCTCCGCTGTGTCGGGCTATGCTTTTGATGATGACGCCACACGGCAGGCGATGGTCGAGGTGCTGAAGCACCAAAAATACCAGCTCGATCCGCATGGGGCCGTAGGTTATCTGGCCCTGGCCGACTATCTGAGTGATCGACCAGATGAAATTGGTGTTTTCCTTGAAACTGCCCACCCTGCTAAATTTCATGAGGTGGTTACCGCCACTGTGGGGAAACAGCCCGAAATTCCCACTCCTTTATTGCAAATATTGGACAAGGAAAAGCACAGCCTGAAGATTCCTGCGGAAACGGAAGCCCTGAAGAAATACCTACAGTAAATCCGAAAGCGGTTTATAATAATATTTTTGGTGAAAATACATACAAAATAAAGGCGAAAACTTCGAACTACGATTGAATTATTCTATTATTGCTATCAACGATGGAAAAATTCAGCATTTTTAAAGTTTTTGTTTTTCTTTGTTTGGCAGGAATTTGTTTTGCCTGTGAGCAAAATTCAACCCAAATCGTGGGAAAGCAAGCTGAATTGCTTCAGGAATTGCCCCCTTTTTGTAAATTATCAGTTGATGGAAATTTTGCCGTAGAACTGCAGCCTGCCAATGCCCCTTCTGCCCATTTTATAGGAGCACAGGAGGCCATTGATTCCCTGCAGATCGATTGGCGAGGAGATTCCCTGCTGATTTATTTTCCGCCAACTTACCACCCTTTGTTTCCTGTGAAGGTGTGCCTGGACTATCAATCCATTAATGGTATTGTACTGAAAGGAAAAGCCAGTTTGGAGAGCCCCCAGCCATTGATCTTTCGTCAGCTTGCCGTTACCCTTACAGGTTGGGGAAGCCTGGATTTGGTCCTGGATGCCCTCAGGCTTTCCGTAGAAATGCAGGGGGCTGGAGATGTATTGCTGGAAGGTCGTGCCAGGCATTTCTCTGCAGAGATGAACGGTGCAGGAAGCTTGAAGGCAACAAAGCTGGAAGTGAACAACGGCAGGGTTAGCGTGAATGGTATTGGTGGGGCAATGCTGAGTGTGACAGACAGCCTGCAGGCAGAGGTGAATGGTATTGGTGGAATTTTGTGTAAACAAAGACCCAAAATGCTTCGGCGGAAAGTGCTCGGAGCAGGAAAAATAGAAATTAAGGAATAAGAGGGTGTTTAAATTTGATGACGAAAATTTAAAATATTGCTGAATTGATGAAAGGTTATTTTTGAGCGAATAGCATCGCTTTCATTGAAAAATAATTCAAAATCAATTCCAATATTCTGAACTTGCAGTAGGCAAGTTAATTTTTAAACACGCGCTAAAACGATTGAGAAAGATCGATAAATAAAGCAATGGAAAATTTAGATGATTTACGAAAGAAAATAGACAACATCGATGAAGAGATGTTAGCGCTGCTGAATAGCCGCATGGAGGTTGTGAAGCAAGTTGGGGAGCTTAAAGCAGCACAGAAAACGGTGATTTATCGCCCTGAACGCGAAAAGTCTATCATTGATCGGCTGGCACGTAAAAGTACGGGTGCCTTTAACCGTGATGCTATTGAAGCAGTTTTTCATCAGATTTTTGCCATTAGCCGAAATCTTGAGCTGCCCGAGCGCATTGCTTTTCTTGGCCCACAAAATTCTTTTACCCACCAGGCGGCAGAAAGCCGTTTTGGAGCTCTTTCTGAGTACCTCGCCCTGAGTACTATCGGGAAAGTGTTTGAAGCGGTATCTACAGGAAAAGTACGTTTTGGGGTTGTACCTATTGAGAATAATCAGGAAGGTGTTGTTGCCGATACCATTGATCTGCTCGGCAAGCACGATTTAAATATAGTGGCTGAGGTGGCGATGCCAATTCATTTTGCTTTTGGGAGTCAGGCAAATTCTGTAAGGGAAATCAAACGGGTTTATTCTCGCGATATTGCCTTCCGTCAGTGTAAACATTTTTTGGAGGAGTACTTTCCAGAAAAAAGTGTGGAGCTGATTCCTGTGAACTCGACCTCCAAGGCGGTGCGCATGGCTTCAGAAGACCCTAATGCCGCGGCACTTTGTTCGCATATCGCCGCCCGTGAGGGGAACCTGCCTATTCTTTATGATAATGTGGAGGATTCTGAAGATAATTTCACCCGTTTCCTGATTTTGGGTAAAGACATTCTCAATAAGCAGAGCGGAAAAGACAAAACCACCATTTTGGCAAAAATTGGGCACAACCCTGGCGCCTTGGTGAACATGCTTCAGGAGTTCTATCAGGCAGGTATTAACCTGACCAAAATTGAAAGCCGTCCCGCCAAAGAAGGAAAGAATTTCAAATATTGGTTCTTTATTGATTTTGAAGGACATGCAGAAGACGAAGCCGTTAAAGCTGTGATGATGATCAACAGAGATAAGATCAAATTCTTGGGCAGCTATGTCAAGATGTGCTAATCAAAATACATAAAACATTACGGAAGGGACATTGTACGCAATGTCCTTTTTTTTATGTGCGCCGTGCATGGCGATTAACTAATCGGTGCAAGTCCGTAGTGGGGGTTAGTAGTGTCAACCACATAGCAGAAGGCAGGGGTGTTTACCGTGAGGTATAATCTGAAGGAAGCCGTATGCAAATCTCTGGCCTGAGGGACACGAACATCATGAGGCAGTATTGTTTGGATAAGCTTGCATAACAAAGTAAAGTCCGAAACTACTCGGAAGGCAATGCTGTAGATGGTGCAGGTAGATGGAGAGAAAGTTAATCGTCTTACCGCGGGAGATCTCGCAGGGGTGTCTACTAATAGTAAAGGGCACGTTCGAAAAAGGTTTACTGCGAGAAGTCAGCCGAAGTCATAGTAGTCGAGACCGATGGCGAAGGACTGAACTTTAATTAGGAATCATTATAGAAAGTTACCGAATGAAAGGTAGAAAGCAGAAAGTACGAAGAAACAGTAGCTTGTTCGGAAAAGCACCTGCAGAACAGGAGAAAGCCGATCGAGTGCCGACTTTTGTTTGGATAACTGAAGCGGATGATTTCACAGTTACACAGAGAAAGGAAGGATTGTTAGACAAAATCTTGTGTCCTTATAATTTGAACCGAGCTTATCAGCGAGTGGTCAAGAACAAAGGGAGCCATGGAATTGATGGAATGAAGGTCGGCGCTTTGGCGTCATATCTGCAAATTCATGGAAGGGAAATTGTACAATCCATACGTCAAGGGAACTACCGCCCGAACCCAGTCCGACGTGTAGAAATACCGAAGGACAATGGGAAGACACGCCCTTTGGGGATACCAACGGTAGTGGATCGTTGGGTACAACAGGCGATCAGCCAAGTTTTAGTTCCGATTTACGAAAAGGAATTTTCACCTCATAGCTATGGGTTTCGTCCTGGCCGCAGTCAGCACCAGGCACTACTTCAGAGTCAAGAGATCTTATCAGAAGGCTATCGCTATGCGGTGGACTTAGATATGGAGAAGTTCTTTGACACGGTAAATCATAGTTATCTTATCACTTTACTGTCAGAACAAATCAAGGAAGGATCGGTGATTTCACTCATTCACAAATATTTGAATGCAGGTGTTGTGATCGGTCATAAATTTGAAGCAAGCACCGACGGCGTACCGCAGGGTGGACCATTGAGCCCATTATTGAGCAATGTAATGCTTAATGTGTTGGATCAAGAACTGACCAAGCGGGGACACCGATTCGTGCGCTATGCTGATGATATGATTATCTTTAGTAAAGGTAGAAAAGGAGCGGAACGACTCAAAAGAACAGTTACCCGATTTATTGAAGGTAGGCTGTATTTGAGGGTGAACAAGGAGAAAACGCAGGTAGTACCAAGACGGCAAATCAAATTTTTGGGATACTCCTTCTACATGTGGAAGGGAAAAGCACGTTTTCGAGTTCAAGCCAAAAGTATCAATCGGCTAAAGGATAAAATGCGTGCTATCACCAATAAAAGTAATGGTCTGGGCTATCAAAGGCGGAAAACCCTGCTATCTCAAACGATAAAAGGGTGGATCAATTACTACAAATTTGCCGAGATGAAAACCATCATGCAACGACTCGACGAGTGGTTACGCCGACGAATTCGGGCATTTACTTGGAAGAATTGGAAGCGGGTAAGAACACGGTTCAAGGAACTAAAGCGACTGGGTGCCGATACATCGAAAGCCTGGGAACACGCCAACACAAGAAAAGGACATTGGCGGATCGCAAAGAGCCCTGTATTACACAAAACCCTGACTGATGAAGTGCTTCGAGAACAAGGCTACGTCTCTCTAAAGACATACTATCTCTCTGTACACTGAATTAAGGAACCGCCCTGTACGGATCCGTACGCAGGGTGGTGTGGGAGGTGCACTGGTGAAAGAGGAAATTCTCTTTCACCAGCCATCTACCCTATTGATTTTAAATTAAAATATTGTGTTTTATATATGATGGGTTTTTTGTAGATTTTGAACATCTACTTTATTTACTGGTCGTAGATTTCCATCTATAAGCCAAAAAGATATTCACTTTTCGACTCAACCAAAACAACCTAATCATGAGTAAAATGAAAGCTTTTTTGAAACGTTATCGCTTTATCTTCGGAATTTTATTGGGGATGCTGATCTCTACCGACATTGTTGCCTTTTCTCAGGCTGTAAAAGAAGGAAAAACGGTCGAGTATGTGATCAGTGATTTTATGGATGTGCTTGCGACTAAGGAAGAGGGTAATTTTTAAAGCAAAAAAATATTTTCATAACATGTACGGACGTTGCATGCAACGTCCGTACTGATATGATTATATCACTTATCGTGATAAATTACGCCTGAAAATTCTCGTGGCCATTACAAATCGACATCGCTGTTACGATACGGATTTTGCCATCAATAAGCTCCACTTTGTTTTTTCCGATAATAAAATCCAAAGCATCCTCTTTAGGGAAAGGTACGCCTGAACATGCCATAAACTGAACATCTGCGCCCCATTTTTCAGTGATCGCCTCCACCAATGATTCCGCAGTAAACTGACCGTCATTTTGTTGAACCATGAAAATTACTTCGTGTACGTGTTGAATATTGTTCATAATCGTTATTTTATATCTTTGCTGTAAAGATCCATAGACCAAAATTGTGAATGATATGACCGATGTCATAAGCCCGATCATCCCCGAGGAAATATTAAGAAAAAATGGTGCCCAAAAGATCCCCTTCTCAGCACGGGAACGGATTTTTACCGAAGGTGACGCCCCTGTTTTTTATTATCAGATCGCTCAAGGTGAGGCGCAGATGATTCACTATTCCACGGAAGGGAGAACCTTTGTTCAGGGGATTTTCAAAGCCGGGGAAAGTTTTGGTGAGCCAGCAATTTTTGGCAATTTCCCCTATCCTTCTTCTGGGGAAATGCTTTCAGCAGGCAGTATTTGGCGCCTCAAGCGAACGGCATTTCTCGAGCTGTTATCTTCTTGCCCTGCCCTACACTTTAAATTTTCCGAAGTGCTTTCTAAGCGGCTACTATATAAATCGGTAATGCAAAGGGAAAGTACTGGTGACGTGGTTCACAGAATCGCCGAGCTTTTTAAATATATGGCCGAAGCACAACAGGCCGAGCGGCCATTTCTGATTTCACTGACCCGCCAAGAGGTTGCAGATCGTCTTGGTTTGCGGGTGGAGACGGTCATCAGGGCCATAAAAAAAATGGAAAAAGAAGGGATTGTCTCCCTGATCAACAAAAAGATTTGGCTAAAATAAAAAAAGGAAGAACCCTTGAGCGCTCTTCCTTTCCATAAAATCGTTATTTCTACTATTCGATTGTGATGTCGATGCAGCAAAATTTAGACCAAATTATATTCGCCTTCGATTTTTATATTAAAGTCCAATTTTTAGTCCTGTTTTTCCGCTTTCGGCTTTTAAAATCATGCCTGCCTCGCCTTTTTCAAGTCGGTATTTTATCGTGCGCATTCCACCTGTAGGCTTCGCGTTGGTGTCGCTGTCATTATAAATAGGGAACTCACGCACCAGCTGCCCACCCTCGATTACAAATCGATCGTGCCCCATATAACCTTGCTTTAAATCAGCGCTCAATTCGGGCATGTAAATGGGGCCAAATGATTTATTACTGTAGGAGGCATAGGCACGAACCTGCCCATAGGCACCACTCCCCTGGCTGTATTCAAAAAGATACAATTCCTTGTAGCCATCCTGGTCGAGGTCGGCCACATAGCCTTCCCGAACAATCCCTTCAATGGCCTCTTCATAAGGCTCTTTCATATTTTCAAAGCCCTCAGGTGTAATCGTAATTTTGTTGCCTGTGGAAGTATTGGGAATATGAACCACCATTTTCTGACCATCAAAATCAAAAGACTGATCAAAAGCGACACTTGTAGCGTCCTGACTGACCTCTTCAGTGGAGGCACTTTGTTTTTGCTCTTGTTTTTTAGACTCTGTACAGCTGAACAGTACAGTTGTCCCCATCATAGCAATAAGTATCGTTTTAAGGGTGTTCATAACTTTCCGTTTGATTTTTACCTGATTAAAGATGATCCAATATAATTTATTCCGGCTTACCTTTCTAATTTATCAATCGTGAAAAGTGCACCTTTTATAGGGCTTTTTATTCATCACCTGCCAAACTTGTGCCCGTTTGGTACTCGAAAATCCAACTAATGATGGGGCAAGAGCAGGTCATTTATAATTTAGGGAACAAAAAAACACCTGAGGTTGTCTCAGGTGTTTGCCATGTTTTTTGTCTGCTTCCTTAGCGTGGAACAGTCACATCGAACTGAAGTTTCACTTCTCCAGATTCAGTGAAAATTTCTGAACGGGAAAAGAAAAACAGCGCTTCGTTTGCAGCATTTTCTACACTGTCAGAACCATGTACGGCATTTTTACTCACGGATTCTGCAAATAACTTGCGGATCGTTCCTGATTTCGCTTCTTCAGGATTTGTACTGCCAATCAATTCACGGTAGCTCTGAACAGCATTTTCTTTTTCAAGAACCGCCACAACAATAGGGCCCGAGGTCATGAACTCAACCAACGAGCGGAAGAATGGGCGCTCTTTATGAATCCCGTAGAAAACTTCCGCTTGAGCGGTCCTCAGCTTGATCATCTTCATAGCGGCGATGCGGAAACCCGCGTCTGTAATTTTCGCCAAAATTGGGCCGATATACTCGTTATTGACCGCCCCAGGCTTGATCATCGTAAAGGTGAAATTTCCTGAATCCATAGTTTTTTTAGTTTGAGGTTGATGTTTGTTTATTGAAAATTCTAAAGTTTTTTTATAAATGCAAGAAAATCAGTTTAAAAAAGATTCGCCATTTTATGATAATGTTAAAGCGATTACTTTTTGCACCAAAAGGTACATTGCTGGTTTCCTTTATGCTCCCCGTGTTGTAATCTGTTGCATTATATAGTGTCGTCAATCTTCAATTGCTCGTTCACTACAGGTTTAAATGGCAGTTTATGAACAATTTAGTACATCTTGTTGAACTGAATAGTAATAGACAATATCGTTTTTTTTCAATAATAGTCGGCATGCCGAACATTTTTTTTGTATATTCAGTTAAGACCTAAACAGCTATGAAGAAAGAAGAAACTGTCGATTACATTTTCAAGGCGAGTTGGCATGCGATTTCCCGAATGTATAATCGTTACGCCTCCTCACAAGAGATTACCACATCGATCGGCTATGTGTTGTTGAATATCCACCCAACTGAAGGTACGCCTGCGACCAAAATTGCACCATTAATGGGGCTCGAAAGTCGCAGTTTATCGCGGTTACTCAAGAATATGGAAGAACGGGAGCTGATATATCGCGAAAAAGCGAAGTATGATCGGCGTTCAGTTTTAATCCATTTAACAGAAAAGGGCCGAAAAAAACGTGAAGTATCCATTGTTACTGTGCGGTCATTCAATGAGGCAGTTCGTAATGCGGTGGAAGATCAGGAACTGGAAGTGTTTTTCCGTGTTGCCTCGAAAGTTAACAGTGTTGTAGAACAAGCAAATAAAGAACAAATAAACTTGTTGGAGGATTTCCCTCTAACGACCAAATAGGTGAATAATACCCAAAACAAATTAAATTTTTTACCACACCATGAATCGATCTATTAAAAAAGCGGCTATCCTTGGCTCTGGAATTATGGGCTCAAGAATTGCCTGCCATTTGGCAAACATCGGCGTAGAAGTACTTTTGTTGGATATCTCTCCCAAAGAACTGACGCCCGAGGAGGAAAAGAAAGGTTTGAGCCTGGAGATGGCTGTTGTGAAAAACCGCATCGTTACCCAGATGTTCAACACAGCAGTAAAATCCAAGCCCGCCTCGCTTTATGATCCGGCTTTTGCGCAAAGAGTTACCCTGGGTAACTTCGATGATGATATGCCCAAAATTAAGGAGGTAGACTGGATTGTGGAAGTGGTGGTAGAAAATCTGGGCATCAAAAAGGTGGTGTTTGAGCAGGTGGAAAAATACCGTACGCCGGGAACTTTCATTACCTCAAATACCTCAGGAATTCCCATTCACCTGATGACCGAAGGCCGTTCGGAAGATTTCAAGAAGTATTTCTGCGGTACGCACTTTTTCAACCCGCCTCGCTATCTGAAGTTGCTCGAGGTTATTCCTACCCCTGATACCGATCCGGAAGTGGTGGATTTCTTCATGCATTATGGAGACCGATACCTCGGTAAAACCACTGTACGCTGTAAAGATACTCCTGCATTTATCGCCAACCGTGTTGGTATTTATGCGATTTTGAAGGTCGTGGATTCCATGCAGAAGTTTGGGCTGAATATCGACCAGATTGATAAATTAACCGGTCCGGTGATTGGCCGTCCGAAGTCGGCAACCTTCCGTACTTCTGATGTCGTAGGGCTGGATACCCTTGTGAAGGTCTCCAACAACCTTTATGCTACTTTGGAGAATGATGAGTCAAGAGAGACCTTTAATCTGCCTCCGGTGATCAACACCATGATCGAAAAACAATGGCTGGGGGATAAAACCAAGCAAGGCTTCTACAAAAAGACCAAAGACGAGAATGGCAACAAAGTGATCTTGACTTTGAACCTGGAAACGCTGGAGTATGAACCAAAGCAGAAGGCCTCTTTCCCTACTCTGGAAATGACCAAGCCTATTGATGACGTGAAGGAACGTTTCAAGGTATTGCTTTCCGGTAAAGACAAAGCGGGTGAATTTTATCGTGATTCTTTCTATGGTTTGTTCCAATATGTGTCTAACCGTATTCCTGAAATCACCGATGAGCTTTACAAAATAGACGATGCGATCTGTGCTGGTTTTGGCTGGGAAGTAGGTCCATTCAAAACCTGGGAATTGGTGGGGGTGAAAAAGACCGTCGCCAAAATGGAAGAAGCAGGTTACAAGCCTGCCCAATGGGTTTATGAAATGCTGGAGGCCGGTCATGAAACCTTCTTTAAGGCTGAAGGCGGAACCACGACTTTCTATGACATTCCTTCCAAATCCTATAAAGGTGTTCCTGGTACGGAAGAGTACATCATACTGGACAATTTGCGGGAAAGCAATGTGGTCTGGAAAAATTCAGGCACTACCCTTTTCGATATTGGCGATGGGGTATTGAACCTTGAGTTCCATACCAAAATGAATACCCTTGGTGGGGAAGTGATTGAAGGGATCAATAAGGCGATCAGTCTGGCAGAAGAAAAATACCGCGGTTTGGTGATTGCCAATAACGGGCAGAACTTCTCCGCAGGTGCCAACCTCGCTTTGGTATTTATGAATGCCATTGAACAGGAGTATGATGAGATTGACTTCATGATTGCGGCTTTCCAGAAGACCATGATGCGTGCCCGATATTCTTCGGTGCCTGTGGTGGTTGCTCCGCATGCCTTGACTTTAGGTGGAGGTTGTGAACTGACCCTGCATGCCGATCACGTTCAGATGGCCGGGGAAACCTACATTGGATTGGTGGAAGTCGGTGTTGGGCTGATCCCTGCCGGGGGAGGAACCAAAGAACTGACCATGCGCGCGGCTGATCGTGCCATGAGTGGAGATGTAGAGCTCAATACTTTACAGGAAACCTTCATGAATATTGCGATGGCTAAAGTGGCCACTTCCGCCTATGAAGCCAAAAATATGGGCATTATTACGGCTAAAGACAGCATTACCCTCAATAAAGATCGACAGATAGCCGATGCGAAGGCGGCTGTAATTCGCCTTGCGGATCAAGGATATACACAGGCTGCTGAGCGTACATTTAAGGTACAGGGCCGGTCAGGTATGGCCATGTTCTATGCTGGGGTAAACGGTATGCGAATGGGGAATTATATCTCTGATCACGACGTGAAGATTGCCAAGAAAATTGCCAACGTGATGTGTGGTGGTGACCTCTCGGCACCAACAGTTGTTTCCGAACAGTATTTGCTTGACCTCGAAAGGGAAGCCTTCCTGTCGCTGACAGGCGAGAAAAAGACCCTTGAGCGTATTCAGGCAATTCTCAATGGTGGCAAACCATTACGCAACTAATCCATTACCAAACGCAAAATTTAGAACCATGAATGCATATATCGTTGCCGGCTATCGTTCGGCAGTAGGAAAAGCAAAAAAGGGCGGTTTTCGATTCACCCGCCCCGATGATATTGCTGCGGATGTGATTAAACATTTGGTCAGTAAAGTAGAAGGTCTTGATACCAAAAGAGTCGATGATTTGATTGTGGGCTGTGCCATTCCTGAAGCGGAACAAGGCATGCAAATGGGGCGGATGATCTCCCTGTTGGCCTTGGGTATTGATGCCCCTGGCTTTATTGTGAACCGTTACTGCGGATCAGGCCTGGAGGCTATTGCCATTGCCAGTGCGAGAATTCATGCAGGGCAGGCAGATTGCATTATCGCTGGTGGTGCAGAGTCCATGTCGATGGTACCCATGATGGGTTATAAAACCGCCTTGAATTATAAAATTGCGGAAGAAACTCCCGATTACTATACTTCCATGGGACTGACGGCCGAGCAGGTAGCCCTGAAGTATGGCATCAGCAGAGCCGAAGCGGATGAGTTTGCTGTGAAATCTCACGCCAAAGCAGTGGAGGCGATCAAGCAAGGGAAATTCAAAGATGAGATCGTTCCGGTAACCGTTGAAGAGGTTTATCTGGATGAAAACATGAAACGCAAGAGCCGTTCGTTTACGGTGGATACCGATGAAGGCCCTCGCCCTTCGACCGTGGATGGCTTGGGCAAATTACGCCCTGCTTTCGCTATGGGTGGGCAGGTAACTGCCGGTAACTCTTCCCAAACCTCAGATGGTGCCGCTTTCGTGATGGTCATGTCTGAAGCAATGGTCAAAGAACACAACCTTGAGCCGATTGCCCGCCTGGTAAGTTATTCGGTGGCAGGTGTTGAGCCTAAACTGATGGGGATCGGCCCCGTGGAGGCCATTCCTAAAGCTTTGAAAGTGGCAGGATTGTCACTAAATGATATCGAACAAATAGAATTGAATGAAGCCTTTGCTGCCCAGTCATTAGGGGTGATCAAGGGTGCTGAGCTGAACCCCGACATTGTGAATGTGAATGGTGGCGCCATTGCCCTTGGGCACCCGCTGGGATGTACAGGAGCAAAATTATCGGTACAGTTATTCAATGAAATGCGTCGCAGAAATCAAAAATACGGAATGGTGACAGCCTGTGTCGGTGGCGGCCAAGGCGTTGCCGGTATTTATGAATTGCTGAAATAATGCTGGTAGGTGGAGGGAATGCCCTGCACCTACCATTTCAAACCCCTATTGAACAACAAAACAAACTATACCCTACTATGGAAACACTAAACCAAGAAAAGAAAGCGATAAAAGGTGGTGAGTTCTTAATTTCGGAAACTCAACCTCAGGATGTTTTTACACCCGAAGAGTGGAATGAAGAGCAAAAGATGATTGCTCAGACCTGTACTGACTTTGTGGACCATGAGGTACATCCGCATGTGGAGGCTTTGGATGCAATGTCTGACCCTAACCTGATGCCTTCTTTATTGGATAAATCTGGTGAGCTTGGCCTTTTGGGAACCTCTATTCCTGAGCAGTATGGTGGCTTCGGAATGGACTTTAACACCTCCATGCTGATTGCCGAAAAGGTGGGTGCGGGCTATTCCTTCGCCGTGGCTTTATCCGCACATACAGGTATCGGTACATTGCCGATTTTGTATTATGGCAATGAAGACCAAAAAGCCAAATACCTTCCTAAACTTGCTTCGGGAGAATGGAAAGCCTCTTATTGCCTGACAGAGCCAGACTCTGGTTCTGATGCCAATTCAGGAAAAACCAAAGCAGAGCTAACCGCTGATGGCAAGCACTACCTGGTAAACGGACAAAAAATGTGGATTACCAATGGGGGGTTTGCAGACATTTTTATTGTCTTTGCCAAAATTGAAGACGATAAAAACCTGACGGCCTTTATCATTGAAAAGGATTTTGGTGGGGTAACCATGAATGAAGAAGAAAAGAAGATGGGGATCAAAGGGTCATCCACCCGTCAGATTTTCTTCAACGACTGTAAAGTGCCTGTCGAAAATATGCTTTCAGATCGCCAGAATGGTTTTAAAATAGCACTGAACATTCTGAATATTGGTCGGATTAAATTGGCCTCGGCAACGCTTGGTGCATCTAAAGGCGTGATTCAAAACGCTCTTGGCTATGCACAGGAACGCAAGCAGTTTGGGAAGTCAATTTCAGAGTTTGGGGCAATTAAGCACAAATTAGGGGAAATGATGGCAAGAATTTATGCTTCGGAGGCGGCGACTTACCGCGCAGGGCAAAATATTGACGATGCTTATGATGCACTGATCGCCAACGGAATGTCTGAAGCGGAAGCCAAGCTGAAAGCCGTGGAGGAATTTGCAATCGAGTGTGCGATGCTGAAAGTACATGGATCGGAAACCCTGGATTATGTAGTGGATGAGGGCGTACAGATTTACGGAGGTATGGGCTACTCGGCAGATGCCCCAATGGAGCGAGCTTACCGTGATTCCCGTATTAATCGGATTTTCGAGGGAACGAACGAGATTAACCGTATGCTGACCATCGACATGTTGCTGAAAAGAGCCATGAAAGGGGAGCTCGATTTAATGTCGCCAGCAATGGCAGTGGCCAAAGAGCTGACCTCAATTCCTGATTTTGGAGGAGATGACGATGAGCGTATTTTGGCAGGAGAGCATAAGTTGCTGAAAAATTTGAAGAAAGCAGGCTTGATGATCGCTGGTGCGGCAGTTCAAAAACTGATGGCTACACTCAAAGATGAGCAGGAAATTTTGATGAATCTCGCCGATATGCTGATTCAGGTGTATGCTTTGGAATCAGCGGTATTGCGTACCGAGAAAATTATTGCCGCTCAGGGAGAAGAAGCCGCAAAGGTGCATATCGAGATGGTGAAAATCTATGCGCAGTTTGCCGTAGATCAGGCGACATCAGCAGGGAAACAAGCGATTTATGCTTTTGCGGAAGGCGATGAGATGCGCATGATGCTCATGGGCTTGAAGCGATTCACAAAAATTCAACCACATAATTTAAGAGATGCGAGACGATTCGTAGCGGATTATTGCTTAGATAAAGGACAATATCCTTTCGGCTAATGCATTAGTCCAATGGTGTAATTCTATTGTTTTTTATTCGAAACCGACCACATTTGGTCGGTTTTTTTATTTTAAATTACATTCATAAGTCCCACCTTTGAGATAGGAAGAATCATTTTTCCGTTCACCCATTAAAAATAACCACACAACTTATGAAAGTATTGAAGCAGCTATTTTACTGGTTTTCAGCATTCATGCTGATCCTGAGCTTGTCAGGTTTGTCGTCTTGTGCACAACAGAAGTATAAATCTTATGGCAAGACCAAAACAATTAAAGAACGCGGGAAAGGGAATACAAAATATAAGACGATCTATTAATGATTGTGATTTAAGGCTGATCTCATCTTAATTTCATTTGTGCGTTTGTTTTTCCTTTCTAAAAGTGATAATTTTCGACGCATCACTTTTTTGTATGTTAAGTCGAAAGATTAGGATAGATGATATCAGAGAAAATAGAAACTCAAAGCCAAATGGGGCAAGAGCAAAAATCAGGTTGGTTGGAGAAGTTGGCTCAAAGATGGGAACTCAACAGTACTAAGCAAGTGTTGTTGGTGCTGTTGGTCTTTTCACTGACGGGCTCCACGGTAGCCTATATGCGAAAAGGGATTTTCGCCCTTTTTGGTTATGATGATGCCACTCCTTTCTGGCTGAAAGTCATCACTTACATTGCATTGGTTTTCCCAAGCTATCAAATCTTGATTTTGGTTTATGGCTGGATTTTTGGCCAGTTTGATTTCTTCTGGAAGAAGGAGAAGAAAATGCTTCAGCGCATGAGGCTGATGAAAAAAGATACAGATAAAAAATAGGCATACAAAAAAGGCGAATCTTTTCAGGATTCGCCTTTTTTATTATACGTCGTAAGCGTCAAATTTTTTCCACCATTCCTTCCGCTTTGCTTCCGTCCAGTGGTAGCGCTCTTGCAGCCGCTCAATGGTCATCAGTACTTCATTGATGTCTGCAGGCCGGTCGTTGATATCATAGGCCATACAGGAGAACAGGAAGTCGATCAGTTCCGAAGGTAAATCCTGCATTTGATACGCGTCGATATTGATCATATCTTTCGTCAGTGGCTTACCCCCCAGATTACTTTGGGAGAGCATATCGATCAACAGTTTTTTACCCAAAAGGAAAAAGCCAATAGCGCCAAGGGAGTAAATATCCACCCGATGGTCTGCCAGCTTGGGATTGCTCATACGCTCTGGCGCAAGATACGAAGGCGTACCAGCAACCTGATTCATTTGCGTGATTTCCTCTTCATCGTGCATATCCTTCACCAGACCGAAATCAAGTACCTTGATGTAATCAGGCTCTCCGCCAATCTTGCAAAGCATGATGTTTTGCGGCTTAATGTCGCGATGAACCAAACCCATCTGATGCGCTTCTTTCAGTGATTTTGAAACCTGCATCAGGATGTGCAACACGCGCTCGATAGGTTGTTCCCCATGCAATTTGACAAGCTCTTGCAGTGAAATACCATCAAGAAACTCCATGGCATAATAAAAACGACCATCTTTGGTGTAATTGTAATCGTAAATTCTGATCGTGTTCGGGTGTGAAAGTCGGGCGACCATCTGCACCTCCCGTTCGAAGCGTTGCAGGTGTTCCGACTCTATAAGCTCTTTTCTCAGGACTTTAATTGCCGTTGGTCGTCTTAAGAAGGCATGTTCTGCCAAATAAACTTCCCCAAAGCCTCCTTCGCCAATTTTTTTCTTGATCATATAATGCCCCATTCGGTTGGCCTTACTGACTTTTTTCTTCAGCAATGAGATATTCACATTACTGTTGAACAACAAAATGGAAAGAATGATGATCACAAAGAACATCGGGAAATACACAATTCGGATATAGCGGATAGGCGCAAAAACCTCATCAGCCTCTACTTCTGTCGCCACCCCAAAATTATACTCAGGAAGCCAATACCACGCCCCGACCATTTCCTTGCCTGCATAATTGCGGTAAGGTTCCATCACTGTCCCATAGTTGAGGCTATCAGAGGTGGTGCCCTTTGCTTCCAGGGCCCGCTGGACAATCCTGACGTAGTTGGAACTTTCCTCAGGGTCACGCATGGCCTGAATGCTATTGTGGTGAATGGTGTCCGAACTGGCGGTAATCAAACCTACCTGATCGAGTTCTGTGAGGGTCTTGGAAATTAAGCGGCCTTCATGGTCGAAAGCGTAAGACTCCCCCCCTTTTCCCTCAAGTGCAATATTGAAAAGCTTCGAGAACTGATGCTGCGGATTTGCGGCCACAGCAACCCCACCAATAATGCGGCGCTGCTCGTCATATATTGGTGCGCAGAAGTAACAGTAAGTATTGTAATTATCGATCAGGATGTGCTTCTTCTGTTCCTGAAATGGGGGAAGAAACACAGAACGGCCTTCACGAAGATCCGACAGGATGCCCATCAAATCTTTTGAGATGTAAGTGCCTACGATATAATGATTCAGCGTAGAGTCTGCCTCAATTTCAGTGGCGCTGTCTACTGCGTTATTATGAAATGCCACAACAGCACCCGATAAATCAATAATTGCAATCAGCGAAGCATTCCCCTGCTCCTTGATTTTATCGAGGAGCGTATCGAAACGTTTGTGCGCATCTACTTTGAAAGTGCGATCAATGAATGGCTTTTGAGCGGAAGCCTGTAAAATCTCTACGGCAGTCTGGTGAAGCTCTGTGCTGTCAGACACCTCGCGGGAAACTTCCGTGAGCTGATTACCCACCCATGTTTTCAGCAGTTTATGTTGTGCAATAAGAATGGATTCGAGTTCCTTGCGCTGCTGATTGATGATCTCTCGGCGAACACCTGAACGGAACAGGTTACCACATAATGAAATCAGCAATAAACAGGACGCCAAAGCCAGTGCCCGAACCCTTTTTGGGACCAGCAGTTGGTTGCGCCATTGCTCAAGAACAGAAATTTTCTTTTTGGAAGTAAACTGGGTGTCAGCGCCAACACGCTGAATAATACTTTTGGTTTTATTGGCAGTGGTTGTACCTGACTTGGTGATCGGGCTTTCCTCAACAAAATTCAGCAAAGACATAACCTCTTTACGCACCGACTCATCTCCCTCTGACAAGAGATCAATCTTTGCCTGAGCAAGCTCTGGAGGTAGATCCATCACCTGAGCAATGATATCACTGACTTTTTGGTGTTTATCCTGATGCATTGAGTCTGAAATTGAAAATCGTTGGTTAAGTACTATGACTTACTAAAATAGAAATAACAAAAATCAAGCCGTATATGAAATGATAATTGATGTTTTAAGTGTAAAAAATAATACCGAAAATATTCGAAGCCGTTACAGGCTATTTCAAGTAGATTATTGGAGGGAAAGTTAATCAAATGATTTAAGATTTTTAATAAAAAAAAGCCGTTTTCGATAAGAAAACGGCTTTTTAACATATTTTGGGATAGTATTAAATGTCACACTGGCCTGACATACAAGCTAACTCTTGTGCGGCAGTTGTGTAATCTTCTTCCTCGAAGCGGTAGATTTTCGCAAAATCAATCTCAGGGAAAGCAGCATTTAATTTCTCATAAGTAGCTTTATCGATCTCTACATAAGGCATTTGATCAAATTGTGCATCGTAGGCTGGAAGGAAAGTCATACCGCCAATACGGCTTTGGTTTTCCCACGTCCAGCGAACAATATCCAAAACTTCATCCTGCTTATAGGTAATCGTTACCGATGGGTTATGTTCCGTATAGTTGGTTTTTACTCTCAACCAGTACTCACATTGCTCAAGGGCAGTACGGTCATTTCTTGTTACGGCACCTTCTGGCGCTTTTACAGGGAAATGAGCCACGTAAGTTGTCGCATTCTCGGCTGTTTGTCCATTTTCAGGATCCATAGGTACACCCGACGATTTCAATACTTTGTAAATTGGAGTGGCAGCGCCAACACGCACGTTACGGATGTAGTAAGGAGACCAGCGAGAGTGAATACCTGGTGAACAGTTCAACAACTGAGAAGAGTTCCCTGAAGGCTTCACACAGGTGATGGATGCCGAAGCATTGATGCCCAGAGTCGCTGCATATTTTGCGTTGGTTTCTACGGCAAGATCTCTAAGAGTTTTCATTACCTCAGCATCCTGAACCAATGGTGTATCCAACTGCCCGTTGATGTCCACCCCTAAAAGGCGTTCTTCTTCACAGTTTTTCTTCCAATGGTCGCGAAGGCCAGGGAAATGCGTCGCCATAGACTGGATAGTACCGATAATGGTCGCCAACTCTACTTTTTCTTTCAGGTCTTCCAAGGTGTCCTCAGGGCGGGCAACCGCTACTGAAAGGTTACAGAACTGGAATGGGCGCAAGATAATTTCGCCACAAGGGTTGGTACCGAAGCGAGCTTCTTTACGACGGGCAGGCTTGGTAGCCAAAGCGGCTTTTCTGTTGAAGATACCTGGCTCACCACGCTCTGAGTGTACCATATCCAAAAGATATTTGGCGATCTCTGCCTGTGAAAGCTCACGCTCAGGCCAAACTGCCGAGTTGTTGGCATTCCAGCGTTGTGGATTTGTTCTCCAGAAGTCACCATCTTTTGAGTGGCGCATTGCGTCATCATCAAAATCAAACAATGAGATCATTGCTGTACGGCGAACACCGCCAGAAACAGCAGCAGAACCAATCGCACACATAATATCATGCGCATCTACGGAACGAAGGAATCGACCCTGGCGAGCAATGATACGCGCACGGGCAAAATCCAACATCTGACGCAATGGCTCAGGACCCGAAGCACGACCACCTTTAATGCGCAATACGGCACCTGAAGGACGTACCAGTGAGTAATCAAATTTAATATCGTTACCTGCGAACCAAGCATCCAAACCAACACGCAATGAATCTCCCCAGCCTTCGGTGGTGTCTGTTACCACGTGTGTAGGAAGAATAGTGCCTTGCTGGCGCTTGATACGAGGGAAGTTTTCTATGTATTCGTTCTCTACAGAGAAACCTACACCACAACCTGCCATGGAAATCAGCAATGCTTCAACGAATGAATCCACTGAATCTACAGGCATATAAGAACAGTTGTAAATCGACATGTTGTTACGGCGTGCCGCAGGGCCTGCCATGGCCAACAAACGCATCGATGGCATTACACGCATGTCCAGAATACCCTTACGAACACGTTCGTAATCAGCTTCAGGAAGGCGGTTTTCAGAAAGTTCTTTCATGAAATCCACTGCGCGGTCCACCGTTTCGATCCATGTCTCACGGCGGCCTTTCTCATAGCCAAAACGAGAGTATTTATCGTAAAACTGGAACTTCTGTAATTGTGTAGGGAAGAATTTATCCGATGCTTCAAAGTCCTCTTTTACCTCCTGAGGAATCGGACGATGCTCTCTAAGCTTGGCATGCTCGGCGCGGTAAAGAATATAATGCTTGGCTGCGGCATATTCTCCTTCGGCCTGAAGTGTCATTTCCACGATATCCTGAATATTTTCTACTGTCGGGACATCATATTGTGCCGAGACGATATTCACCACACGCTCGGTGAGGTTGGAAATCAACGGCTTCACTTCTGATTCCTTACGACCCACATTGGCAAAACACTTCAAGAGAGCGTTTTCAATTTTTGATGGATCGAAAGTGGCGCGTTTGCCATTTCGCTTGACTATTTGAATGGGCTGATTCACGGTTTCTTCAGCATTTGCTGCGTTTAGAGTCTCTGAAGCGGAATTTTCGGACATAGTTTAATCGGGGATTTTGTTAAAATACCTAAATGTGCTTGTTCCCTGGCTTCGTTTAATTGCTTAAAATTACGAAGTCCTCAAGGAATAAGATAGTTCAAGCTGTTCCTAAGTTGTTCAGAATAAAGGAGCTACTTTAAAAAGTGCAAAATTTATTTGCAGGCATCCTTAAACGTTTGCTGATTGATCCTGAAGGCAGGACACTCGCTTGAAGAGCATCAAATGTAGTAAATAAAACGACAGCATGGGAAAGCAAAAAAATCTTCAAAGAAAAGTTCTTCAAATATTCCAAAAGGACGCATTTAGTGGTTTATCTTTTAAAAAATAGCACATATTTTATTTAACCTCCGCTATTGGTGGTGGCAAATGGTTATTATATAAATATTTAGTGAGTGCGTTTGCAAATAGGAAACATTTCAAATCTACTTCCTGAAATTAAGGCTAACCCATTTCTTGAGGTGATTTTAACCGATCACTATTTTTTACAATTGTGGTTTAATAAAAACGCACAATGTTTAAAAAGTGCAATTTACTTCTGCCCATATTTTTTTAAGGCTTGACTTTTACATAAATAAAAAAGTAGCAAGGAAAAAAGTTCCTTACTACGCGAATTGGGGTATGAAAAGAAAGCTAAATGCTTGATGGATTTACTTACTGAATGGAGAGGTGCTTCTGAAAGGCTTTTTTACCTTGTATAATTTGAAGCTGATACTCCCCTGCCTCAAGGGGGGCTGTGTCAATGGTGGTTTGGTAGGCGCCATCCACCGCCGAGATGCTTCGCTGAAGTATGGCTTGCTGTTGGCCGTTGAGTAGTTTCATTTCAAGGTTTTTGGCCTTGGCCTCAAAGCCGATAGAAATCTGGTTGTCCTGAACCATCAATTCTATATTTTGCAATTTCAGCGGATCAAAACCACTTTGTTTTTGCTCTTCGGGTGTCAGGTTATGCAGTCGGGTAGTTTTTTTGGCAGCAGGAAAATGTGCCTGCATATACTGCTGTATATCTCCTGAAGAAACGTGGGCTTGCTGAAGTTGTGCCATGGCCTGCTGTTTCAGCTGTTGTATTTGTTGTGGCGAAAATCCCTGAGGGGCCCCTGTGCCGTTGTTGTCGAAAAATTGCTGAAAGGAACTGTCGTTGAAGAACGACCCCATATTGGCCATACCATGCTGAAAGAGGCTGTCGAAATTATCGGGGATCATATTTTGCTGAAATCCGAAGCCCGAAAATGGATCTGCGCCTGTGGAGTCAGTGGAAGAAAAAGACGAGGAAGACGAAAAGGAGAACGCCCCATTCATGCCCGCTTCTTGCATTTGCTTTTGCACATTGGCCTGATCGGCCTCCATGGCCTGGCGGCTGTCGTAAGTTTTGGTGATGGTTTTCTGATGGCCGTTGGCATCGGTGGTCATCATTTTTATGGTATATTTTTCTTTGGTATTTGATTGTGCCCGCAAAGTGGACGAACAACAAAATATACCACAAATGAGGATAAATGTCAGTAGGTGTTTCATGGCTTAAAAAGGATTGTCGTTGCAATGAAATTTACAATGCTAAGGTATTGTCTTTGAGTGGTTTATTTTGTTAATAGGCTGTTAAAACAAGTTAAAAGATGTTAAATACAGGCGCAGGAGTACGATTTAAGAAGCAGGACACTTAAATTGGGTTGGTCTTTTCGGCTATACATCTATGAACAAGAGAAATCTAAATATCGTCATCGGCATCATGTGCCTCTCTACACTCTGCCTGCTGGGTTTTCAGCTGTATTGGGTAGGGAATGCCATGAAAGTGAATGAAGAGCGTTTTAATCAGGATGTTCATATGGCACTGAATGCCGTAGCGCTGAACCTTGAAAAACAGGAGGTGATCCATCGGGTGCATCAACAGCAAAAAGCACTGACCGATTCTGACTTGCTGTTTTGGGTCGATCAGATGCAATCTCACGGCTACCCGACCTCCATACTGGACCAGAATGGGAAGTTGCGTAACAGCCAGCAGTTGCAGCAGCAGATTCAGCGCATGCAAGGGCAGATGACCAACATGATGACGGCCCTGGGCTTACCTGTACAGGGGCTGAATTTTAAAGACCTGATGAATGCTGGTGAAGGACAATGGTCGATCAGTTTGCAGCAGGGCGATTCTATTTATACTTATGGCAACTCCTTTTTTTCCAAGGGAAAACCAAACCGCAAGTTGAATAAAAAGGGCTTTGGCCAATGGAAAAAACAACAGCGATCTCCCGCTGCAATGAAACAGGAGCAGGAAAAGCGGATGAATGAGCGCAATAAAATGGTGCAGGCCATTGTTGATCAGATGTTTGCCCAACCCCGAACCGTTGCTCAGAAACTTAAAAAGCATACCCTCGACTCCCTACTCCATGCCGAACTTGGACGTCGAGGCATGCACCTCGATTATGAGTATGGTGTAACGCAAAACGATCACTGGCTGATGAGTAGCCATGCGAGCATTAAAGCGGCGGAACTTGTGAGTTCTGACTTCTACACCACGCTTTACCCCAATGATTTCTTCAATTCCAACACCAAACTATTGGTGAATTTCCCTAATAAAGACCGCTTCCTGCTGGGGAAAGTCGGCCTTGCTTTGGGCTCCTCATTGTTGTTGGTGCTGGTGATGATTCTTTGTTTTGGTTACGCCATTCATACGATTCTGCATCAGAAGAAAATTTCTGAAATGAAGAATGACTTTGTCAATAACATGACCCACGAGTTCAAAACCCCTATTGCGACGGTCTCGCTGGCCTGCGAAGCACTCGCCGATCCAGATATGAGGCAGTCGGGGTCCATTGTGGATCGCTACCTCGGGATTATCAGGAATGAAAACAAACGCCTTGGACAGCAGGTGGAAAAGGTGTTGCAGGTTGCCCGCATGGATCGTAAAAAGATGAAAGTGAAGTGGGAAACGGTGGATGTGATCAAGGTGGCCAAACAGACAGTGCAAAACATTGCTCTTCAGGTGGAAAAGCGTGGAGGGTCTATTCAAATCGAGCAAACCGCCAAACGAACAGTACTCCGATCGGACCGTGTTCACTTGACCAATATTATTGAAAACCTGTTGGATAATGCCAACAAATACTCGCAGGGAGAACCGCATATTCGCCTGCAAATTGAAGAAACAAAAAATGCATTGATGCTTTCTGTAATTGATCAGGGCTGTGGAATGAGCAAAGAACATATCCGAAATATTTTTGATAAATTCTACCGTATTTCCACAGGAAACCTTCACGATGTAAAGGGTTTTGGCCTTGGGCTCTCCTATGTAAAGTCGGCCGTGGAGGCCATTGGCGGAGAAGTGGAAGTCAGCAGTCAATTGGGAAAAGGATCAACATTTACGCTATTTTTACCTTATGGAACAGAAAACAAAGATTCTATTGGTTGAGGATGACCCCAGCCTTGGACAGATCTTGCAGGAATATTTAACCATCAAAGGGTATGAAACTACCTGGTGTGAGGATGGCGCCGAAGCATGGGCCACTTTTCAGAAGGAGCAATTTCATTTGTGCCTGCTGGATGTGATGTTGCCCAAAAAAGATGGTTTTACCCTCTCGAAAGACATCAAAAATTCCAGTAAAGATGTCCCCTTTATTTTCCTGACCGCCAAGTCCATGAAAGAGGATACGCTGGAAGGGCTGAGCCTCGGGGCTGATGATTACATGACCAAGCCGTTCTCTATGGAGGAACTTTTGCTTCGGATCAAAGCAATACTGCGCAGGACTTATGCCGATGCACCGCAGCAGGAAACGGCCAAAGTTTTTGAGTTTGGCGACTGTGTGCTTGATGTGCACCTGCAGGAGTTGGCCGTGAAAGGTCATAAAATTCACCTGACCGCCAAAGAGGTTGGACTTTTAAGACTTTTAGTGATGAAGAAAAACCAGACGATGGAGCGCTCCGATGCCCTGAAAGAGATCTGGCAGGATGATTCTTACTTTAATGCCCGAAGCATGGATGTTTACATTGCCAAACTGCGAAAGTACCTCAAGCCTGACCCTTCAGTTTTGATCCAGACCATTCATGGGCAGGGATTCCGCCTGGCGGAAATTGACCAAGCGGCATCCTGAGGAAAGGCAGTGTTTTTTTCCGTTGTTTTTGCTATATTAAGGGGATAATACCCTACCAAGGCAATTTTTTACTAATAACCACATCAGAATGATCGAAATAATCCCTTCTTTAGCAGTGTTGCAGAACAAGGTTGTTCGCCTCCAGCAAGGTAAGTTTGACTCCGCCAAAGAGTATGACAAGTCGCCAACCGACTTGGCGAAGCGATTTGAGGATATTGGCGCCAAGCAAATTCATATTGTTGACCTTGATGGTGTCAAGCGAAAAGAGCCTGTGAACTTGGATATGTTAGACACAATCAGTTCGCATTGTTCACTGAGTGTGAATTTTGCAGGAGGGGTTTATACTGATGGGGCGATCAATAAAGTATTTGAGTACGGCGCCAAAAGTGTTACCGCAGGGGGGCTTTCAGTGCTCAACCCTCGGTTGTTTGTAGGTTGGATGATGACCTACGGACGTGAAAGAATCGCTTTGTCGGCAGATTCGCTCGGAGGGATGATCATGACGGACGGCTGGCTGAAAAACACACAGATTGCCACCGAGGATCATATTGCCTATTTCGCCTCGAGGGGTTTGAAATATTTTAAGGTGACCGACATTTCTCGGGATGGTACTTTAGAGGGGCCTGATACTGAGTTCTTTAAATCGTTGGTGGAGAAGTTTCCTGATATTAATATCATGGCCAGCGGGGGAATCAAGTGTATTGATGATATCAAAAAGCTTGAAGATGTAGGCGTAAAGGGTGTTGTGATCGGTAAAGCCGTTTATGAAGACCATATAAAAATAGAAGACTTAGGTGTATTTGCTTAGGGTAGTTTATAATACGCACTATAATTTACGAGTAGATCATCAGCTTTAAAATATGCGCTGAATGAGGCGTGCTTAAAAAATAACCTGAGGGTGGAAAGAGATCGTTCTTTGCCACCCTTTTTTATGCACCATTTCTATTCGTCAGTAGTATTCCCAGAGGGGTATAAACAGTATGCTCGTTTCATTGAATTTTCTACTGAAAAGTCATCAGGTACTTTTTGGTGGATGATAGCCTTTTTAGCTACATGAAATATGCAGAAATATACTGGACGATATAGCTCATGAAGCCCTTAACCGATCAGTTTTGGTCATGTTCAATATCATGCGTTATTCTGAGGTGTGGAAGGTAAAGCAGCGGTCATTTTTCAGGAATCTCTCCTGTTTGCTGTTTATCAGGCTGTTAGCTGTTTTTGCTACGGAAACGGCCAATTAATCAGAAAAAAAGTTAATTGTTTAGGATAAAATAGAGGGCAATGAAACCGTTTTGGCACGCTTTTAGCAATATTATAAACAGCGGTAAAATAGAACTGCCACCTCTTAGAGGTGGCAGTTACAGTCCAAAAAATCCTTGCGATACGATAAGATAAAAAAGTCCTAATAGTCTTAGCTGAAAAAATAAACCGCTTTACAAATTTCTTGTCCATTCCACAATTTGTAATTAAGGTTCACAGCCTTCAATAAAAAAACAACAAAAAAGTAGAGATTAAAAAGTCGCTTGTCTAAGTCAAAAAAATGGGTTCAGGAATTAAATTCCTGTTCCTTTCTCCAAAAATCTATAATACAAATATCGTTAAAATTTTTTAAAATAACATGACTTTTGTCATTAGTTTAACGAATCTTAATTTTGGTAGTGATATTCAAGGTCAAATTGCAAAATTTTGAATTTTGGCTAAAATCAATGCTAATTTGACATAGCCCGATTTTTCCTTCTGCAGATTGTTTTTTCACAATTGAATTTTTCTCCTTAAATTAAAGCTATACAAGCACTTTATAGCCTATTCGTTGTATTATTTCAATAATGAAATACAGTTGCAAACGTTGGCGGTGAAAAGTAAAAGTTGTAATTTAGTAAGATCGCTCCTCATAAATTAAAACATTTTTCTGCGCATGAAAATTCAAAAAATTTTTGAAAAAAAATCAAAAACCTTCTCTTTCGAGTTCTTCCCTCCTAAAAGTACTCGGGCAAATATAGAATTTGGCATCAACCTGGGGCAACTTTTACGTTTGAGTCCTGATTTCGTTTCGGTTACTTATGGTGCTGGAGGAAGTCATCAGGAGGCCACTTTTGATTTGGTGGATTATATCCAGAATAAGCACGAGCTCACGACAATGGTACACTATACGTGCGTCGGTGCTGATGAGCAGAAAATAAAAACCGATCTTGATTACCTTCAAGGGATTGGAATTGAGAATTTTATGTTGCTCCGTGGCGATCCACCTAAAGGAGAGTCGAGTTTCAAAATTCAGGAAAGCGGTTTTAATAATGCCAGTGATCTGGTTGCTTATGCCAAGACCATCACAGATGCAACGCTTGGTGTGGCGGGCTACCCTGAAAAGCACCCTGAAGCTGTGGACATGAATTCAGACATCAGTTATCTGAAAAATAAAATGGAGCAAGGCGGGGACTTCATTGTTACCCAGATGTTCTTTGATAACGACGCTTACTTTTCTTTTGTAGAAAGGTGCCGTAAAGCGGGGATCAAGGCAAGGATTATTCCTGGGATTATGCCTATCACGAATTTCAAGCAGATCAAGCGCTTTTCATCGATGGTGAATGCCCATATTCCTGATGAGATCATCAATGCGATGGAACCGCTACAGGATTCGCCAGACAAGATGTATAAAGTCGGGGTTTATCTTGCCTTAAAGCAGTGTATGGAGCTTCTCGAACGTGGGGCGCCTGGCTTGCATTTTTATACCCTCAACAAATCGCGTGCGACAGTCGATATTTTTGAGGCTTTGCCTGAGTGGCTGAAACGCTCTTGATTTGGTTCAGGGATGAAGTAATGCACCCAATAGCAATGACATAAAAGACAAGGAGTTACAGGTATAACAAAAAAAGTAGCCCAAAATAAGATTTTCAGTATTGATAAAGACTGCCCGAAATTAGGACGGTCTTTTTTTATGTTCAAAATTTTATATGGTGAAGGGGTGTTTGTGCAAAATATTGGGTTTGAATTTTCATTGCTTCTATGGTGTTTCAAAATCAAATTTCGTTTTAAAGCGCATGTTTTATCTGAAAAATGACTGATCTTTGCATTTCACCGAACCATTTATCGAAATGGTTCAACACCTTTGATCAGGATTTATGATAGCATACAAATTGTTTTTAACCACCGTGTTTTTGGGTTTTTTCTCGATGATGAACCCCTTTGCATTGATCCCTGTTTATGCAAGCTTGGTGGAGCGATTCGACGGACATACCCGACGTAAAATCGCCAATAAAGCCTGCATTGTCAGCTTCTTTTTGCTGGCACTTTTCGTGCTGCTCGGAAATGTGATTTTTCAGATGTTCGGGATTACCCTGAATGCTTTTCGTTTAGTGGGCGGCGCCATCATGATTTCCGCTGGCGTAGAGTTGCTTCGGGGGAAAATGAGTAAGGAAAATCGCCCTAAAGGGGATGTGGAGCGCGAGGACATGTCGTCAGAGGATATTGCCATTTCGCCTCTTGCGGTCCCGATTTTGGCGGGGCCAGGTACGCTGGCAGTCGGTATGAACTTCTCAGGAATGTATCCTGGCTGGTGGTATTCTTTTGCCATTGTGGGCATTGGCGCAGTTACACTGAGTATCGTTTACTTTTCTTTTATTTACTGTGAACTGATCACTAAATTTCTCGGTCGCGACCTGATGGACGTTATCGCAAGAATCATCGGTTTAATTATTGCCGTTATGGGAGTGCAAATGATCCTGTTCGGAATTCAGTCTGTATTGGAAGGCTGGGGGCTGATTCACGGGCTGTCAGTATAAAAATATTCAATAACATGAAAAATATCATCTTTTGAGGTGATGGAGGGTTTTTTTAAAATATTTTTAATTTGACTTCAGTATAGCAAGATTATTTATAATTTATGCGATCAGAAAGGGCTTTTGCCCTTTTTTTTTAGGGCAAAAAATAGACTGCATCAAGGTGTAAATCAACTGCCTAAGAGGATATTTATAAAAAATTATTTATTTTTGATAAAATACCTCAAAGGACGTAAATGAACCATATTTTTTAGACTGAAGTCCGTTTGAGATTAAAATTAAATTATACCATTCAACATTAATCTGATAGACATGAGCAATTCGAAACAATTCAGCTTCATTGGAAAAGCATTTTACCCACTAATGATGATCTTCGCAGTTATCATTTTGGCTCTTTCGATCGGTGTTTATCATCACGTACAAGATGATACCACTACTGCAAGTATTGAGACTACAGAAACAACAACGGCACAAGCGGTTGATTAAGAGAAAATATATTTGATGAAAAGCATCCTTCGGGGTGCTTTTTTTTGGACAAAAATCGCTTGAGCTTGTTATAGTAAAGTAAACAAAGAAAAACTTTATGAAAGATAAAGCGAAAGCAAGTAAGAAAATCATCACCGTTCTTACCTATGTAATGCTCGGCGTGATTATTATTGGCGCAGTGCTGTTCGGTGTGCTGCAATAAATCAGGAAGCATCTGCCCTAATCGGTCAGGTGCTTTTTTGTTTTCCAATAACACAAATGTTAAAAATCCTATTAATTTTCAATAATGCTGTCAGTGTGGCTTTACTTTTGCAATGAAACCATTGAACATTACATGATTATCGCATGTAAATGGCTTCAAAACTTAACTTTAAGGAATAGGCAGGGCGATGACTCCTAAAATATGCACTGCCTTCCTTTTTAACACTGATGACAATGGGTAAGGACAAGAAAAAAACGGGCGTTAAGATTTCAATGAACTTCACTTATGTGATGTTATTCGTGATCGTACTTTGCGCAGTGCTTTACGGCTGTAATGTGTAATGCACAAAGCAAGAAAACGCAAAAAAAGGCGCTTGATACGATATCAAGCGCCTTTTTTATTGCCTATGCACCGAGCCTGTTTTGGTTCAAACGTCTCGATTGGATCAAAATTTTATTCGTTTGAATTGCTTTAGCCGAAGCGGGATGCTTGAACTAAAGATTTTTTTAAGCTACAGCGAGAGTCCTCTTTCGTGATGCAACAACCTTATTTATTTCTTCACCGCCAACTTATCCTTCAACTCATTCAGCTTTAGCAGTGCCTCAACAGGCGTCATGGCATTGACATCCAACTTGCGGAGCATGCGCTCCACTTCTGCCAATTGCGGATCCACGGCATCAAACAAATTCATCTGGAAGTTATTTTTCGGCATCGCCTCAATGCGCTCTTTGGCGCGTTCCTTCGTGCGGCTGTCCTCCAAATGCGCCAATACTTCATTGGCTCGGGTAACGATCGGCTTGGGCATTCCCGCCAATTGCGCCACATGAATACCAAAACTATGCGCGCTTCCTCCCGCTTGCAGCTTACGCAGGAAGATCACTTTTCCGTCAATTTCCTTCACCGATACATTGTAATTTTTGATGCCTTTGAAATCTTCCGCCAATTGGTTCAGCTCATGATAGTGCGTCGCAAAAAGCGTTTTGGCTTTGGCTTTTCGGTGATTGTGCAAATATTCAACAATCGACCAAGCGATCGAAACCCCGTCATAAGTCGAAGTTCCACGACCAATTTCATCCATCAAAATCAAACTGCGCTCCGACAGGTTGTTCATGATCGAAGCCGTTTCGGTCATCTCCACCATAAAAGTAGATTCCCCTTTCGAAAGGTTATCCGAAGCTCCCACACGGGTAAATACCTTGTCGATCCAACCGATTTTGGCTTCAGAGGCAGGAACGAATGCTCCCATCTGTGCCATCAAAACGATCAGTGCCGTCTGGCGCAACAAAGCCGACTTACCCGCCATGTTTGGTCCTGTGATGATGATGATTTGCTGATCGTCATTGTTGAGCAAAATATCATTCGGAATGTAAGGTTCGCCAACAGGCAATTGCTTTTCGATCACGGGATGGCGACCGCCCTTGATATCCAACGTAACCTCTTCGGTCATTTGTGGCTTGACATATTCATTCGTCAGCGCACTTTCAGCAAAAGAACTCAGACAGTCGATGCTCGCCACCGCAAAAGCATCCTGCTGAATCGGCCCGATGTATTCTGCGGTAAATTGTATGAGTTCGCGGAAAATAGCCTGCTCAATAACCGACAGCTTTTCCTCGGCACCCAAAATCTTCTCTTCATAAACCTTCAGCTCCTCGGTGATGTATCGCTCGGCATTCACCAACGTTTGCTTGCGAATCCACTCCTGAGGCACCTTGTCCTGATGTGCTTTTGAGACTTCAAGATAGTAACCAAATACCTTGTTGTAAGAGATTTTCAGCGATGGAATACCTGTGCGCTCCTTCTCTCTTTCCTTGATTTGATCCAAATAGTCTTTTCCTGAAAAAGCAATTGCACGCAATTCATCCAATTCCGCATTGACACCATCGTTGATGATGTTCCCCTGATGAACAAGCATTGGCGCATCCTCCTTCAGGACCTCTTGCAGGCGCTCGTGCAGTTTGGTGCATGGGTTAATGCGGTCTGCCAAAGCCTGAAGCTCTGCATAAGGAGAATCCAATAATTGCTCACGGATTGGCCCTAAAGCTTGCAGGGCCTTTTTCAGTTGAGTCAGCTCTCGCGGATTAATACGCCCCGCCCCTACTTTGGAGATCAGGCGCTCAATATCATAAATGTTTTTCAGTTGGTCGCGGATGATTAGCTGAAGCTCTTCATCCTCACAAAGGGCTTCCACACAGGCGTGTCGATGCTGAATGGCGTTCAGGTCTTTCAGCGGCAGTACCAACCATTTCTTCATCAAACGACCACCCATTGGGGTCAAAGTATGATCCAAAATCTGAATCAACGGCACACCGCCTTCTTGTTGCGGTGCAAGCAATTCAAGGTTACGGATGGTGAATTTATCCAGCCAAACATACCGATCCTCTTCAATGCGGGAAATGCTGTTGATGTGCGCAATTTCCTTATGAACAGTATCTTCCAAATAATATAAAATCGCTCCTGCCGAGATAATCCCTTCTTGTAATCGTTCAATACCAAAACCTTTCAGGGAATCCGTTTTAAACTGCTGAATCAGTTTTTCATAGCCATATTCATAGCTGAAAATCCATTCTTCCAAAGTGAAGGTATTGTACTGATCATCAAAAGATTGCTGATATTGCTCTCGCTGTGAACGGCAATAAAGAATTTCTGACGGACGAAAACTCTGGATCAAATTCTCGATATAAGTCAATTCACCCGTTGCCACAGAAAATTCTCCAGTCGATAAATCCAAAAAGGAAACACCATGTCCATTTTTGCCAAAATAAACCGACCCCAAATAGTTGTTCACCTTCTGATCCAACACCTGATCGTTGAACGAAAGCCCTGGCGTTACCAATTCGGTTACCCCTCTTTTGACAATCCCCTTGACTGATTTAGGATCTTCCAACTGATCGCAAATCGCCACCCGATGACCCGCACGTACCAATCGGGGCAAATAAGCATCCAAAGCGTGATGGGGAAAGCCTGCCAACTCGATATGGGAAGCGGAACCATTGGCTCTTTTGGTCAAAACAATGTCCAAAACCTTACTTGCGATAATTGCATCCTCGCAGAAAGTTTCATAAAAGTCCCCGACCCTGAACAGCAACAACGCCCCTGGATATTGCGCCTTGATGGCGTTGTATTGCTTCATTAATGGTGTTTCTTTGCTCCCTTTTGCCATTGAGTGGTAAATTTTTGATCTATGAGATTAACCTAAAACAGGTGATATATTACTTGAAATGAAATGCAAAGGTAATCATTTTTCATTTTATTTAAGGGTATGCTTGTCGGCAAAATCGGGAGAGTGAAAGCGGTATGGGTGTAAGGGCTGTGAAAAGCACAAATACTTTGATAATTTTGCATCAACGGAAAAAACACTGCTATTTTTGTTGAACATTAATTGAATCGGACGGTATGCTCAAGAAACTACTCCTACCTATCGCCTATCCATGGGCACATCAATGGGTCGCAAAAATGGCCTGGGGTACCGCTGTGTTCATCGCCTTGTTTTTATTCTTGTTCGCACCATTTGGCCTGGCGAGTTTTACGGTTCCTTATCAAAGAGCATTGATCACCGCTGGTTTTGGGCTGATCACCGGCTTGGTTTTGCACCTGACGTCCCGTGCTTTGTTTCCTTATATTAAAGCCCGAAATAGCTGGAAATTGTGGGAGGAGATTGTCGCTCACTTGTTCCAAATTGGTGTCATTGCCATATTCAACAGTTGCTATGCCATGGCGCTGGATATGTTCCCAACTTCGTTCAATACTGTATTTTCATTTTTGTATTATACCATGCTCGTCGGTACCTTTCCAACGGTTTTTTTTACACTCCTCAAGAGTGGGGAAATCGGGCGGTCTTCGGAATTGATCTCATTAGATGATTCGAAAGCGGAAAGTAATAAAAGTGCTATTTCATCTGCTTCTGATCGATTGGTGCTTGCAGGGCAAAATCAGTTTGAACAGGTTGATATATCCACGGATCAACTGCTGTACATGCAAACGACGGATAATTATGTAACGCTTTATTGGGAGGATAATGGGACGGAGAAAAGTATGATTTTGAGGGGGAGCCTGACCTATTTCGAGTCGCAGATCAACTGTTCATTTATTGCCCGAGCCCATCGTTCTTATATCGTCAATTTTAATAAGGTTACCTCTTGGGATGGAAATGCGGGGGGTGGAAAACTAAAGCTTCAGGGGGTGGAAGATTCTATCCCTGTCTCCCGAAATTATGCTTCCAAATGGAATGTGTGGCTGAAAGAGCGATTGTCAAACAGCCCAAAATAGTGCTTTTAAGCCCATAATAGCGCTAATTACCCCAAACTAAACCCTATTTTTCTAATGACGGCGACCGTCTGTCAGGATCTTCAGAAATTGTGGTTGATGAGATGATAAATCTCTCAGAAAATGCCGTGTGCTCCATTTCCTTTGGGAAGTTTATTCCCCTTGATCCATAATTAATAGGCCTTCAAAGGGACTGAATAGCAAGATAGTGCGTAAGGTAGAGAAGGCGTACCACTTACAGGTTATCGGTTATTTTTGACATGGAGCAGCTATGCTCATGGTTAGCCACGGTTTGGCATTTATTGCTGAGAAAATTATCGAATGCTCATCATCAATTTCGACCAAAAAACAAATGATCTGTCATGGAAAAGTACCACATTGAATATTGTAGAAATAGTTGGCTTTTGAGCCTGTTTTTTATTCTTCTGCTGTCCTGTTTTTCGGGGCGAGCCTTGGCACAGGAAGGTCAAACGGTACAGGGACAAATCGTAGATAGCGACTCTGGTTATCCGATCATTGGGGCTAATATTATTTTGGCGGATCATGAACCGCTATTGGGAACGACCACCGATGCTGATGGGCGTTTTCAGTTGAAAAATGTACCGCTCGGCAGGCAGTCGCTCAAGGTTTCGGCGATGGGCTACGCACCACAGTTTTTGCGTTCGATTTTGGTGGTGGGTGGAAGAAGCACCCAACTGAATATTGAATTGACCGAACAGGCGACACAGTTGGAGGAGCTGGTCATTCAGGGACAAAAAACGGATGCCCGACCGAATAACGAAATGGCGCTGGTATCGGGTCGTGGATTTGATACTGAACTGACGGAGCGTTTTGCGGGTAGCCGAAATGATCCTGCCCGTATGGCGACGAATTTTGCAGGGGTGTCGGGTGCTAATGACGGTCGAAATGATATCATCATCCGAGGGAACTCGCCGATGGGTGTGCTTTGGCGACTGGAGGATATTGACATCCCGAGTCCAAATCATTTTGCTTCTTTTGGTTCAACGGGTGGACCTGTCGGGATGTTAAATACCAATGCCTTGGGACGCAGTGATTTCATGACGTCGGCTTTTCCTGCATCTTATGGGAATGCGCTTTCGGGGGCTTTTGATTTGACGATGCGCAACGGAAAAGTTGGGCGACCGATGTTTACGGGACAAATCGGGTTCAACGGGATTGAATTGGGTGCTGAAGGTTCTTTTTCGAAAAATAGCAATGCAACCTATCTGATCAATTATCGCTACTCGACTCTTGATCTTTTCAAAAAAATAGGCTTGAATTTCGGTACAGGATCAGCTGTCCCTCAATATCAGGATTTATCCATGAAGCTTAATTTTCCGCTAAAAAATGCAGGCAAGCTGTCGGTTTTTGCTTTGGGTGGAAAAAGCTCGATTGATATTCTGGGCAGTGATTTGGATCTGGAAAGCGATGATACGGATTTGTACGGAAATGAGAATGTAGATATTTACAATACAAGTCAGACTTTGGTAACAGGGCTATCACATACCTACTTTTTTGATGCGCAAACTTACGGAAAACTGACTCTTGCCTATACGCATCAGCAAAATGGGGTGCAGGTGGATACCTTGACTTGGCAACAAAATGTACCTTCTGCTCGACAGGAGATCTTTTCACATAATCGGGAAGATCGTTTGGTGGCGCATTATTTCATCAATCGAAAATGGAACAGCAAGCACACGACCCGATCGGGTGTGATGCTGACCAATTTTATCAATGATTTTGCGGACAGCACTTATATCAATTATGCGGATACATGGCATACTTACCGTTCGGGTGATGGCAATACGCAGTTGGTGCAGGCTTATACCGATTGGCTGTATCGCTTTGCTCCGAAATGGCAACTGAAGTCGGGAGTGTATGGAAGTTATTATTTTCTAAACGATCAGTTTGCGATTGAGCCACGGATTAATTTGAGCTATCAGTGGACGGATCGGTTGTCGGTAAATGCTGGTTTTGGGATGCACAGTCAGACACAGCCGATTCCTGTTTTGTATGCGAAACCCGAGTTTGATGGTACGGACACGAGCCTGCAAGATAACCTGAATTTGGGCATGAGCCGATCGATTCACTATGTGTTGGGCATGAATTATCAGTTGGCGGAATATTGGTCGATCAAGTCCGAAATTTACTATCAAGACTTGTATGATATTCCCGTAGCGGCACAGCCGTCGGGCTTCAGTATGCTCAATGCAGGCGATGACTTTGCTCTGCCTTATAAATTCGGTTTAGTCAATGAAGGGGTCGGTCGAAATTACGGAATGGAACTGACGGTCGAACGGCAATTCGCCGATCAGTTTTATGCTTTGCTCACGGGTAGTGTCTTTGGATCAAAATATCAGGGTTCCGATGGCATTTGGCGAAATACGGCTTTCAACAGCGAAGTGGTAACGAATGCTTTGGTGGGAAAAGAATGGGCCTTGGGCTCAAATCTGACATTGACTGCCGACACGAAAGTGGTGGTGGCTGGCGGTCGATATTTTACGCCGATTGATTTGGAAGAAAGCCGAAAGGAAGGCAGGGAAGTGCGTCGGGAGGATGATCCTTACAGCGAAAAAATGGATCCTTATTTCCGTTGGGATTTCAAGATTGGCCTGCGCCTGAACCAAAAGAAATTGACCCACGAATGGGTGATTGATATTCAAAATCTGACCAACCGACAGAATGGATACAGCATTAATTATAATAGCCGAACCGAGCAAATCACGCAGGTCAGTCAGCTGGGATTGTTTGTGGTACCGCAGTATCGGATTTATTTTTAGTAGGGTCCGGGCTTTATGGCTGACCTAAACGTTTTATGATTTTTTCTATCGCGAGACTCTGTCTTGTGATAGAAAATTGGGGAGGTTAGGCTATCACGAGAGGGACTCTCGCGATGGATATAGGAGTGTTTTTAAACCATGATTAATTTTTAAAGATTATTTTGACCACGATTTTTTAAGCTTGTTTCTGCTATCGGAGGCTGTTACACCAATCCATTGAGATTATTTTATAAACTGTATGGATGCACCTGTGTGTTTATCCAAATCTATCAAATACAGGATTGGTTTGGGCAGACACATAGGTCAGCCCGTACAGCGACCAAATATGCCTTTGGTTAAGTGTCTCGCCTGGGTCAAAGCATAGGTGAAATTAAGTTAGTCCAAGCGAGTCGCTTGAACTAACTTAATTCGTATATTCAGCCCATCAAACAACATTTACCTAAAATCAAACATCAATGAACAGCACAGAGATTGAAATTGGATTGAGCATTTTGTTGTTGCTCATTTTCTTTATTGGCAAAAGATACATTTCCCGATTCATCAAACGCAGTGGAAATTCGCATGACTATATGCCTTTTCGCTCGGTCTATGTGTCGAAGGTGATCACCTTCCTTTGGGCCGTATTATTGATCGTAGTTTTGGGAGTGATTTGGGAAGTTTCTTTTCAGGGGCTTTCGGTTTATATCGCCTCGATCTTTACGGTGGTTGGGGTAGGTTTCTTTGCCGCATGGTCAATTCTGAGTAACATAACTTCGGCGATGGTGTTGTTTTTTAACGCCCCTTTTAAGATTGGCGATCGCATCAAGATCAAGGATGGGGACAATGGTGCCGAGGGCGAGGTGATTGATATTAATTTGTTCAATATCCGCATCCGTGATGTGGATGGGAATGTAACGGCATACCCGAACAATTTGGCGATGCAGAAGGCGATTGTGAAATATAAATTATAATATGAACGGGTTGTAGGGACGTTGCATGCAACGTCCGTACGGTAAATGAAAAATATGTCAAAAGAGAAGTGTCAGAGTTGTGGGATGCCTTTATCCAAGGATCCGCAGGGTGGAGGAACGAATGCTGATGGAAGCAAGAGTGAGGAATTTTGCAGTCATTGTTATGTCGATGGGCAATTTTTGTTTGAGGGAACGGTAACAGAGTTTCAAAAGCATTGCAGAGAACAGATGGTCAAGAAAGGGTTTAACCGATTTGTAGCGTGGTTTTTTACATTGGGCATTCCCAAATTAAAGCGTTGGCAGTCATCGTAATCGTCGTAGAGGCATCGCATGCGGTGCCTATATTCGAATAAGAAACATGGAAAAAATATTGGTAAGCGCCTGTTTGGCGGGGAAGAGATGTCGGTATGATGGCAAGGACAATGGCGTCCCACAGATTCAGCAATTACATGCCGAGGGGCGTTGTGTGTTGGTTTGCCCAGAGGAGTTAGGTGGTTTGCCGACCCCACGAACCCCTGCTGAGATTGTCGGGAGTCAGGTGTTGACTAAAGATGGGGAGGATGTTACTGAAGCTTTTAATGCTGGGGCGGCAGCGGGCTTGAAGATCGCTCAGTCGGAAAATATTAAAGAGGCGATCTTAAAGGCAAAATCTCCGTCTTGTGGTTGTGGGCAGATTTATGATGGTTCCTTTTCGAGGAAACTGATTGTCGGAAATGGACAGTTTGCAGCGCAACTGCTATCGGCAAGAATTAAAGTGAAAACAGAGTTGGATTTATAAAAATTTTTAGATTGAGAGAAATACATTCAGCATCCGAATTTGAAAAAGTTTTAGCGCAGAATAAGCGACTTACACGTCTGGCTTTTCAGGCCATAGACTTAAATCCATTCAAAGAAAAGTTACTTCATACCCCAATAAATAAGTGCTTGTTTCTGGGGTGTAAGATGGACAAAGACCTGATGTTTTACCTGCAATATGAGCAGGAAAATCAGCTCTTTCCTGAGTTGGATATGCCTTTTCATATGTTTCGGTCGGAATTATATGACAAGGAAAGTATCTATAAAAACTTTGATCGTGAAGACCCTAAAAGTTACTACTATACACCCGATCATGTGATTTACAGTCACTATGTGAATTCGGGAAAACAGTTCGCTACTGACATCAGTGTTACGCTTGCGCAACGCTTGCATGACCATGCGATTACGGATGCACTGGAGGAATTTATCAAAAATTTTGATCCTGATAAGCGCGTGGCAATCATGGGAGGGCATCAGCTCAAACGCACCGATGAAGATTATCTTCGGGTGGTGAAAATCTCCAAACAGCTGGCTGAAAAAGGTTATTTGATGATGTCTGGCGGAGGCCCTGGTGCCATGGAAGCAACCCACGTGGGCGCATGGATGGCGGGACGTTCGGAAGCAGAATTACAGCAGGCATTGGAGGTATTGGTGCAGGCGCCAAGCTTTGAGGATGACGGCTGGCTGGCGACTTCCTTTGAGGTGATTGAGCGTTTCCCGAGGGATGAAAAATATGAGTCTTTGGGTATCCCGACCTGGGCATATGGACATGAACCACCAAGCCCTTTTGCTTCGAAAATCGCCAAATATTTCGCCAACTCTGTTCGTGAAGAAGGGCTATTGGCCATTGCCATGGGCGGGGTGATTTTCTCTCCCGGCAGTGCTGGAACCTTGCAGGAAATCTTTCAGGATGCCTGTCAGAATCATTATGAAACCTATGGCAAGGCGAGCCCGATGATCTTCCTGAATAAACAATTCTGGGAGGAGGAATTACCTATTTTCCCATTGATGCATAAGCTGAAGGCAAGACGCCGATACCGCCATTTACAACTCGGTATTGGCAGCGAACCTGAGGAGATTTTGCAACTGATCGAAACATTAGGACAGGTGCAGGATACCTAAATAAGTATCGGTCACCCTTTCAGGCATTTTTGCAGTAATCCGCTGGAACTGTGAAAATGCTTTTTTTATTTTTGATAATCCAATCAGCGTAAATCAATGGCGCAGATGAAAGGGTTAATTTTGTGCCGTTATTGAAGAAGTACGGAGGGATTAACAGTTAATATTACCCAAAAATAACCCAAGCCTCGGATCTTGTAAGCCTTTACATTACATCATTTTTTGATATGAAACATTGGTTTACTAAAGTGGTAGCGGTGGCCTCTCTGGCGACTTGCACCCTGCCCGCTATGGCAAGAAAAGTGAAAGATCAGGGGGAGATTATCTACCTGTCTTCTTATAATGGTAAAATGACTGGCGATACCATTCGGGTGTTTTTCGCAGATCAGAAGGCCCAAATTTTCAGTAAGCGTTCAAGCAAAAACGAGTTGCAACTGATTGATTATGCGCAGGCGCAAGGCTTAAGCGTATTGACCACCCAGGCGGGGGAGCACTACACTTTGCAACGCCCTTTTGAAAATATGCCAAGCATGACCGCCACTGGGGAAACAGAAAAAATTGCGGGGGTACTTTGTGAGAAATATGAGTTCGTTTCTTTCTCGAACAAGATGGAAATGTGGATTGCCAAAGACAGCAAGATTCATGGTTCTCCTTATAACAGTATGGGTGCCGACAAAGGGCTTGTGCTGAAGGTACGCCGTAATGGCAACAGCACGATTGAGGCTGCAAAAATCAATTATAAAAAGCTGAAACCTGAAGCGCTGAACTGGCCTTCGGACTTTGGGAAATTTGTTGATGCCCCACATTATACTCAACAGCAAATTGAGAACAGATACGAGACCATTCCGGTGTTCGATCATCAGCATTTGAACTTTGGCGATGAATTGAAGGCGGTAACGAATCCGCAGGAAAATGTGGCTTATCGAGTAAGTAAGGGAGCAGTGGTTTTGAAGAAAATCCGATTGCCCAAGCGGGATGATGCGCGTGTTTTTGCCCGCCTGACGCAATACTCCGAAGGTGATGCATATGACCGTACAGGTTCTGTTTTTGTGATTCCTACGGATAAACCGAAAAGCTTTTTGGATGCCTTCTTCCAAGGGCTGGATCAGGTGCCGAGTTTCAAGGATAATAAAGGTAGAACGTATCAGGGCATGACCGTTACCGACGACTATACCCCACCGATGGAACTGATGCGTTTCTTCACTTCTTTTGGGGTACGGGCTTATAATGATAAGCGTCCGATTGCGGGCTATCCGTGGGCAGATTCTACCATTTACAAACAGGATATTTCCGAGTTGTTGCCCGCAATGCAGGAGGAGGTTTGGATCGGGGTTTTTATCGGAAACTATGCCAAAAACGGACACAATGTGAGCCTGGACCTGATGTACTACCCTTCTGAAGAACCCAAAACAAAAAAATGGGTATCCCCTATTTTTGATACCGTTAATTTGATGGAAATGGCGGGTCAGGAGTACCCGAAAATGTTTGATGGGGACACCCTTGAAGTGGAAGTGAATATTCCTGAAGGCGTGAAGAATGTGCGCCTGCGCTATGTGCCGACCGGTCATGGTGGCTGGGGCACGGGCGATGAATTTGTGCCGAAAGAAAACCGCATTTTTGTCGATGGGAAGCTGTCGTATCGATTTACACCATGGAGAACCGATTGCGCCACATACCGCCTGAGCAACCCCGCTTCGGGCAACTTCGGAAATGGGATGTCATCCTCAGACTTGAGTCGTTCGAATTGGTGTCCGGGTACTTTGACCCAACCGACATTCATCAGCATGCCGGAGCTTACTCCGGGGAAACACCTTATTCGGGTAGCGATCCCACAGGGAGCAGATGCAGGAACCATGTTCAATTTCTGGTGCGTGAGTGGTACTCTGATCGGGGATTACGAATAAAGTACAGATTATACATTACACTTTTCATAACGTTGAGGCCACCCTTTGCACATGGGGTGGCTTTTTTTATTGATAATAAAGTGAAAAATTGTAATTTTAAAGTAAAGAATAGTGGGTTATTAAACAGATCACTTATGACAACTCAACCTATCCTCAAATTACTTAAAGAAACTTTGACCTATGGAATAGGTGTAATTATGGGATCATTTTTCGGCTATTGGGCGATGAAGAAGATTTTTACTTTATTGACCGTTAATGGGCTTTGGCGGGAGGTTTTTTGAAATGAATTCTTCCCTGAAACTTTATCTACAAGCACCGAGCATATCGATACCTAATGTAAATTATAAAGAAATAGTCTTGGCTGGAGTGGTGCTCAAGGTATAGATTAGTTTGGTTTCGGTATTTTTGGGGCTGTTGTTGTATTTCAAGTACGCCTTCAACTTTTATGATTTCAAGCTGGCCAATACTGAAGTTCTTTGGTGGAAGGCGGTTATCCTCGGGCCTGTTTTCGAAGAATTGACTTGCCGATTGTGGCATGATTTCAAAACACGAAATCTTATTTTATCCACCGGATTAATAGGTGGCTATCTTCTTTTTATTGGGCTAAATTGGGCACTTGTCGGTCTTTTGTGCTTGCTTACTTGTATCTTTTTGGGAAGGCAACTTGATCAAGTGCCGATCAATCGGAATATCGTCATTCACCTGAGTACCCTGCTATTTGTGTTGGCACATTATCGTGTGGGACTTGAAAGTGATTTGACCACTTGGTACGAACAAACTTATTACTATTTACAACTTCTACCTGTCGGTTTGTTTTTGGCTTATTTGCGAAATGTGAAAGGAATCGGCGCCTGCATTTTGCTTCATATGCTTAATAATGGACTGTCGATGTTATTCTAAATTATGTTTTGTACCTATCGGTACGGACGTTGCATGCAACGTCCCTACGGTAGTAGAAATCATATTTTTGGTTGGGTAATGGTATATTTTCGATAAGCTAATCCTAAATTTTACGGATATGAAAAATTATTTTGACTCAAATTTATTCCGCTTAACCAAATCAACACGTCTTTATGCGGGTATCGGTTTGATTGCCTTTTCCTGGTTGGTTATTGAGCACCTTGGTGAGAAGATCGGGGTGTTGTTGTATGTGTTGGTGAATTGATGGATTGAATATTTTCCACGGGTTGAAACCCGAGGCTTTTGTAAAATGTACCTTCGGCACATGCGTTATGTGGGCTTATTTATAAATATTGGCTACCTTGTTGAGCTTCGATATTTGAGTATAAATTGGTGAAAATGACGAAAGATCAGCACGTAAAGGCCTTAGCATTGGTTGATAGCCTGATGAGTAAAGAAAAGATGAGCCTTAAGGAAGAGGCTTTAATGGACAGCTTAGTGGATCAGATTGAAGCGTATGAAGAACGCTGGGCCTCTGAAGAGATTGAAGATGAGTTATCACCGGATGAATTTGATGAAACCTTTCACCTCCTTCGCTCAAAGATGAATACAGAGCGTCTTTACAGGGCTATTGAGCAGGTGGATCATGGGAAAGTAAAGCAGATCGATTGGTGTGAATTAATAGATTTACCTTAACGTACCATTGCAAGTCACCCCACAAAATACCTTCTCTCCTTGTACTGATCATCGACCGTCAGCGTCATTGCCTGTTCAATTTCCTTGATGTCTTTGCTGGCTGTTTGGCGGGAAACCTTACACTTCTGACTGTAGATGGAAATCGTTCTACCTCGCCTTCTCCAAAGCCTCGGCAAACTTATCGGGAAAGTCCGAATCCAAAATGCCTTGCATCGCCTTTTTGACATCGTAACTGAAACGAGGAAAACTAACTTTGAGTGATTGTGGATCTTTAGGGTCAAGCTGGTCAAATTCCAAAAGGGCACAACAGCCGTCGGTATTGCGGTCTTTGGGTTTGCCCGCCGAACCGACATTGATCACATGTTTGTAATGCTCCCCTTGCTGAATGATGCGATGATACGGCAGGTGCGTATGTCCACTCAAAAACAGATCGGCATTGCTTTCAGCCATCATTTTCAAAACATCCGCCTCTGGATAATCCTCCAACAAATAATCATTGATCGCCTTCTTGCTTCCGTGCATCATTTCCATTCGGAAGACCTTCTCCCCTGTTCCAAATTCCAAACTCAGGTGGCGGGGCAACTGCTGTAAAAAGCGTCTTTGCTCCTCTCCCAATAGCTTTTGGGTCAGGCCTCCATTGGAAGTGTCCCCTGTCAAGTCTTTTAATTGTTTCTCATCATGATTACCCATGATGGTTGGAATGCGGTGCTTTCGGATGCGGTCAATCACCTCATTTGCCCAAACATTATAACCAACCAAATCCCCCAAACAGTAAATGGCATCGGGCTGAATTTCTTCGGCTTTTTGGAGGAAGGCTTCGAAGGCGGGCAAGTTGGCGTGGATATCGGAGAAGAAAAGGAGTTTCATGGGGTTGTTTTTTTGTGGTAACTAATAATGTTGGGGGGGAATGACCATGATTTACAGGATTACCATGATTTTTTTTGCTCTATGTCGCTTAGTATTAGCCTGTCGAAAATATGCCATTAGCTTATCCAAAAACATCATTTTTAGTGCCGTAAAAACGTTGCATGCAACGTCCGTACCGTGAGGTACAAAAATACGCGACAGCCCAGTTTAGCGTAAAGCTTTGTAGATAAGTAAATCCCCCTTTACAATTCTTAATTGATGCCTAAAGATAAACAAAAAAAGGTCGTAAACTTTCGCTTACGACCTCGTGTTTGACAATTCTATGACAGAGAATTGAATTTATCGAATGATGATCTTTTGACTATGTGTTTTTTCGTTTCCGATCAATTTCAGGATGTACATGCCTGAAGGGAAAACCGGTAAAGAAAGGTGATTTCCTTTCAGTGCGCTGTGGAATACCTGGCGTCCTTCCATATTGATCAAAATCAGCTGATCGTAACCTTGAAGGTTTTCAAAATTCAGGTGATCCTGTACAGGGTTCGGGTAGATGCGCACTTGTTGCGCTGCAGGAGTTGAAGTAATCGCATCATCATTGTCCTCTTCTTCCTGATCGTCTTCATCTTCCTCTTCCTCCTCGTCCATCATCTGTTTATAGATATCAACCTCGGTGATGGTATTCCAATCATTGCTTGAGTTGCCCTGACCAATGATTCTGACATATCGAACGGTTTGGTTGAAGGGGTAAACGGTTTGCTCAAGGGTATTTTGACTTTCCTGATTTGCAAGGATAATATCAAAAGTTTCGCCATCGGTACTACCTGCCAAGTCAAAATAGGAAGTTCGTTCATTGGCTTTGTTGAATGCGATCTGAACAATGTTGACCAACATTTCTTCGCCCAAATCATAGGTGATGTGTTCGCCTTTGCCGTTGGAAGCCCACAAAGTGCCGAAATCATCATCAATCGTTTTATCAGCCGTATTGCCTTTGGCGGTTTCTTCGGAAGAAGCATAAACCTCTTTGATCTCCGCCAATTCACTGTTCGCAGGAATCTCAGGTGCTTCCTGTTGGATATTGATGGCCGTCGAAATCTCCCCGTCGGTAAGGGTCAGAACAGCCGATCGTTGTTCATCGGTATCATTGGCCGAAGCGGTAAGGGTGATGGTTGCATCGCCGTCGCCACTGTTTTTATCGATCGTTAGCCAATCGCTGTCGGTGCTTGCTGTCCATTGAACATTGGCATAAACCATTATTTCAATTGATGTTTCCGCTGCAGGAAGTGTGTTTGGCTCAGAGATGTTGATGTAGTTTTTGTCTTCTACTTCATTGTCCAAACTGCCTGTTGGCCCAACATCCTGTGGTCGCATTGGGTGATACATCATCGCTCCTGTGCTGTACTGATCAGCGCCAACGGTCGTTACTACTCCACGATCCTGTCCGTGAATATCCTTTAGATTGACAATAGAACGGAGGTTGTCGAAATCTGGTGTGTTGGCAGTACTGAAATACAGGCTGTCGTTCAGCGCAAGTTGTGGATCAAAGCTTTTTACTTCTGCATCGGCAAAAGAAATATTACTTTCGCTGTTGGTCATCTCGCTACCCGATTGCGGATATACCAAGTTATTACTCCAATCAATGCCGGCGTGTTCGCTGTCATCGTAGAAGTTGATCGGGTCGTTGGTGGTGTTGATGATCAGGTTGTTGGCCAAGGTAATGTCCTCGATGCTTTTCGGGTAGTTGCCATTGTTGTCAAAACCCAATTCAATACCATATTCATTGTCCACCAAAGTATTATTGGCAATCACTACACGCTGAGCGATAAAATGTTTGTTCAGTTTGCTGTCCTGTCCGTCGATCGCATCTCCTTTAGTTATCGTAATCGGTGCATCCCAACGGTTACCGTTCAGTCCCTGAAAGTAGTTGTTGATCACCACATGATCCGTTCCATAAATACGGATTCCACCTGTACCCAAATTCGCCCCTGCAGGAGAGGTTGAGGTTGGACGGCCACCACCGAAAAAGTAGTTGCCTTCGATATGGTTGCGGTTACCATGGCGCAATGACAACACACCATAACAGCCCACGAAAGTGTTGTGGCGGATGGTATTGTCACATGATTTTACAGAAACGACCTCTGGGTCACCATCACAATTTTCAAAACGGTTGAATTCTACGGTGGTGAAGCCACTCGACATCGACATCTCCGACCAACCGATACGGATGGACTCCTGCTCATTTACCGCACGGGGCCCGTTGTTGCGGAAGTAGTTGTGGTCGATGCGGTCGTATTGCGATTGGCGGTATTCTTCAGGATCACCGTTTTCGTTGTCCTTGTTATTTGTACCATCAATGGTGATGTAGTGCCCTGGTGTGGTTTTATTTTGGAAAATATTATGGTCGATGCGGTTGTGATGACTTTCGTGCTCAAAGTTTTTGTCGTCCCAAACGCCTTGAATAATCAGCCATTTGACGCTTCTGCCCTCTTCTGTGGGGGTCAGTTCAAATACATTCTGGGTAACACGCATGTTGTTACAGCCCTCAAGCTTTACCATCGTGGTGTTATTGACCACATTGAAGGTAAATCCCTGAATGATCACATGTTCAGATCTTCTGAAGGAAAAATAAGCGTTTCCGGACATTTTGACGCCACCGACTTCTTCCGCCATAAATACAATCGGTTTTTCGGCTGTTCCTTGAATCTCGATGCTGGAAGCACTCAGGTCTGCATAGGTTCCGGATTTAACAATGATGGTGTCGCCGGCAACAGCAGCGGCCAACACTTTTCGCATGTCGCTTCGGTTATCGACAATCGTGGTTTCTGCCCACGCATTCAGACTAAAGAGCAGTCCGAATAATACAAAAATGGGGGTTGATTTCATTTGGAATAAATAAAGTGATTTTTAAAAAGTGATGGTAATGTAATGAAAATTGGTATTTTGGTTGTTGGATTACCAAAATTATAATTAAAAATTCACTTATTATTTTAACACTATCGCTTTGGTCAATCAACCGCATGATAAATGTCGCTTTTAAAGAAGCTTTAGATATTCATGATCATGTTATGGCTTAATTTTTATTTCAATTTGTAAATCGAACAGGTATTTATAGGCAGGGGTGTTATTATGCTGCGAAGCAATTTTTTTCAACTAAAGTCATTACTCATGCAAAGACCATTCACCGTTTACAGTCTGTTGTTTTTTTTGGGCTGGTGTGGGAGCACCTTGCCGCTATGCGCTCAGCAAGATACCCGTCCCAACATTATTTTCATTATTACTGATGATCAACAGGTCGGATTATTAGGGGTTGAAGGCAACCCGACCGCTCACACCCCTAATATTGATCGCATTGGTAAGGAGGGCATGCTTTTCAAAAATGCCTTCGTTACCACTCCCCTTTGTTCGCCGAGCCGTGCGAGCTTCTTCACGGGGAATTATTCGAGCAAGCATTTGGTGATCAATAATGATAAAATTGGTCTCGATGCGATCAGTCATACGCTCAATACCTGGCCTCGACGTTTGCGGGAAACGGGCTACGAAACGGCTTTTATTGGTAAATGGCATATGGGCTTGGATGATTCCCGTCGTCCGGGCTTTGACCGTTGGATGAGCTTCAAAGGTCAGGGGGATTATGTGGATGGGGTGATCAACGATGAAGGGTTGCGGAAGCAAACCACGGGCTATATGACCGATATTATCAATGATCATGCGGTGGAGTTTTTGCAGAGAGCACATGATAAACCCTTTGCGATGATTGTGGCACACAAAGCCGTGCACTGGCCGATCATTCCCGCTAAAAGACATGAAGATTTATATTCAGATGTGAAGTTTGAAATACCTGAACCACCCAAAGGAGATTTGGAAGGAAAGCAGGTGTTGTCCTCCAAATTTGAGCGAAAGCCTGTTTATGCCCTGGAGAATGTGATGCCCGAAATGCCTGAGTCAAGACGTGGACGAAGCAATACGCCCTCGAATATTTTTGCTGATGAGCACCGCTGTATGCAGAGTGTGGATGATGGTGTGGGCGCTATGTTGAAGCAATTGGAAGACATGGGCGAACTTGATAATACCCTGATCATTTATGTAAGTGACAATGGCATGCTGATGGGCGAACACGGACAGTTCAATAAAAAACGTTGGGCGTATGATCCTGTGCTTCGCATCCCGATGTTGATGCGCTATCCGAAGTTGATCGAGGCAGGAAGCACCCGTGAGCAGATGGTGCAGAACATCGATGTTGCTCCGACCATCCTCGAATTAGCAGGCGTTGAACCGATCGAACCGATGCAGGGAACGTCCCTTTTGCCGATCCTGAAAAATGAAAAAGCACCGTGGAGGGAGTCGATGCTCCATGAATATTTCTTCGAAAAAGTAGTGGTGCATGTGCGTCCGTGGCAAGCCGTGCGTACCGAAGAATGGAAATATATCCACTATACCGAAGGCACTTTCGATGATGAGCTTTACCATCTCGCCAACGATCCTGAGGAGATCCACAACCTCGCCAATGACAAAAAATACAAGAAACAACTGGCGATCATGAAGGCAGAATTGTTGAGGCTGACGATGAAGGAAGATGTGAGGAGCGGGAAGGTGAGGTGATTTTTGAGGTGGATGAAATGAAAAAAGCAACCTGATGTGGGTTGCTTTTTTTGTGAGGGAGTAGATTTCCCTTTAGAAATTCAAAACCGCCCTTTGCGCCTTCGCCAATGATTTTTTAGCATAATTTAAGTCAATCCCAAACTCATCAATCTTCATCGGATTGTCCAAAACACGGGATTGCAAATCATACTTCCCCTTGAACTGATTAATCGACCGCAGCGTCACACTCACATTATCCGGATGATTAACAATCTCCGCAATCTGCTCATTCGTGTGCGTCGCCCGATACCTCATGAACAACTCCTCCGCCGAGATGATGTGCTCATAATCGTAGCGATCCCCACCCCGCAAGGGCTTGCCTGTATAGCAATCAGTGTACAGCGCCAACCGCTGACCATCAAATGCCTCGCCCCGCTTCAAGGCTTCCTTTTGCATGGCCTGCTTGCGGAGCTTGAAGGCTTCATCGATTTCTGTGCGGGAGTAGGGGCGGGTGATAGAATTAGGTTGTATAGTGAATTAACTTAAACTAAAGTATAAAGCACAAAGTGCAAGAATGTTTGATATGAATAAAAACACATAAATATACTTATTATTGTAGCCTATTTTTACATTACTTCCACTTGCATTTACTTTTTTCAAGATTTTTTCATGTGCGTTAATTTTGACTCTTAATTGTTCAATTTCACGATCATGTCTTTCATCTGTTTTGGCTTGGTGAGCTAATTCCTTGTCATGTCTTTCATCTGTTTTGGCTTGGTGAGCTAATTCCTTATCATGCCGTAAGTCTGTAGCTTCTTGATGCTCTAATTTGATAGTGTTATTAGCTCCAACCTCTTGTATGTCTTCTATTTTTTTTTGTTGGTCTATAAACGCTTTTGCCTGTTGAATTAAGTGATGAGCAAATTCTTCCCCTTTATTGTTTAATTTTTTAAGTTTCCCATCTCGATCCCTAAAACCGTTCTTTGTCATTTCAGACATATGGTTAAACATACACTGAGAAAGGTATAAAGAAGAACATGAAAATTTCACAGCTTCTTGAATTAGCTGATTCATCTCACTTACAGCTTCGTTTGTCTTGATTAGAGCTTCAGAAGTTGCCTGTGATTGACGTTTAGTTTTACCGAAACCCAAAAAACCACCAGAGATATCTTTTGCTTGAATGGCCTGTGCTTCAGCTTCCTTTATCCTTTTTGAAAGGTTATCAATCTTCTTAAAGATTTTAACTGATTCAAGTTTTGATGAACGCTCAATCTCATTGTGAGATAAACTAGTGACGCGTCAAACAAACAATGTCTGTCATTAATCGGTTCTTCCTAAAAAAGAATATGAGCCGCTATACTGTTGAACTGACTAATGAAGAAAGATCTGCTTTGAGGGAGATCATTTCGAAAGGATCCCATAAATCCCTCAGAGTTATAAATGCTCTTATTCTCCTAAACAGTGATGAATCGGGTGAGGAACCAAGGAAACCCTATGAAGAAATTGCATCTGCTCTAAATGTAAGCTCTAAAAAAGTGGAGCGCGTTCGAAAACGTTTTGTGGAAGAAGGTTTTGAGGTTACTTTGAATGGAAAAAAACGAGATCCCTCCAGTTACAGGGTTAAATTTGATGGAGACCTTGAGGCTCATATTATTGCACTAAGTTGCAGTAAACCTCCTCAAGGAATGGCTCAATGGTCATTAAGGTTATTGGCAGATAATGTGGTTGAATTAAACTATACTGATAGTATTTCACATGAATCAGTTCGATTAATTTTAAAAAAACGAGCTGAAGCCTTGGCGAGTGCAAGGATGGGTAATTCCTCCTGAGCAAAATGGTGAGTTTGTTGCTCATATGGAGCAGGTTCTCGATGTCTATAAACGCCCCTACGATAAAAACCATCCTGTAATTTGTATGGATGAAGGGGGAAAGCAATTGATTGGTCAAACTCGGACTCCTATTGAAGTAAAGGGAGCTAAGGGCGTTCAAATAAAGGAGGATTACGAATATAAACGCAATGGTGTATGCAATATCTTTGTTGCGAATGAACCGCTAAATGGGAAAAGGTATGCTCAGGTTACAGACCGAAAAACAAAATCAGATTGGGCAAAATTTATCAGGAAATTAATTGATGAGCATTACTCTGAGTGCAATAAAGTTACGGTAGTATTAGATAACCTAAAGACGCATACTATCGGGGCTTTTTATGATACATTCTCACCAAAGGAGGCAAAACGGATTGTTGATAAGATCGAATTTGTTTTCACCCCAAAACATGGAAGTTGGTTAAATATGGCAGAAATTGAGCTCAATGTTTTGGGTAAGCAGTGTCTGTCACAAAGAATAGCTGATAAAGAAACATTGCAAAAGCAAGTGGATGCTTGGGTGTCTTACAGAAATGCCATTACCGCCTCTATCAATTGGCAATTCACCACGGAAGATGCCAGGATAAAACTAAAGAGGTTATATCCGACAATAGAGGCTTGACATAACACTAGGTAGATGGTTTTTAGCAGTCTGTTCCCCTCTGTCAATTGCATCATTTAAAGAGTTTCTATTGATATCAAAATGTTCTTCATTTGTAATCTCTCTATTGCTTGACTTCTTATTTGCCCATTCATCTTTATCGAGGTCACTCATTGATTTGTTGACTCCTCTATCAGTGCAAGCTAAGTTACCTTTATCAGTGGCAAAGTCGGCTTTCTGTTCATCTGAAAGCATAAACCCCCCATCTTTATGGAATTGAGATAATGACTTTATATGATCAGGACTACTTTCAGCGCCTTTTATCGTTTTTCCTGTATAAGCATCAGTAAGGTTGTCATGAGAGTCTAATTGTTTCCTTGTAAACTCAGCACCGACTGAATTTTTTCCACCTCCAGCAAAAGATTTTCCTTCTGAATTTTTACCTCTGTCATATAAGTCCCTTTTATATTTATCTTCTTTTTTTGCATAAATACCTCTTTTATGTTGAGCTGTTTTTTGATTTGCATTGTGGATAGTCGTTACATTTCCCCCGTCTTGGTTAGAAATGATCATACTCGCAAGTCCGAATTGTGATGTGATTGATGATGTGATTGAGTCTTTGCACTGATTTAATAATCCTTGCGTGTCTTTAGAAGTCATTTGTTCTCTCAGACTTTCCATTTCTTCCATTGCTTTGCTGTGCCCTTCGTCGACTTTTATTTTAAAAGAGCTTATTTTATCTAGTGCGATAACCCTTAAATACCACCCGATTTAAAACCCACCAAAACACCACTCAATTGGCTTTTTCCATCTTTCATTGTAATACTCAATATAGTTGGTGATTTTTCTTTCTAAATTAGGGACCGAGTTAAATTGCCCATTACGAATTACATGCTTCTGTAAACGGCCAAACCAATTCTCTATTTGGTTCAACCAAGAGCAATGTTTTGGAGTATATTGAAATCTGATTTTATGGTCTTTATCCTCTAAAAATTCCATCCTGGACTTCATCGTCTTTAATACTCCACACCGTCCTTTCTTACCTAAATCACTGTCATAATTTACTTTATCAGCAATTAGCTTGACTAATGACTCTGATTTATGTGTATTAAGCTGGTCTGCAATAAAAACGATTTTTTTGTTAGGGTATTTATCGATGATTGACTCTATAAATTTACAAAAATCCTCCTCATTCCGAGTCTGTCCAAGTTGATATTTGGTGACCTCGCCGTCCATTATATTCAGGCCTGCGATTAAACAGGTCGTTCCGTTCCGCTTGTATTCTGGGTCTACTCGCTTAACTTGACCGCTTTTTGCTGTGGTTATTTTTATGTTTTGTTTAGCTTGAATACCCGTCTTTTCATCCACAGAAATAGTCACAACATCGTCTGATTGCTCCAAATAAACACTGCAAACATCAGAAACACGGTCGTTATGCTCCTGTTGGTCACCTATTTTTGGATGTATCCAATATTCAGTTTTATGAGGACTTAATTCGTTTTTTTAAAAGTCGACCAACATGACTTGATGAGATTTCGATTCCCATTTTCTTCGCTTGCTCACTCAAAGACTCATGAGACCATTCAGTGATTGGAACATCATAATCTTGAGGATCTTGGCAGCTTAATGTTTGCACTTGAATTTTTTCTTCGGCAGTTAAACGAGGTTTCCTTCCGCTTCTTTTAGAATCAGTTAATTGTTCATAAATAAGTCGGATAAATTCAGTATCTCCTATTTTATTTTGGGTTTCATCTAACTCATTGATTGCGTCCCATTTATTAAGCCATCTCTTCACTGTATTGGGATCTGCTTTTTCATTAGCACAAATCTCTTTGAAGCTTAACCCCTTATTAAAATGGTACACAAATGAGGCTCGGCGACGAATATTTGAAGGCGTCTTCCCACTATTAATAATTCTAAATAGTAGTCTCTCTTCTCGCTCCGTCAGATCAATGACAATAGATGTTTTTCTTCCCATACAGTGATTCAAGAAAAAATCATGCTAAATTTAGGGGGTGTAGCACTAGGCTATCTAATTCTTTAAGAATTGCTTTCTCATCTAGAATTTCGAATTCGGTCTGATGTTTTTTCATAGTGATTTATCAATTAGGTTCTTTTGCGAATTTAGAATTGATTGTAATTACAGTTTCCCGAGTACTTCAGTGTGATTCTGTATGTTGGCATAGTTTTTATTAGCTGTGTAGCTATTATTATTGATGTTAAAAAGTCTATTTTTTTTGTATTTAAAAGGCTATAAATGATGATTTAGCCTTTTAGTTCAATTAATCAACCGAATTTAGCTGTTTTTTTGTTGTTGGCATGGCTTGTTTATTGCAGCTGTGTAGCTAATGATTGTTTTTTGGGAAGTGGTGTATGCCTGTTACGTTTACAGGTAGAAGAGGTGTTTTCTGCTGATGATATCCACGCTTATTTTTGGGGAGGTGCTGAGCTCAGATGATTTTGAGTACAGTAATTTTATCCACCTTATGTGGTTTTTTGGAGCTCTTATGAGGGAATAAGAGATTCGGATCTGTTTTGGGCAGTTGGTGGCCTTTGCTTGGGGTGTTGCTATTTCGTTCATGGTAAATTGGTGCTTGCTGTTGTTTACCAAAACGATTAAAAAATGATAAGGTATAGCTATGTAGCTATGAGATACTGTAATATCTGATCAAAAAATGCTAACTTAGGAAAGGCGTGTTTGTTTGAGGTATTTCTGATCAAGAAGTCCTTCTTTGGAGAGATCGATGTGGTGCACCTGTTGAAATGATTCACGAATGATTTTCCCATTATTTTCTGAGATAAGGTCAATAGGGATCGCTGTAGCGACTTTAACCGTCAGTGTCTTTTTTTCTTGTGGGTGAAACAGGGCAACTTCAAAAAATGGCATTTGTGTTTTATTGGTGATGATAGCACAATCTAAGGAGTAAATCCCTGAGAAGCAATTATAGCTATACAGTTATGTGTAATATTAATAATGATTTGATATGAAACGGATAAAAAAAGCCTCACTTCAAGGTGAGGCTGCTTAATGGGTGATAAATATTTTTGTATTTTTAAATCAGATTGGGATCGTTGGACAAGAGCTTTTGTCGATAATAATCGGCGTTGTGCTCTGCGAAGGTGTAGCCGTTTTGTTCGTAAAAATCGATCAGGTTCAACCCGATGTCCTGTGGCAGAATCATCCAGGTGCTTCGTGCTGTGGATTGTGGAATACCGAGCTTATCCACTCCGTGCCATCTCACCCCTACACACTGGTTTCCGTTAAAGTTAACCAAGGCGGCCACAAACCTTAGTTTATCTTCTGTTTCAGAGTTTCGTTCCCTGCCGTGATGGTCCATATAGGATTTGGCAGGTGCATATATGACCTTGATTTCTCCCTTGATATAAGTTTTTGGTGAGATGACTTGCTTTATAGTATCAAGAAAGCGGGCTTTGTCGGGAAACCGCTTACGATCTTCCTTAAGGTCGTAGGTTAGAATTTCCAGTTTTTGCTCAGCCGCAAACGGTGGCTCGTTGATTTCGATATCGAGCCACAGGGTGGTCAGCTCATCATGCGCTTTCAGCTCTTTTCGGGAAGAGAAATTTCCCATAAAAGATATTTCCAACACCCCGATAGTCCTCCCTTGCTGTGGTTGATAGTTCTCAACCACAGTAATTTCATCAATTTCTGAAGCAGGCAACTGATTAGGGAACCGCTGCTCTTCAATTAATGGGCTAAATTTTTCTATCAGTTCAGAATCAGTCATGATTTTGATTAATGGGTTATGTTAAAGGCTTAGGTGAGCACAGAATACGTAATTTCATCGATTTCATCAAGCTTCTGAAAGAATTCATTTTCAGGCTTGACCTGGAAACTCCTTGAGATCATGTCGATAGAAATATTCTCTTCAGTATCTTTAATAACGAACTTCAGATTACAGTGCCCTTTATGTTTCAGGGCTGCAAACTTAATGCCTTCCATCACATTATTTGAAATGTCTTTGGTTTCAATTTGGATGGAGACTGTTTTTGCCAGCTTATCTCGGATATTCCCCAACAGTTCAATATTTCGGATTTTGAATTCCATGCGTCCTGGGTCCCACTGACGTGCCTGAACCGTTCCTTTCAGGTAAAGGAACCAACCCATCTCAAGGTATTGCTTGAACTTCACATAGTCTTCACCGAAAAGGAAGAAAGTGAATGAGCCAGAATAATCTTCCATGGTCAAGGTACCAAAAGGCTGCCCTTTTTTGGTATAGCGGTGTGCAAAATCGGTTACACATCCTCCAATGGAGACCTCTCCACGTCCTGCCAATGCCTCCATCTGTGTATCCAACATGCTCAAATTGGCATTACAGAACATATCGAGCTCGAGCTTATAATCATCAAGCGGATGGCCAGAAATATAGATGCCGACCACTTCTTTTTCTTTGTTGAGCTTGGTGATCGATGACCATTCTTCCACTACGGGCGCCTGCGGTTCGGGCTCGGCAACACCGGAATCTCCACCAAACATGGATACCTGTGCCTGTTTGGCTTGCTCCTGCTGACGCTGACCATATCGCACCGCTTTCTCAAAGAACAACATGTCCTTTTCTGTTTCCGAATGGAAATAAGCCGCACGCGGAATGTTGAAAGAATCGAAGCCTCCGCCCAATACCAGACACTCCATCGCTTTCTTGTTCACGGCACGCAAATCTACCCGCTTGGTGAACTCAAAAATGGAATTGAACTTACCGTTTTCCTCACGCTCACGAACAATAGCGGCTACCGCAGCCTCTCCTACTCCTTTGATCGCACCCATACCGAAACGGATCGCGCCTTGGTCGTTCACGGTGAATTTCAAAGAAGATTCGTTCACATCGGGGCCAAGTACAGGGATTTTCATGCGCTGACACTCCTCCATGAAGAAGGTTACCTTCTTGATGTCGTTCATGTTGTGGGTCAGCACCGATGCCATGTATTCGGGCGGATAATTGGCCTTAAGATAACCCGTATGGAAGGCAACCACCGAATAACAGGTCGAGTGGGACTTGTTAAAGGCATAGGCGGCAAAGGCTTCCCAGTCTTTCCAGATTTTCTCCAGACGATCCTCAGGGTGTCCATTGGCTTTACCACCGTCAATGAATTTCGGCTTCAGCTTTTCCAGCAAAGCGAAGATCTTTTTACCCATCGCCTTACGCAGCATATCGGCCTCACCTTTCGTAAACCCTGCCAACAACTGCGACAACAACATTACCTGCTCCTGATAAACCGTAATACCATAAGTCTCGGCAAGGTATTTCTCCATTTCAGGCAAATCGTAAGCAATGTCTTCACGGCCGTGCTTACGGGCAATAAAGTTCGGGATATACTCCAAAGGTCCTGGACGATACAGGGCGTTCATCGCAATCAAATCGGCGAACTTATCGGGCTTCAGGGCGCGCAGGTGCTTCTGCATCCCAGGGGACTCAAACTGAAACGTACCGTTGGTTTCCCCTTTCTGATACAGCTGATAAGTCTTTTCATCATCCAAAGGAATTTCATCGGGATCGATGTCCACATTGTGGCGTTGCTTGACGATCTTGATCGCATCCTTGATAATGGAAAGGGTTCGCAAACCCAAGAAGTCCATCTTCAGCATACCGGCATCCTCTACCACGGAGTTGTCGAACTGCGTAACGAGTAGGTCGGCATCTTTGGCGGTGGATACAGGGATGAATTTGGTGATGTCGTCAGGGGTAATGATGATCCCACAGGCGTGAATACCGGTGTTACGCATCGAACCTTCCAACACACGGGCCTTGTTCAGCACATTGCCCGTCATATCGTGTTGTTTGGAGATCTCGAAGAGCTGTCTTGCCATTTCCATCTGATCGGAATTTAACTTGTCCTTCAGCTGCTCAGGCGACATGCCGAACATCTTCTTCAGCTTGATATCAGGGACCAGCTTCGCAATACGGTCGGCCTCGGGCAATGGCAAGTCCATCACACGGGCGGTATCACGAATGGATGATTTGGCCGCCATCGTACCGTAAGTAATGATGTGCGATACCTGATTGTGGCCATATTTCTCTACTACCCAATCGATGATTCTTCCACGACCTTCATCGTCAAAGTCAATATCAATATCGGGAAGGGATACACGGTCAGGGTTTAGGAAACGCTCAAAAAGGAGATCATATTCAATCGGATCGACATTCGTAATTCCAATCGCATAGGCAACGGCAGAACCCGCCGCCGAACCACGACCCGGCCCTACGGATACACCCATATCACGAGCTGCGGAGGTGAAATCCTGCACAATCAGGAAGTAACCAGGATAGCCCGTCTTTTCGATAATCATCAACTCAAAGTCGAGGCGTTCGATGATGTCTTTATCGAGTTCTTTGCCCCATCGCTTATAAGCACCCTCGTAAGTCAAATGGCGTAAATAGGCATTTTCCCCACGCTTGCCGCCGTCTTTTTCATCTTCTTCATTAACGAATTGTTCAGGAATGTCGAAGGCAGGCAACAATACATCACGCTCGAGTTTATAAGCTTCTATTTTATCATAAATCTCATTGGTGGTAACAATCGCCTCGGGAAGATCTTTGAAAAGCTCCTTCATTTCCTCCGGAGATTTCAGGTAGAATTGATCATTCGGGAATCCAAAGCGGTAACCTCTACCTCTACCGATAGGGGTTTCTTTCTTTTCGCCATCGCGCACACACAACAAAATGTCGTGGGCATCAGATCCCTCCTGATTGATATAATAGACATTGTTGGAGGCGAAATACTTCACGCCGTATTTCTTTGCCCAACCGATTAACACCTCATTGACGTGGTCTTCTTCATCCAAACCATGACGCATCAATTCCACATAAAAATCATCCCCAAAATGACCATGCCACCAGCGGAATGCTTCTTCGGCTTTCTCTTCGCCGACATTCAGAATCAGGTCAGGAATTTCGCCATTGAGGTTACCCGTCGTAGCGATCAGGTTTTCTTTATACTCAACAATCAGGTCTTTATCCACACGAGGATAACCCGCATACAAACCGTCCACATAGGCGATAGAGCTCAATTTGGACAGGTTATGGTAGCCCGCTTTGTTTTTGGCAATCAAGGTTTGCTGAAAACGGCGGTCGGGATTGTCCTTGGTAAACTGACGTCTTTTGTATTCCTGTGCGACATAAAAATCACAACCCACGATTGGTTTCAGATCGGCCTTCAGTGCGGCGCGCACAAAGTGAAAAGCGCCCATCATGTTACCGTGGTCGGTCATCGCCACGGCAGGCATGCCCATCTCTTGTGTCTTGGCAACCAAAGACGGAACATCGCAGGTTGCCGAAAGAATAGAGAATTGGGTGTGTACGTGAAGATGTACAAAAGGGACATCGGTCAGGTCAATGTCCTTGGTGGTCTCAACGCCCGAGCTGTCGCTATCTTCCTCCTCATCAAACTCAACATTATCGGGTTTGTAGGGTTCGATGTTCAGACCAATGGCTTCGATCATGCTCGGATTATTTTCCTTAAAAGCATGAACAACATCTTCGGTTGTTCCGAGTTTTTCGGCAGGATAGAGGCCAATACGCACCATTTCGAGGAAACAGCGGGCGGTGGCTTCCACATCGGCAGAGGCATTGTGCGCCTCGGCAAAGCCTTCACCGAACAGCTTCATGTGCAGTTCGGTCAGCGTCGGCCATTTGAATTTACCGCCACGTCCACCAGGAATCTGACAGTATTCCGTACCCTCATCCTTGGTGTCGAGTTGTGGTTTGTCAAGGATTTGCGCCGTGTCCATGCCTTTGCGATCCAGCTCCGCCCCAACAATGTTGATATCAAATTCAATGTTTTGTCCGACCGAGAACTGCGACTTGGAAAGGGCGACTTCAAACTCTTTCAGTACATACTCCAAAGGCATCCCCTGCTTCTCGGCACGCTGTGTGGTGATACCGTGAATTTTGGTGGCATTGAAAGGAATCGAATATCCTTCGGGCTTGACAATAAAGTTTTTGACCTCTACCAAATTCCCTTTTTCATCGTGTAACTGCCAAGCCAACTGTACCATTCTTGGCCAGTTTTCGTGATCAGTAACCGGTGCATTGTAATTTTTTGGAAGTCCGGTGGTCTCGGTATCGTATATTAAAAACATAAATTCTCCTCGAAATGAAAATTGGCGAAACTGCGCCAATACAAAGATAAGAAAGATGCTTAAACAAAGGAGAATCGAGGTTTAAATATTGGTGAGGGTAAGATTGTGGCTGTTGCACAACTCAGATTTATCAATTTAACGCAAGAGATTATTTTGTTAGCTGTATGGATGCACCCATGTGTGTATCCAAACTATTCCATACTCTTAATGATTCGGGCAGACACATAGGTCGGCCCGTATAGCGACCAAATAAAACTTCGTGGTGCAATATCAGATGTAACATTAATGTTACGATTTATCAAGAAAAATAAACGTTCCACAATGTTTCACGGCGCTTCTATATTTTTCAATTGGTTATTAATCAATGATTTTGTCGTGTTTCACGATTGTTCCACGAAAAATGTGAGACGTTAAGAATAACGTCTCTACAAAAACACCGACCCATGCAAACACTGACGCATGAAGACACCAGCGCATGCGCTGATGCTACCCGTTATTGCTCCATCACCTCCTTCAAATTACCCAATCCTTCCTGAAAATCCTTGCCGATCATTTGCTCCAAATCCATGAACAATAACAACGAATTGGTCGGGTATGGCATATGTCCTTTCATCCCCCACTTGACCAATGTTCCACCGTCCTGTGCTTCGGTGGTGAAATAAACAGGGCTTTTGGATTCGAAAGGTTCGGTGAAGCTGATTTCAATATCCACCCGTTCGTTCGGGATGATGTTGGTGATTTCCTGTGTGCCCGCACCGACATCAGGATTTTCACTTTTCCACGAGGCGGTGAAGCCGACGGTGCCGTCTGTGCCTGTATAAGTGTGTTGGGCGTTGGGATCTTTATCCACCCAAGTGCCCCACTCCTCTTGCAGGTGCTTGATGTGAACCACATAATCAAAAACCTCCGCAACAGGTCGATTGATTTTGATCTGCTTCTCTACGGCATAATCCTTTTCAATGAACAGGCCTGTAACCAAAGGAAAGGCGATGATGACAAGGACGATGATCAGAATGCTTTTGAAGAATGTTTTCATGGTAGTGGTGAATTGGTCTTTTGAGGTTAAGTGGAAATGCCACGGTGTTTTTACAATTTAGTTTTTTTCATAAAAAAATGCTGAAAAAGTTTTAACCGAATAAATATTCGCTTACATTTGAATCATGAAACCAAAAGACGAGCAAAAGCGACAGGCAATTTTCAGGGCGACTTTGGCCTTGGCGGGAGAAATGGGCATAGCGGGCATCAAGATGTCGGCGATTGCGAAACGTGCCAATATTGGCAGCGGGACGCTTTATGTTTATTTTCAGAGCAAGGAAGAGCTGTTGAATACGCTGTATGCGGAACTGAAAGCGCAAAGCTCGATGTCTATTTTGGAGGATATTTCAGGCTTGCCAGTGAAGATGAAGCTGTTTGAGTTGTGGAAAAGCTCTTTGCGTTATCGCCTTGAGCATCAGGATGAGGTGGTGTTTATGGAGCAGTTTGCGTTCTCTCCTTTTGCTTCCGAGGCATCAAAAAAAATCTCTCAGCAATTCAGTGATTTCTTGTTTGGCGTTTTGGATGAGGGTAAAACTCAAATGATTATTAAAAACACTTCCAATGACATTTTGGTTGCCTTATTGTCTGGATTCGTAAGAGATCTGGCGTTGACTTGCGACCGGACAGGCATCGTGGTAAATGATCAATTGTTGCAGGCTTCTTTTGGGATCTGTTGGGATGCGCTGAAGTCTTAACGATGTTTGTCTTTATTTTACCCGTTCTACTGATGTAGGGACGTTGCATGCAAAGTCCGTACCGATAGGTACAAAAAAATAAAGGCATCATATCTTGTTAAGGTAAAAGGAGGGCTTGGCAGCACAAATCAATAATCCTTTGAATTCCATAAATCTGTGGACAATAAATTAAACGGGGAACATCCATTCCCCAAAAATTTTAATCAAAAACCGAATAAATATTCGCTTAAAATAAACCTAATAATCATATCAACAATGAAAAAAGTAATCTTAATCACCGGAACATCAACAGGCGTAGGTCTTTCATCAGCATTGGCATTCGGGCGTAAGGGCTATAAAGTATATGCAAGTATGCGGAATTTGGCGAAGCGCACCGTTTTGGAAGAGGCGGCGAAAGCTGAAAATTTGCCAGTAGAAATCATCGAGTTGGATGTAACGTCTATGACGTCCATTCAGTCGGCAGTGGATTTGGTGATGGAAAAAGAAGGCCGTTTGGATATTTTGCTGAACAATGCAGGAGCAGGCTTCGCCAAAACCACTGAGCATGCGACTGAGGAAGAAATTCAATGGCAGATGGATGTGAATTATTTCGGTGTGGTGCACACGACCAAAGCCGTTTTGCCGATCATGCGAAAGCAGAAATGCGGGCACGTTATCAACGTAACTTCCGTAGGAGGCTTGGTGGGTCAGCCGTTCAATGAATTGTATTGTGGCGCAAAATTCGCCGTGGAGGGCTATACGGAAGCCTTGGCGTCCTATGTGACCAAAGCATTCAATATTCATTTCACCAATGTGGAGCCAGGTGGTATCGCAACGGAGTTTGTTAATAATGCCATGACAAAGATGGCCGAGGGTGGAATGATTGAAGAAGGTGATCCTTATGCGCCAGTGTTCAATGCTTACTTGTCGGGCATGCAGTCGCGTTCGGGCGAAGAATTGGCGTCCCTTTACCAAACCCCTGAACAAGTAGCCGAGGTAATTTTGGAAGTCGCACAACAGGAAGAGCCGGTGATCAGAGTTCGTACTTCGGATTGGGCAGAAGATTTGTGCCAGTTGAAAACCGAGGCTGACCCAACGGGCTTGAAGTTGCGGGATAAGGTGGTGAAGCAGTTTTTGGGGTGATTTAATTCTTTGGAAAAGTAATTATTTACATTTTTTTGCAGGATATTTATCTATTGAAAAATAGCTCCCACCTTATTATTTTCAGCTGAATTGTTCAGGGAAATCGAAAAAGCCTTGGTTCAAATCTAAAGTTGAGCCAAGGCTTTAATTTTTACAACGAGTTTGTGTTCTCTTGCCGGTTAATATCTATTATTTTAGTTGTTTTGGGGCAGAGTCCGAAAATTGAAGCTTAAGCTTATCTATAACTTCATTCGTTGGAATTCCGAAAGCAACTCCTTCTACTCCAATTCCAATAAGCTTTGAACTGACAACCCCAATAGCTACTCCTTCTTGATTTACGAGGGCACCACCACTATTACCATGGTTGACACTCGCATCAGTTTGAATGAGGTTAATTTTATTGGCGTTTTCTCTGAATCCAGAGACAATACCTTTTGAAATGGTTTGAGCAAGATCTTGCGCATTTGGCGTGCCGACAGCATAAATTTCTGAAGCTATTGCTAAAGAACCCTGCTGATCGAGTTTGACCGGTTTTAAGTCTGTAGCATCAATCTTTAACAGGGCCAAATCATGCACCTTGCTTGATCTAATGATTTTAGGCGTGAATTTCTGACCATTTGGCAGAATAACACTTAGTTTGTCCGAGGTAGCGATTACATGAAAGTTCGTCAAAATATACCCGTCACTTCCAATAATAAACCCACTGCCATGCCCAGATTTGTTGGAGATTGTTACAGAAGAGGAAATGACTTCTGAAACATTCGATGCGTATGGTATGTTGTTTTCAATATCAAATGGCGTAAAATCCTGCTCAATATTTTTGTCCTTTTTAAGTAAGGATTTCACCTTTGGAGCTTTTAAGAACTCCAACAGGTTGTACTCCATGGCATCTTTAAGCATTCTTTTTACATGATCACCATTTGTGGATGAAAATTCTCCTGAAGATGCCTTTGATTTATAACGAAAAATAGATTGTTCATAATAATCCAGGATATTCCATTCTACTTCAACGGTAGCTTTTTGAAGGATATTACTATTACCACCTGCAAATCCACCTATTCGACCACGAGTAGCATCAGTGGTGATGCCCAAGATTGTTGCATTAACATGAAGGTTTTCGGTATAGCCGCTGGCGAGTATTTTCTTCGACTGATCTATATACTCTAAATCAACGAGTAATTCATTTAGCGCTTCAGCAAAGATGGTGTTTTCTAATTTAATCTCCCCATCCTCAATTTCAGATTCTGAGGACTTATTGCTTGCGTATTTTTTGTATCTTGAATACCTATTATGTTCTATTTCTCCATCTTCAATATCAATACTCACTTTGTTAATGACAATGTGTTTTTGATCATCTTGCTTTTTGTGTAATGGTTCTAATCTATTGAATTCAACGACCTTTTGGTAGTTAACGGACTTTGTCCCATTATCAAGCAAAAACATGAATAGAGCACTGACTCCTGCAATTGCCTGTGCGCCGGGAATGAAAGCACAAGCACCTGCAGTAGCTAACGAAATCATTTTTACAGGAGATTTGTAGTCTTGAGAAATAGACCTGGTTTCACTTTTATACCCAGGCTTACTTACTGTGATTTCTTTTATGCCATTATCTCGTTTAACTTTGTATTTGCCCTTGACTTTTTTTGCGGTCTTTCCATCAATTTTAACAGTTGCTCCCTTTGGGGTGATAAATTTTGTTTTTTGGTAACGAGAGCTAAAGATAGAAGCACAACTTGAGTTGAGGAAAATAAGTAGCACAAGAATGAAAGTGGCCGAATTCAATCGATATTTATACATGAAGTCAGGTGGTTATTGAATTAAAAAAAGGATTGTTAGTTGGTGTTGAGAGATGAATATAGGTGGCAAAAAAACATCGCCAAGTGGTAAGATATACCTGATCTATTTAATTATTCTGTTGATTTGGCAAATAGGATATATTTTAAAAAGGTAATTACGTGAAAATGAGGCTTGCTTAAGTTCAACGGCAGAATAGTTACAATATGAACTTTTCATGTACAAAAGTGATTTTACAAGAGTTGATGGAGTGACGGGGCACAGTGAGACGCTACGACCAAGTCAGTACACAATAATGAAAAAACGAAAAGAATTCGACACACCTTACCTTCTATTTACACCGGCTTAGCACCCGAAGCTTTTACAAAATGTACCTTCAGCACATGAGCCCAGAATGGGCTTCTTGCAATAGACATGTAATTCATTCCATGGAAAAATTGCAACATCCATACCGTCAAGTCCAAAATATTATATCAGACAATAAAACAAAAATCCCCACTCCGATAACTCAAAGTGGGGATTTCTATATCAACACCTATCACGAGAAGAACCCTCGCAATAGCTTTATTTATTACATATTCGTTACAATCTCTTCACCGAATTCAGAACATTTCAGCAAGGTTGCCCCTTCCATCAAACGCTCGAAATCATAAGTTACGCGCTTTTTAGAGATAGAGCCTTCAATTCCTTTGTAAATCAGTTCTGAAGCTTCCGTCCAGCCCATATATTCCAGCATCAAGGCACCTGAAAGGATTACCGAACCAGGGTTCACTTTATCCTGACCTGCATATTTTGGTGCAGTACCGTGCGTTGCTTCGAAGATCGCATTACCTGTTTGGTAGTTGATGTTTGCTCCAGGAGCAATACCAATTCCACCCACGATCGCCGCCAATGCATCCGATACATAGTCGCCGTTCAAGTTCAAAGTTGCGATTACGCTGTATTCAGCAGGACGCAACAAAATTTGCTGCAAGAAAGCATCTGCAATCGAGTCTTTAACGATGATTTTTCCAGCTTGCTCGGCTTCTTTTTGTGCCAAATCAGCAGCTGCTTTGCCATCCTGATCTGCAATGCGGTCGTACTGTGCCCAAGTGAATACCTGCTCAGCATATTCGCGCTCAGCCAACTCGTATCCCCATTTTTTGAAGGCACCTTCGGTAAATTTCATGATGTTACCTTTGTGTACCAAAGTAACCGAAGGCTTTTTATACTGAATAGCATACTCAATAGAGGCACGCACCAAACGCTCTGTACCTTCTTTAGATACTGGCTTGATACCAATTGAAGAAGTTTCTGGGAAGCGGATTTTTGTAACCCCCATTTCTTCCTGCAAAAATTTCTTCACTTTTATTGCTTCTTCAGACCCGTGCATGTACTCAATACCTGCGTAGATGTCCTCTGTGTTTTCACGGAAGATCACCATATCGCAAAGCTCAGGGCGCTTCACTGGCGACGGTACTCCCTCGAACCAACGTACAGGGCGCACGCAAGAATAAAGGTCAAGTTCCTGACGCAAAGCCACATTCAAAGAGCGAATACCACCACCTACAGGGGTTGTCAATGGGCCTTTAATGCCTACAAGGTACTCTCTGAAGGCATCCAAAGTTTCACCTGGCAACCAGTTGCCCGTTTCGTTGAAAGCCTTTTCGCCTGCCAACACCTCTTTCCATTCAATTTTTCTTTCGCCATTGTAAGCCTTCTCCACAGCAGCGTCGAGTACTCTTTTTGCTGCAGGCCAAATATCAACACCTGTTCCATCTCCTTCAATAAATGGGACTACAGGGTTATTTGGTACTTGAAGTTTTCCGTCTTTGATTGTGATTTTTTGTTCGCTCATGGTTAATGAAACTATCGTTTTTTATCTAAGTTGAATCCGAATATAGGAGAATTTAAGTTGATTTTTATTCGATTTACAGATTATTATTCGTTATAAATGGATTAAAAAAGGGGTTTGTAGTTAAAAAATTGGGCTTTACCATTTTTGTATAATCCGCAGAAACAAATTGGTTGAAATAGTACTTTAACATGAGTGTGAGAATAGCATGTCGCTATTGCTGAAATTGAAAATGAAGAAGGAAGGGGTGTAATATGAAGAAAAGCACTACACAGCAGAAGGGATCTCCGCCCTTGTTTAAGAATCAGTTACTTGAAAAATTTACCCATACCCACATTGCTTACCCACTATTGATCTTCTATGGTGGCGGGCTCGGTTTGTTGGCCTATGGTGGCGTAATGATGGGGATTTCGGTGATCAATTTACTGGTCACTTTTACTTTAGGTTTGTTGCTTTTCACTTTTGTGGAGTATTGGGCGCACCGAAAGGTTTATCATATGATAGAGGATAAGCCCTGGAAGGCGCGGTTTACTTATACTTTTCATGGCGTGCATCACGATCACCCCAAGGATAAAAGCCGTTTGGCTATGCCGCCAGTGGTCAGTGTGCTGATTATTGCTTTACTGTTTGGCTTGTTTCGTTTGCTGATCGGCGATTATGCCTATGGTTTTTTGGCGGGCTTTATTGCTGGCTACGCCACCTACCTGTTTGTACACTATATCGTACATGCCTGGCGCCCTCCGCAGAATGTTTTCAAGCTATTGTGGGTGCACCATGCGATCCATCATTATAAAGACAATACTGTTGCTTTCGGTGTAAGTTCGCCAATTTGGGATGTGATTTTTGGAACAATGCCACGGAAAAAGCGTACCTAAAAGTATCATTACTATTCCATTCAGAAACTTCAACGGACGTATAAGTCCATCATGTTGTCAAGAAGTTTGCGACCCAGATCCTCGATTTGGGTCGCTTTTTTTATTTATATCCAACGGAGTGTATTAGACGATCCCAAGTTGGAGGGTGCATTTGAAAGTGGGGCAGCCTGCTGCAATTTCAGATGATTGGAGTAGACTTTATTCCCTGTTTTTCAACCATCGCGCCGCAGAATGCTTCATTACGGTGACGAGTTTCAGGTTTTTTTAGGCACTAAACGGAATGTGACCTTTCAGATCTTATCAATTTGTGGCCGATAAAAGGGTGCGAATTTCGAAATATGTAATTTCAGTGAAATAGACCTGATAATTTAACATTGGGTGGTTGGGATCAAAAGCTTTAAAATTGCATATGCCTTTTTAGGAAAGGTAACAGAATGAGGATTGAAAAACAGGTGAGTTTGTGAAATTGGCAATGATATGCCTTGATTTTGGTGTGAATGTAGATTTCGAGATTTGTAATGATGAAAATTCTTAAAATATCTCCCGTATATTTGTATTGTAATCAATAACAAACAAAGAAATTACAACGATGAAAAAAGTATTGTCTATTGCCTTCGCCTTAATTTTGGTTTCTTCTTTTGCATTCGCAGGAACAAATGACAACGAGTCAGCCAAAGGAAAATCTTTCTTCCGTGTGATCGGAAATTCAAACGCGCAAGTGTACAAAGTATTGTATATGGCGAATAAAGATTCTAAGGTGGTTGTATCACTTTACAATGAAGCAGGAAACTTGGTGGCTAAATCAGCAATCAAAGACAAAAACGAATTTATGAAACCTTTCCGTTTCGAAGAGATGCCAGCGGGAACTTATACCGTGGTAGTAAGAGATGGTTTTGGGGTTACTCGTAAAACATTCGAGCACACACCAGCATTGTAATTGATTCATCGGCGAAGGTTGACAATAAGAGTGCAATCCAGGAGTGATTGTCCTCTTACGTCAACACGATGAATCATTGGGAACAAAAGTCTCGGTAGTCGAGCAGCAATAAATGCCTTTTTAGGGCATTTTTTTTTGTCTATACTTTTTTGCAGGATGCCATTTTACTTCCCCTGTGCCCATTTTTTGTGTACGCTTTCAATGTCCTGGCTTAGTTGGTGCAACTGTGGAGGATCGAGGGCGAAATCATCAAGGTTGACGATCAGCTTTTCCTTTCCTTTCTGTTTGATATGTAGCCATCGGTCGTTTCTGTAAAACTCCTCTGCCTGTTTTTTTGCACTGAAGTTGTATTGGTGCTGTTGGTGTACAAAATGTACTTTATCCTCGTTGAAGGTGAGTGCCATTCCCGATATTCTACGGATCTGCCAATGGTTTTTCAGTACAATGAACAGCCCAAAAATAAGCAAAGCCACCACGTGTAGGTTGTTACCGAAATACCTATAGGTGCTTGCGTTGTCGGGGTCTTTGGTGATGAAAACCACACCTGCAATTAACAGCATGGCATAGCCCAAAACATTGGCTTTTTTGAGTCTTTTTATTTTTTTATCAGCACTGTACATGTTTCTTTCTTTTCGACAAAGATAACTATTCTATCGGTTTTGGGCTCGTTATCATTTGGACAATTCTTAGTGTTTGGGGAATGCAAACGTTCGATAATTTTAAAATTACCAATATGAAGGAGATAAAAGTCTTTTATTTTTGAAATCTGTATTTATGATCAGGATTGTCAAAAAATTAACATTAGCGGACTGTACTCAAAATGCTCGAAAACGAATGTGCCTTTTTCGTAAAACATAATATTTTGGTAATAAAAAGCAGATGGAAAATACGAATTCCGTAATGTGATGCGCTGAAAATGCGCTTTTTAGCTTTTCAAAACTTCATAAATGTGCAAATTTTATAAATCATGTTCTTTACATTTGCAGTGTAATCAATCAACAAAGCAAGTGTATTACAAGCGATGATGAAGGTGTTGTCTATCGTACTGCCACTAACTGTGTTTATTTGATCATCAATGATTCCTGTTGATGTATTTCACCTTTCGGAGCAAAAGCAATCTTAGTCGTGTGCCTTCGCCCAGAAAAAAAATTAAATACAGATCAGCTTTCCATATTGCCGCTGCTATTCAGCAAATAGTAGTATTAGCATTGTTGGATGGATGAAAAGTTAGTCGTCATATTTCAAAAAGTCCAAAAATTATTGATTAGTGGGCAGAACAGACAGCCAGCTGTGGGTAACCTAATAGGTTTGCCCATATGCACATCATCAAAAAATTTAAAGTTAATCAAGAGCGCCATTTGGGGCTTTTTTTTTGCCCAAAATATTTCAATGGCTAATTGAAAACAAGGATACAGCTTCTGTAGGATGCAGCCTGTAAATACGGCATGTTTTAATATTGTCCACAGACTAAAGAGATTCACATCGATTTTTTCAATCCGTCAATTGCTTATCGTCCATCGCGCACCTGGAATTGTATTTCCAAATTTTCGATAAGTAGGACAGCATGTGTTCATTATGGGTTGTCGCATTAGTCATAGTGCCCCCCCCCTTCCGATTCCTCCGATCTCTAACCATTAGGCTTTGTGTTGGTTTGTTGCCTTTGCTTGCCTCGTTTTGGTGGCTGAAGCAATTGCCTAATTCACAATAAGAAAATTATATCAGTGGTATAATTTACAAATCTGTCATTTCGTTTTTTATACCTGAAAACTTAACATTGGGGTGTTGGTGTCAAAAGGTTTGAAAATGGGGTATTGAATTAAAAAAAGGTAGGAAAATGAGGTTAATAAAAAAGGCTGGTTTGCGAAATTGATAATTTGACCTGCGCTGTGAGGCTGTGGGCTGATTTAAAAATCTGATAAACGTATGAATTTAATAAAATTAGTCGCGTACATTTGTAATGTAAACAATAAGTAAAAACACAAAACAAAAGAATTATGAAAAGTTTAATGAACACATTCGCAAAATTGATGACAGGAATTTTAGAAGATATGCCAGCGAGCACCTTCACTAACATTAGTAAATTTTAAGCTGTTTCATCATATTGAAGTTGACTATCCATGCAAACGGTTTGCATTAGATATGTCAGCATGATGAACCAGTAATGAGAGAACAAGCCTCGATAGTCGAGCGTCGGTAAATGCCTTAACAGGGCATTTTTTTTTGTCCAAAATTTCAGGTAGCAGTGCTCCCCTTCCGATTCCCCCGATCTCTAACCATTAGTCTTTGTGTTGGTTTGTTGCCATTGCTTGCCTCGTTTTGGTGGCTGAAGCAATTGCCTAATTCACAATAAGAAAATTATATCAGTGGTATAATTTACAAATCTGTCATTTCGTTTTTTATACCTGAAAACTTAACATTGGGGTGTTGGTGTCAAAAGGTTTGAAAATGGGGTATTGAATTAAAAAAAGGTAGGAAAATGAGGTTAATAAAAAAGGCTGGTTTGCGAAATTGATAATTTGACCTGCGCTGTGAGGCTGTGGGCTGATTTAAAAATCTGATAAACGTATGAATTTAATAAAATTAGTCGCGTACATTTGTAATGTAAACAATAAGTAAAAACACAAAACAAAAGAATTATGAAAAGTTTAATGAACACATTCGCAAAATTGATGACAGGAATTTTAGAAGATATGCCAGCGAGCACCTTCACTAACATTAGTAAATTTTAAGCTGTTTCATCATATTGAAGTTGACTATCCATGCAAACGGTTTGCATTAGATATGTCAGCATGATGAACCAGTAATGAGAGAACAAGCCTCGATAGTCGAGCGTCGGTAAATGCCTTAACAGGGCATTTTTTTTTGTCCAAAATTTCAGGTAGCAGTGCTCCCCTTCCGATTCCCCCGATCTCTAACCATTAGTCTTTGTGTTGGTTTGTTGCCATTGCTTGCCTCGTTTTGGTGGCTGAAGCAATTGCCTAATTCACAATAAGAAAATTATATCAGTGGTATAATTTACAAATCTGTCATTTCGTTTTTTATACCTGAAAACTTAACATTGGGGTGTTGGTGTCAAAAGGTTTGAAAATGGGGTATTGAATTAAAAAAAGGTAGGAAAATGAGGCTAATAAAAAAGGCTGGTTTGCGAAATTGATAATTTGACCTGCGCTGTGAGGCTGTGGGCTGATTTAAAAATGTGGCAAACGTATGAATTTAATAAAATTAGTCGCGTACATTTGTAATGTAAACAATAAGTAAAAACACAAAACAAAAGAATTATGAAAAGTTTAATGAAGAGTATCGTTAGTTTAATGAAAGGAATTTTAGAAGAAATGCCCGCAAGCACTTTCACCAATATCAGTAAATTCTAATCTGGTTCATCATACTGAAGTTGACTATCCATGCAAACGGTTTGCATTTGATATGTCAGCATGATGAATCAGTAATGAAGGAATAAGTCTCGATTGTCGAGCATCGGTAAATGCCTTAACAGGGCATTTTTTTTTGTCCAAAATTTTCTGAGCCTGTTTTTTAGTTTTCAAATTACCTCCCACCAGACACTGTTTTATCCTTTGCCTTTAAGGGGCGTTTTCTTGAGGATGTATACGCATTAAAAATAAATTAAAAAATGGGACGGTAATTACCGTTGATTTTCAAATTTTCAAAATCAGGAAAATTAAAGCGGAAAATTAACATTAGCCGTTTCCGATTCAAGGCTTTAAAATTGGAATATACTTTTTCGGAAAGTTTGAATAATGAGGGAAGAAGTCTATTGCCACATTGCGATATTGATAATTATTATAGTTGAAAAACGTTAGAAGTCGAATTAAAAAGTTGATAATTGTATCAATTTCATAATTTTCAGGCCGTATGTTTACAATGTAATTAAACATTTAACCTAACTATTACGACTATGAAAAAGATCTTTTCAGTAATGATCGCCATGATGATGTCTGCTGCAGTATTTGCAGGAGCAAACGACAACGAAGCCGCTAAGGGCAAATCAATGTTTCGTGTTATTGCCAACAACAACGCCGAGCTTTACAAGGTGATTTATATCGCCAACAAAACCTCGAAAGTGAAAATCAGCATCTATGATGAGGATGGTGCGATGGTGGTTTCTACGGTAGTGAAGGGTGTGGAAGATTTCATGAAGCCTTTCCGATTCAAAAGAATGCCTGCAGGAACGTACACCGTTGTGGTTCGCGATGGATTTAGCGTTACGCGCAAAACATTTGAGCACAAGCCTTAAGGCCATGGTTACACCACCTTTTAAAATGAATAATTCACCTAAAATGTAAAAAATGCATATGATGTTAGACCCAATGAATTGGACGAGGGGCACGGTTTTAAATCACTTATCGGTATCCGTCCACCTTTTGAGTCGAGTATAGTGAATAGCCTTACCGACCAACAGAGCGCTTCAGAAGCGTTTCAATTATTGCCGCTGACGATTGTATCTTATTTTTCTTAATACCTTCTGTGTGTTTTCAGGAGGTATTTTTTTTGCAAGTGGCTTGGTGGCGTCAGGTAAATGGTATTGATCGCACAGGCGCTCAGCATCCACTGCTACAGTGCTCGGTTGGGGAATTATCAGTGGTAAAAATGTTTTACTTTTCAGCAGAAGGGAAAAACAGTAAAATGGGTGCAATAAACCAGTAAAGGCCTTTTTTGCCTGTATCTTTAACCCTGCGATAGCTCACAAATAGCAGAGGAATAAGGACCAATAATTCATAGGCGATCACATAGATTATTTTAGAGATGTCGTGTAAAACTGATTTGACGATGATGTTGCCAAGAATTACAATGGCAATATTCAGCAGGAGGAATGACCAATAGTTCTTGCGGTTACACTGACCTTTAAAAATGGCGTTGAACATACTTTAGTGGGTTATTTTCAGGAAAAATTTCTCGGTCAAAGATAGTTCAGACCATAAAAAAGCCAACAGTGAAAATCACCATTGGCTTGATTAAAATTATCTGTTGACAGAAAATTAGGCCTTGATTCTGTCTTTTAGGCTATCCAAAGCCGACTGAATACGCTCAGCAACTTCCTGCTGACCGATTGTCGCGATGGTTTCAAAAAGGTCTGCTCCTCCCGCTTGCCCTGTAATGGCTACACGTACAGATTGCATCACTTTTCCCATACCGATTTCGCGTTTTTCGCATAGCTCCACATAGGCGGCTTTCACGGTTTCTGCATTGAAATCTTCCAATGCCAATACGACATTTTTGAAATCAGCCAAAACTTCATTCGCTTCAGTTGTCCATTTTTTGCGGATTACTTTATCGTCGTAGGCGGTAGGAGCTTCGAAGAAGTATTTCCCTTCAGCAACAAACTGCGTAGGGAAAGTTACGCGCTCTTTCAGCAACTGACCAATCGCTGCGGCTTTTTCTTCAGAACATTCCAAGCCTGCTTTTTGGGCATCAGCCAATACAAAAGCGGTTAGGTCTTCTGCAGAGCGGTTTTTCAGGTATTGCTGATTAAACCACTGTGCTTTCTGGATGTCGAATTTGGTTCCTGCCTTACCTACACGCTCAATTGAGAATCGTTCGCAAAGATCCTCCAAAGAGAACATCTCTTCGTCGTTTCCTGGCGACCAGCCCAGCAATGCCAAAAAGTTGGTCATGGCTTCAGGCAAATAACCTTGCTCACGGAAGCCCATAGACGTTTCGCCAGAGCGTGGGTCGTTCCAGTCCAATGGGAATACTGGGTAACCTTTTTTGTCGGCATCACGCTTCGATAATTTACCGTTACCGTCAGGCTTGAGGATTAGCGGCAAGTGAGCGAATTCAGGCATGCTGTCTTCCCATCCCAAAAATTCATATAGCAAAACGTGGCATGGCGCTGAAGGCAACCACTCTTCACCACGAATGACGTGGGTGATTTTCATCAGATGATCATCCACTACATTGGCCAGGTGGTAAGTCGGCATACCGTCAGATTTCAGCAAAACTTTGTCATCAATATCGATAGACATCACTTTTACCCATCCTCGAACCATGTCTTTCAGGCGTACTTCCTCTTTTTGTGGTACTTTCAAACGTACCACATAAGGCTCACCGGCATCCATTTTTGCTTTGACCTCCTCGGCAGAAAGTGTCAAAGAGTTTTTCATTGATGAACGGGTGATGGAGTTGTATTGTGGTTGTGCCACTTTAGCTTCCATCAATCTTTGGCGCATTGCATCGAGCTCCTCAGGGGTATCGAAAGCGTAGTATGCTTTGTCCTGGTCGATCAGTTGCTGCACATATTTTTGATAGATGTCTTTGCGTTGTGACTGAACGTAAGGGCCGTGCTCCCCAGCCTCTTTTGCGCCAACACCTTCATCTACTTCCATGCCCAACCAGTTGAGGGCTTCAAGGATGTAGGCTTCAGCACCTTCGACGAAACGGCTCTGGTCGGTATCTTCCAATCTTAAAAGGAATTTACCACCATTTTTGCGTGCGAACAGGTAATTGAAAAGGGCAGTGCGGACACCACCGATATGAAGGGCTCCCGTTGGTGAGGGGGCGAAACGAACTCTTACTTCTTTTTCCATTTATAGAGGAATGATTATTTATGTCAAAACCTGATTAGGCCGCTGTTGTTCAACGGCTAAAATCGTCTGCAAAGGTAACAATTCAGTGGGGATTTTGAAAAAGCAGGGCGCAGGAACTGTAATATTACTTTGCAGGAGCACCAAGGGGGTATGCCTGTTGGGAAGCGGGCATGAAAAAAGCGCCTATTTCAGGCGCTTTAAGTTAGTGATGATGGGTTACGCTTTAAAATCAAAAGCGCACCTTGATGGCTTATTTACTGCTTTCAGATTTGGATTTCACCTTTACTTTATCAGTTGATCGCAGGTTTTTGGCAATAAATTTCATTTGGTTGACTTCCTCTTCAGGGCGAGATTTCAGGTATTCCCAGTCGAGTTGCGACATTTTGGCCATGCCTTCTTTGTCGTGGCGGAAAGCCCTGTAAATGATGATTCTGCGCCATTGGTCGGCGGTTTTATCGGTATTTTCTTTACAGAAATTGTATTCCTTTTGTGCTAAAGTAGCGCGTTGGGTGAACGACTTTGCGTAGTAATACCTGCCGAGCGTTTTGATGGTTTTTTTCTGCTCCTGATTTAAAGCATGATAATCTTCATTGAGTTTTGCTTTTAGTTCAGGGGCAAGCGTGAGGTACATATTCAGCCACATGACAGCAATGATGCGCTCTACTTTGTTTTTTTGCTGATGTTCAAGATCAGCATAATAATGCTCTGCCTGTTTTTCTTTTTCCTCGTAATTCAGCGCTTTTGGGGCTTTGGGTGCTGTTGGTGCTTTGCTTTCTTCGGGTGCAGCAACGGACACGCTTGCGGTCAGTACCTCGGTGGAGGCTTTCGCATCCAGGTTGGTATTAAAAGAAAGTTTTTGTTGATCGCTGTTAATCTGCTGAATTTTATCGATGGTGGATTGTGCCACCACGGCAGCCTGATCGATGGTCTGTTCATACACCTGATAACCATTTTGGCCCCTTTTGGAACTCCAAAGCATTTGGTGGTCGGTAAGCACAAGGTAACCGTCGTCGGCATGGGTATTAAAAGGCGCACCGAGGTTGACGACTTCATTCCGTGAAGCATCATATTTGAAAATATCATAACCACCATAGTTGGAATGGCCGTCGCTGGTAAAGTACATGGTGTTGGTGCGGTGGTCAAATACGGGAGCAAGTTCATCGGAAGAGGAATTGACCTCCTCAAAGTTGATGGCCTTTTTCCACTCCCCTTTGCTGTTTTTTACACTGTACCAGATATCGAATCCTCCTTTGCCATGTGGGCGGTCGGAGCTGAAATACAGGGTGTCGCCAGTGGCAGAAAGTGCAGGTGTGATGTTATCAAAGTAGGGATCGTTCACGCGGTCTTCCAATACCTGTGCCCTGCCCCATCGGCCATTTTTTCGGGTAGAAAAGTATAGCTGTGCGGGGTAGTTCAATGAACTTCTGACAAAATACAGGGTGTTGCCATCGGGGCTGATGATGGCACTTTCCTCCTGATTGGTGGACGTGAGGTTTTTCATCCCGTCGGTGGTGTTGAGGTAGGGTTCCCACTGTTGGGTATCGCTATTTTGGGTGAATCTTTCAAAAGCGCCTCGGCCCGTACGCTCGACACTTGCCAGCCACAGTTGTTTTTGTTGTGGCAGGTAAGTTCCTGCAAAGTATTTCTTTGAAGTGGGGAATTCAGTCGCAAGGCGGAAACCGTCATTTTCAGAAGGCTGGTAGGGGTCGTTCAGGGCGAGTTCACAGCCCTTGACTTCCTCTTCAGCTTTGATGATCAGTGTTTTTGCATCTCCTTTAATCCGTCCACGGATCGTTTTTGCCTCTTCAATAAAAGTATCGAAAGCACTGACGGCCTGTTCGTATTTTCCCATTTGCTTCAGTACAACGGCATAATCATAGCGCACCAAGGGAAGGTCTTCACGGTAGTCGCTGATGAGTTTTTCAAACATGGCAGTGGCCTTGTCGTGATCTCCCATCCCGATATAGCACTCCGCAAGCTCGAAAGCGGTGAAGGGGTCGAAATTGGCTTTCAGGGCTTTTTCATATAGTGGTACTGCTGCGGCATATTTTCCAGCATCGTAGGCTCTTTCAGCTTTTTCAATGGTGGAGTTTTGTGCTGCGGCAAAGTGGGCGTTACCTAAAATAAGGAGGAAAAGGAGGATTTTCTTCATTTGGTTAATGTTGATAGCCTTTGTAGTTTAAATGGTGTGCTTACTGGTTGTAAAGACTTGTTAATTCATTAACAAGTAATGGGTTATTGATCAATCATTAAAAGCATAATTATACTAATTTATTTAAAATATATTAATATTTTTATTTAATAAGTGATTATTTTATTGCTTTCCTTACAGCAATGCGGTATTATCTTAATTTGAGGATTATTGCGTGTATTACGGCTTGCCAAAATTGTACAGAGTAGCGGCATTTTGCGGTTACTGTTTTTAAGGGAAGAGAATAAATCTTACCTTTGATTGTTCAGTATTAATCAAATGAGCAGTCAGTGGCCTTCTACGTACTGAATAAAAAAAAGACTTAATGGGATTATGACTATGGATAAGGAATTTATAAACAAGCTGTTTGCCTACCACCAATCAACACCACCGATGCCTTACCGTTCTTCGGTATGTGACTTGCTGGAAAAGGTGAGGGAGTTCCTGTTTCCACAGCTTTCAGAAAGCTGTATTGTGTCTCCTGCGCAGTTAGAGGCGCAGTATCAGGTGCTTTATGCCAAGATGCTCAATATTCTGGTGGGAATGCGGAAAGAGTTGCGCGATGACCCTGAAAAACTTACGCACCAGATTTTTGAAAAATTCCCTCAGATTCATGCTTGCCTGAAAAAGGATGCTGAAGCGATTTGTGAAGGTGACCCTGCGGCCTCTGGTGTCGATCAGGTGATTCGTACCTACCCAGGCTTCAAGGCGATTTTCAGTCACCGTTTTGCCCACGAGTTGTATTTGCTGGATATTCCTCTTTTGCCACGCATCATCAGTGAAAATGCGCACAGCCATACGGGGATCGACATCCACCCAGGAGCTAAGATTGGCGCCTATTTTTGCATTGATCACGGGACGGGTATTGTGATTGGGGAAACGACAGAAATTGGTGATCACGTGAAGCTGTACCAGGGGGTAACCCTCGGAGCGCTGAGTGTGGACAAAAGCATGGCGGAAACAAAGCGGCACCCTACATTGCATGACCATGTGGTGGTTTATGCTGGGGCGACGATTCTTGGTGGCCATACGATTATTGGTGAGAATAGCACGATTGGCGGTAACGTCTGGCTGACGAGCTCGGTGCAGAAGGATTCCGTAGTGTATCACCGTCCGCAGATTATCATGAAAAATAAAAATGAAGCCAGCAGCGAAAGTGCTTAAATTAGCTGTTGGAAGCTGAAACGCTTTGTACAATAAAATAAAAAAAGGTGATGCTCCCAAGTACAGAGGAGGATCACCTTTTTTGTTTATTCGGCCGTAATGCGCATATAGTCGATCAGTGCCTTGTTGTTTTCCTGTCGCCAGCCATCGTTAAAAGATTCGAGGCTGAGAGAAATGGTTGATCTCCCTTTGGGCAGGCGGATCAGGGTCTTGTTGCTATATCCCCAGTTCGACCACTCCCCTTTTCCTCTCGAGGGCATCACAACCACCCCCTGATAAATACCGGAAATACTTAGGCTTCGCGAAACACACGCCCCCTGCGCTTTATCGGGCTGCTGGCCGTTACTGTAATGGAAATCAATAAAATAGTTGCCTTCATGCTTTAGGTTGATCTGAAAGTTCACCATGCTGCGGTCTTCTCCCTTCAGGGTAAAATAACCGATAGGTTTCAGTCCTTTAACATCTGCACTTTTGTGATAAGTAACATTGGAAGCCGGTACCAAAAGGGTGTTAGATTCCGGAAGCAAAGGCTTTGAAATGTAGGAGGTGAAGCCCAGGGAATCAATCCCCTGCACGCTGTACTGGGCATGGTCGTTGGGGATGAGCTTGAAGTTATGCTCATCAGCAACATACGCATACGGGAGCCCATTGCGTAGCACATTGTAGGCAATGGCATTTTTCTGCTGATCCCAATGGAGGGTATTGCCATCTATTTTTGCCATCGGGCTCTTGAGCATTTTCACCATAGGTAATAAATCTACTTCAGAAGCCGGCCATGGTGTGTTGGTCATAACGATCTTCACCTGATGTTTCCCTTTGATATTGTTGGGAATGCTGTGGGTACTTTTGGCAACATTATCAATGCTGAAAGATTTAATGTGCTGACCGTGCCCACTGATCTGAATATCGAGCAGGCTGTTTCTGTATTTAAAGTTTTTCAGGTGTAACTCGCTGCCAAAACTGCCCGGAATCTTCGGCGCAAAGTGCAGCCCCGATTCCCGGAAGTCCATGCCCATCAGTACGCGGTAATATAGACCGAGCGTGGCACAGGCACTCCAGAGTTTTTCTTCAGGAGTGGCGTTGATATAGTTGATCGTGCCCGTGGAGGCGTTTACACTTGCCGGAGTTTGTAAGCTCAGGGAGTTGGCGCGCAGCAGGCTACCGATGCCAAACCTTGCGGCTTCCTCATTACTATTTTCACTTGCCCCCCAGATCCATAAAGTTTGTATCAGTGGGAGAATGTGCGCCTGATCGTCTGAAATGTTATTGGCCAAAGGGCAATAGGCCGGAATGCCAAAAGGTGCCAGGGGAACATTCTGGTAAAGCAATTTGGCCTGCCGCTTACTCGTAATGCCATTGAGGGTGGTCATGGCTTCGCCGAAATAATCTATTCTGTTGAACTTATAAAGGTTTGAGGGGCCATAAACATAAGAGGAGTAATATCCGACATTCTCATTCCACAGGTTTTTATTAATCGCCAGTTTAAGCTGCTGTTGGTATTTCCGGTAGCGGTCGCTCTCTTTGCCGAGCAGGTCGGAGGCCTGCGCGAGAATACTGAAAAGTTGGTAATGAATGGTATTGGTACTGAGGTGCTGACTGTTGAAAATGTCGGTGGGCTGCATCCATTTCGGGTAATTCGACAGGCTGGCACCCACGCCAATATTAGCGCCTTTGATCAGGCCAGTATGGTGATCCATCAGCGTGATGATGTCCTGCTCAACGGTTTCCTGAAGAATAGGATAAATAAACTCCAGCCACTCCCGGTCGCCGGTTACCAGATATAGCTGCCAGGCAGAAATACCCCAAAGCACGTGCTCCGAAGAAATAGGCCAGCCGCCAAAATGTTTATCGTAATTGGTAATTCGGTTTTGGGTAATCTGTGCGGTCAGGTTGGTCTTGACGGTCTCAGGGTCAAGGATTCCCAGGGCAAGCATGGTCGCAAAAGTCATGTTTGACTCTTCATTGATCGTCTGTGATTGTGTTGCCCATGCTGAATGGTGAAAGTAATCGTTCACATAATCAATGGCGAGCTGATAGTTGCGCTCCAGGATGGTCACATTTGAAAGTAACTCCGGATAGAAGTAATTCGCCCGGCCCGAGGGCTTCCATTGGTTGGCGGTAAACTCTTTTCGGTTCCTGATCTGCAGGGTCAGTTGATAGATCCCCTCCTGATCGGTCGCTTCAAGCAAATATTGCTGTGTCCCCTCGATGGGCTGATTAAGGATCATTCCCTGTGGGATATTGGTCAGCAGGGCAATGTCCTGCAGTTCATCTTTATAGATCACATCCTCCCCAAACTGGCAATAGCCCTGCCGTTTGATCTCCTGCAAAACCGGCGAAAAGTCCAGCTTGAAACTAATGGCGGTCAGTGCTTTGTTGGCTTGTGTATTTGCTTTAATTTTTAGACTGGTGTCGGGGGCATGCTTTCCGAACACCACCATGGGGCAGTCCAGGTGCCCATGCGCCTGTGCTTTGGTATGATACTGATGGTACTCACTTGAGGGGAATTCAATATTTTTCCCATTGACGGTGAAAGTGTACTTGATATTTTTGGGAATGATATTTTTTTCCCGTTGATAATAGTTGGTGCGTAATCCTGTTTGTGTAGTTTTGGCACTGTAATTTTGACCAATGACTGCACTTGGGTATATCGTGAAGTAGCCGACATTGAACATGGCGTATTCTTCTTGCGTTTTTTTGCAAGCGGAACAACTCAAGATCAGGCCAATAAAAAGGAATAGTTTTCTAATCATAAAGAAAAATTTTAGCAAGGGCGAACCCATTCCAAAAAGCTTTTCGCGTTTGTCTGTCAAAAATATCTTAAATTTATCGCTGTTTAACCATTTGGCTATGAGATTTTATAAATACTTTTTGCTTTCGTTGTTGCTGATGCTTGTTGCACAGGCGAAGGCGCAGCAGTTCATCGGTGTACGAGGCAGTGGCGGCGTATCGACGGTGAATTTTCAGAATAATATCAATAATGCAAATTTCTTTACGGCTTTTACCCCGGCCTATTCGGGGGGCGCCTTTTACAGAATATACACAGGACCCCACGCCGGCTTGCAAACGGGGCTGGATTTTACCAAAAAGGGGTTTATTCAGCGGCTTCCGGCATCAAGTACACAAGACACTTTGCAGGCAGCGAGCTATACCTACCTTGAGGTGCCATTGATGTCGAGCTTTTACTTTTTTAAAGGATCGACCAAGGTGGTATTGAACCTGGGGCCTTATTTTGCTTATCAGCTCAGTAACACACAACAGCTGGTGAGCCGAAGTTCGGGGGATATCATCAGTGAGGGGCCATTGGACTATGATGATTTCAGGGACAATCGTTTTGACCTTGGCATTCGTGCCGAGTTGGGTTTGCTGCAATCCTTTGGTCCAAATTCACTCGAACTTACGGGGGTGTTCAGTATGGGGCTGAAAAATATCATCAACCCAGATTATCCTTCAGCGCCTTTAGGGACCCTGAATATGTATCTGGGGATTCAGCTGGCGTATATGTTCCAGTTTGATAATGCCCGTGAACGTTTCCCATTTGTGGATCAACGCCGAAAGCTGGCGCGTAAAAAACAGAAAAAAGAGAAAAGACATTATTAGGATTTTGGGCCGCCCGTTTTAAAAAAAGCTTCACCGCTTTAATGTTGCTTGAGTGCCGATAGCTGAAGCAACATGGGCAAATCACAGGCACGGTGTCCGGTGTTTCCCATCGGTGTTTCTATGGTTTTAAATCCGGTCTTTTTATATAATCCAACGGCACTTTCAAGGCTTGGCAGCGTTTCGAGATAAACCTGTTTAAAGCCTTTTTTTTGTGCAAAATCGAGGCACTTATTCATCAGAAGCTTGCCGTATCCCTTGCCACGGGCTTGTGCACTAAGGAACATCCGCTGGAGTTCGCAGGTTTCAGTTGGGGAGCCCGCGCCCTTAAGTGGGGCAATGCCCGCACCTCCAATAATCAGTCCTTTATCTTCAATAATGAAATAGCGTGAGGAGGCTGTTTGGTAATGTGCGCTCATTTGGTCGAGCATGGGGTCGAAATAAATGGTTCCCTCTTTGTTCTCGCCGTACTCTTCTAATGCCGACCGGATAATTTGGGCGATCAGGGGATTGTCGTTGGGGGTGATGGTTCGGATGGTCATGCAGGAAGTAAAACAAAAAAGCACAAACGGTCAAATTTGTGCTTTAATTTCGGGTTAAGAAAGAGGTGTTATATCATGCATTTGAAGCGGAGATATTAACTTCAATATTGCCTTTTGTTGCTTTGGAATAAGGGCATACCTGATGTGCGGCATCAGCGAGTGCTTTGGCTTCTTCTTCGCTTACTTCAGGAATGATGGCATGAATATCTACTGCCAGACCAAAGCCGTCGGCATCTTTTCCAATAGCCACTTCTGCTTTCACGGCAGTGGTTCCTGTTTTTACTTTTTTATTGTTGATGACCAAATTCAGGGCGCTGTTGAAACAAGCCGCATAGCCCGCTGCAAATAATTGCTCGGGGTTGGTAGCTCCTGCTTTTTCCTCTCCGCCAAGACTCTTAGGCATGCTCAGCTGGCGATCTATGGCTCCGTCTGGGGTGGTTACTTTTCCATCTCGTCCGCCTGTGGCTTCTGCTTGTGCGGTATATAGTTTTTGAATACTCATTATCTTTTGGTTTATGTCGTGTGCGATATAATTACTATTGAGTATACCCCAAGCGTCCGTAAAAGGTTACGTTCATCCGTGAAAAAAGAGGAAAAGAAATTAAATCGTGTATTTGGGCTTAGCGCGTGTTGAAAGACTTAGAGCTGATGGAAAATTCAGATGAATGAAAGTGATTTTGAATTACATCTCCAATACTCGAAATATTCGTTACGAATTTTAAGTTTTAAATACGCTCTTGTTGTATGGTTTTATATTGTCCACAGATTACGCAGATTTCCACAGATTTTTTTATTTCGTAAATTGGATATCGGCCATCGCAAACCTGCGATCACTTTTCATTATTTTAGAGAAATGGTTCTCATAGAAATATCCTGCGTTATTTGCAGGCAGAAGCGCTTTAAGTTTACAATACGCTCTTGTTGTATGTTTCTATATTGTCCACAGATTACGCAGATTTCCACAGATTTTTTTGTTTCGTAAATTGGATATCACCCATCGCAAACCTGCGATCACTTTTCATTATTTTGGAGAAATGGTTCTTATAGAAATATCATGCGTTATTTACATGCAGAAGCGCTCTTATAATCCCTTTTGGAATACCTTTAGCATTTACGGAAGGTGTAAATATGATTGGTTCGGTTGCGGCTGTTGCTTTCAGATGCTTCCTGCTTAAATCCACAACACATCAGGATCATGGCCCCCGCAGCATCTTGCTGATCGATATAAGCTTTAACAGTTTTGAACCTCAATGTTTTGACTGCATATCGGGTAAGTCCCTTGGCCAACTCAAAACCATAACCTTTCCCCCACACTTCTGGATCAAGTCGCATACTGATCACCTCTTCCTCCTTGGCGTTTTTGACAATGGAGCAGGTACCCAAAAATTGCTGATTTTTGATATCGACCGCCGCCCATACCCAATGGTCATTATAGGGCTTATTATAATTGTCGATAATTTGCTGAAGTAATGCGCTACTCTCTTGCTTGTTCAGGGGTTTGCCAATAGTGTACTGGGTTACCTGATTTTGGGATAACAGTTTACTGAAGGCAGGGAGGTCCTGCAGGTTCAACGGGCGAACCGTGATCCTCTTCGTTTCGAACTTGGCAGTGTTGTTATACTGCGCAGGTCTGATGGGTTCTTCGTGTACTCTATAATGGGGGGAAGTACTCATATCTGTTCTGTCTAAGCTAAGTTGTTTTATTGCTTAATCCGAAAGCAATTAACTTATTTATTTTGAATATATCAATTATTTAGCTGTTTTGATGTGATATTCAAATTTGATGCGCTTTGTGTAAATAGGGGTTTGGTCTTAATTTTATTTTGACAAACAATAAAAAACGAAATAATAATTGTTGAATTCTATACAATTTAAACCTCTTTTATTATAGATGGGTTTGAATTTTTTGAGGATGAGTATATTGTTTATGGGCTGTAAGTGTTTCACAATGATGTGTAAGTAATAAAAATGATAAGGCCTGATTTGATTTTTTCAAGAACAGTCTGACAAGTGTTTTTAGTCGTTTCAGCGCAAAAAAAAGACAGGCGAAGGCCTGTCTTTTTTTAGGTATATTTATCTATTTTTTCTAAACATGCAATGCGCGGTCTTCCGTTGCAGCAAGGCAGGCCTCTTTCATGGCCTCGGTATAGGTGGGGTGTGCGTGCGACATCCGTGCGATATCTTCTGCAGAGGCACGGTACTCCATGGCAATAACGGCTTCAGCGATCATGTCTGCCGCTCGGGGCCCGATGATGTGTACACCGAGCAATTCATCCGTCTGTTTGTCAGCAAGTACTTTCACCTGTCCTTCGATATCCATGGAGGCTCTTGCGCGCCCGAGGGCTTTGAAAGGGAATGCTCCAGTTTTATAAGCAGTTCCTTTTTCTTTCAGCTGCTCTTCGGTATAACCTACCGAAGCCACCTCAGGCCAAGTGTAAACCACCCCAGGAATTAAGTTGTAATTGATGTGTGGCTTTTGTCCAGCGGCATATTCGGCGACGTAAACGCCTTCTTCTTCCGCTTTGTGAGCAAGCATGGCACCTTTGATCACATCTCCGATGGCAAAGATGTTGTCTTGTGAAGTTTGCAAGTGTTCGTTCACTTCCACCCTGCCCTGTTTGTCTGTCGTGATGCCCACATTTTCAAGCCCAAGCCCTTCAGTATAGGCTTTACGGCCAATAGCCACCATGCAATAATCGCCGAGGAATTCCACGGTTTGTCCTTTTTTATCTTCCGCTGTAACGGTTACCTGATCTTCCGAACGGCTTACCCCAGTAACCTTATGTTGGAGGTAGAATTTTACGCCGATCTTTTTCAGTGAACGCTGGAGGTCTTTACCCATGGTGCGGTCCATGGTCGGGATAATATTGTCCATATACTCAATCACAGATACTTTTGCGCCTAATCGGGCATATACTGAACCGAGCTCCAGGCCAATAACCCCTCCACCAATAATAATGAGGTGATCGGGCACTTTTTGCAAGTTCAGGGCCTCTGTAGAGGTGATCACCCGCTCTTTGTCGAGTTCGATAAAAGGCAGGTTGGCAGGTTTGGAACCTGTGGCAATAATGGTTTTTGCTGAAGTGAAGGTATTCACTTCTCCTTTATCATTGAGGACCTTGATGGTGTTTTTATCCTGAAAGCTTCCCAGTCCGTGGTGTACATCAATCTTGTTTTTCTTCATCAGGTAGTCGATGCCTGCGGTAGTTTGGCTTACAACGCTATCCTTTCTTTTGATCATCTGTGGCATATCTACGCCAAGATCATTGATTTTGATCCCATGCTCCTCGAATCGTTTGTGGGCATTGTGGTAATGCTCCGAAGAATCCAGCAGGGCTTTGGAAGGGATACACCCGACATTCAGACAGGTGCCGCCGAGGGTGCTGTATTTTTCAACAAGGGCGGTTTTCATGCCCAGCTGTGCACAGCGAATGGCTGCTACGTAGCCGCCAGGACCTGATCCGATGATGGTGATGTCGTATTTCATTGTTTTGGAATTTTCGTGGTGATGGTGTGATGATGTAGCCTCAGGGCATGCCCTGAGGACTATTTGTTGAAAGCGGATGCTTTCGGTTTTGGGGATCGTAGCGGGATGTTGTGAAGAGTGGTTTTCTTTTTTGTCCACAGAGTACACAGATTTTCACAGATTACTTTTTTCATTTAAAATAAATCAAGTCAATCCTTTTAATCAGGGTAATCATGGCCTTAAAACCAACACTTTAAATTCCCAACAACAGGCGCGAAGGATCTTCAAGTAGTTCTTTCACGCGAACGAGGAAGCCTACCGATTCTCGGCCGTCGATAATGCGGTGGTCGTAGCTTAGTGCGACATACATAATCGGCAGAATTTTCACTTCGCCATTCACCGCCATTGGGCGCTCAACGATGTTGTGCATTCCTAAAATTGCCGACTGTGGAGCATTGATGATTGGCGTGGAGAGCATGGATCCGAAGATTCCCCCGTTGGTGATGGTGAATGTTCCACCAGTCATTTCATCAATGGAAAGTTTATTGTTTTTGGCTTTTGTGGCCAGTTCAACGATGGTTTTTTCGATGGTATCAAAAGACATCTCCTCGGCATTTCTGATCACGGGCACCACCAGGCCTTTAGGAGCAGAAACAGCAATGGAAATATCGCAGAATTCATTATACACCATCTCATCTCCGTCGATCTGTGCATTTACTGCAGGGAATTCTTGAAGGGCCAGGCAACAGGCTTTGGTGAAGAAAGACATGAAGCCGAGATTGACCTCATATTTCTTCTTGAAAGATTCTTTGTACTTTTTACGAAGATCCATGATCGGCTGCATGTTCACCTCATTGAAGGTGGTCAGCATCGCCGTTTCATTTTTCACCTGTACCAGTCGTTTGGCAATGGTTTTGCGCAAAGGCGTCATGCGCTTGCGTTCCTGCCCGCGGCCTTCGACTTTAAGACTTGGGGAAGGTGCTGATTTTTCCGCACTTTTCTGAGGTGCTTTAGGCGCTGTGGAGGCTTTGGCATTGAGGGCATCTTCTTTGGTGATGCGGCCATCCTTACCAGTTCCATTAACATTTTCAGCCTTAATTCCTTTTTCAGCCAATATTTTTGCAGCAGCAGGAGAGCTGTGACCAGAGGCGTAGCTGTCATTGTTCGCCGCTGGCATTGGGTTTGGTGTTTCGTCCTCTTTTGCTGCTGTCTGTGTCGAGGAAGCGGAGGAGCCTCCTGCGTTTTTAGTGATTTTACACAGTGGCGCACCGATGTTCAGGGTGTCGCCTTCCTCGGCAATGGTTTCAAGTACGCCTGTGGCTTCGGCAGTGAGTTCGAAAGTCGCTTTGTCGGATTCAATTTCGGCAATGACTTCATCCATCTCCACCTGATCGCCCGTGCTTTTCAGCCAGGAGGCAATCACCACCTCAGTGATGGATTCCCCAACGGTAGGAACGTTCATTTCAACAACTTCCCCTTCGCTACTATCGCTACTTTTGTGCTCCTGCTCATTACCGCCATTGTCGTTTTGGCTTTGTGCCTGACTGTCGGTATTTTCTTCTTTGCTGGTATCGGCAGATCCTTCGCCTGCGGCAGATTCGTCGATCTTACATACCAGACCACCGATTTCAAGGGTTTCCCCTTCTTCAGCGACAATGCTCAGCTTTCCGCCTGCTTCGGCGGTAAGTTCAAAAGTGGCTTTGTCGGATTCCATCTCGCAGATGACCTCGTCCATTTCTACCACATCACCGTCACTTTTCAACCATTGTGCAATGGTAACTTCACTGATTGATTCCCCAACATTAGGGACTGTTACTTCAAGGCTCATAATTTCTTATGTTGGAATGTTTTTGGAAAAGAGGCCTGACGCCCCTTTTTTTAGATTGATTATTTTAGGTCGAAAGTGGTTTCGACGATGATTGCTTGATTTTTCGCATGCAACTTGGCGTAACCTGTTGCTGGCGATGTGGAGGTGTTTCTCGAGATACAGCGGATGTTTCTGCTTTCAGGGAAGTTCTCACGGATAAACCACCAGGCACCCATGTTTTTCGGTTCTTCCTGAACCCATACCACTTCGGCTTTTTTGTATTTGTCGAGCAAGTCTTCCACTTGCTTTGTTGGGAATGGGTGAATTTGCTCCACCCTTACCAGTGCGACGTCCTCACGCTTGTCGTTGCGTTGTTTTTCCAGCAGGTCGTAATAAACTTTCCCAGAACAGAACACCACTCGCTTGGTTTTTCTTGGTCCTGCCTTAGGGTCGTCAATTATTTCCTGGAAGGAAGTTTTCTCCGTGAAATCACTGATGGGCGAAACCACCTCAGGGTGTCGCAACAATGATTTCGGTGACATATTCACTAATGGCTTTCTGAAATCCCAGGTAAGCTGGCGACGCATAGCATGGAAGAAGTTCGCTGGCGTGGTGATGTTGGTGATGATCCAGTTTTGGTTGGCAGAAATTTGCAGGAAGCGTTCCAGTCGTGCTGAAGAGTGCTCTGGCCCCTGACCTTCGTAACCGTGAGGCAACAGCATCACGAGGGCACTCATGGAGTTCCATTTTGTTTCTGACGAACAGATAAACTGATCAATCATTACCTGAGCACCATTGGCGAAATCGCCGAATTGTGCTTCCCAGATGGTTAATGCATTAGGGTTGGCAGTGGAGTAACCATACTCAAAACCGAGCACGGCATATTCTGAAAGCAATGAGTTGTAGTTGCTGAAATGCTCCTGCTTTTCGTCGATGTGGTTCAGCGAGTTGTATTTCTCGTTGGTTTCAGAATCGAACAATGCAGCATGGCGGTGCGAGAAGGTTCCACGAATAACGTCCTGACCTGTCAGGCGTACCTTTTTTCCTTCAATCAGCATTGAACCATAAGCCAGTAACTCGCCAGCGGCCCAGTTGAGTTTCTGCTCCTCGAAGAACATATTTTTACGCTCCTTGATCAGCTTTTCGATCTGGCGCAAAACCTTAAACCCTTCTGGTACGGTGGTGAGCGCGGTAGCCACCTGATTGATTTTCAGTTCATCAATCCCTGTAATTGGCGAGTAGTCAAAGTCCTCGCCCTTGGATTTCCGCAAAGCTTGCCATTGTCTTTCGAGCGGTTGCAGCTTATAAGGCAGCGGGCTTTGCTTCACCAGGTTGAGGCGATCCTGCAACAGCTGGCGGAACTGCTTGTCCATTTCCTGCGCTACTTTGGCATCCATTTCCCCGCGCTCCGAAAGGTATTTGGAGTAAACCTCTCTTGGGTTCGGGTGCTTGGCAATTTTTTTGTAAAGCTGTGGCTGGGTGAATTTCGGCTCATCCGACTCATTATGTCCATGGCGACGGTAGCAAACCATGTCGATATAAACATCGCGATTAAATTTCTGACGATACTCAATGGCAATCTCCATGGCATGTACCACCGCTTCAGGGTCATCGCCATTCACGTGCATAACGGGGCAATCCGTTACTTTAGCGATATCGGTACAGTAAATACTTGATCGCGCATCGTGGTAGTTGGTCGTGAAACCAATCTGGTTGTTGATCACAAAATGGATGGTACCACCAGTATTGAAACCGTGCAGTTTGGCCATTTGCGTGATTTCATACATGATGCCCTGCCCTGCAATGGCGGCATCACCATGAATGAGAACGGGAACAATTTTATGGTAATCGTTCTCGTAAAGGTAATCAATTTTTGCACGGGTATTTCCCTGCACTACAGGATTTACCGCCTCCAGGTGTGAAGGGTTTGGCGTCAGGTTCAGCTTTACTTTTTCGCCTGTTCGTGCAACAATATCAGAGGAATAGCCGAGGTGATATTTTACGTCACCGTCTCCCATGGTGGAATCTGAAGGGGTGTTTCCTTCAAATTCGTTGAATATTTGCTCATAGGTTTTACCCATGATATTGGCCAGTACGTTCAGTCGGCCACGGTGAGCCATACCGATAACAAACTCTTCCGCACCTAAAGCAGCACCATGGTGAATCATGGCGTCAAGTGCAGGAATGGTTGTTTCCCCTCCTTCAAGGGAGAAGCGTTTCTGCCCGATATATTTGGTGTGGAGGAAATTCTCGAACACGACCGCCTCATTGAGTTTACCAAGGATATGGCATTTTTGGTCGTAGTCAAAGGATTTGTGGATGGCGTAATCTTCCACTGTATCTTTAAACCACTGTTGAATTTCAGGCTCACGGATGTACATAAACTCAAACCCAATGTGGTGAGAGTAAATGGCTTTCAGTTTGTCGATAATCTGATTAAGCGTACCGTTTTCCAGTCCGATTTCCTTTCCAGCTTCAAAGGTCGTTTCACCGTCGGCATCTGTGAGTCCAAATTCTGTTGGATCCAGATACGCTTTCCAGTAGCGGCGTTCACGTACAGGGTTGGTTTTTGTTTTTAGGTGTGCACGGGTACGGAAGGCATAAATAAGGTTTCGGACGCAAATTTCTTTATATGCGTGAGAATCGGTATTGGTGTCCGCTCCTACTTTCTGCTGAAAGTCAGGGGAAGGGGTTTCTTCGTTTTGGTAATGCGAAGAAAACTCAAATCCTTCAAAAAATTTTTGCCAACTCTCATCCACAGATTGTGGGTTTTGTTGGTACTGAGCATACAGTTCGTCGATGTAGTCACCGTGTGCATTAGCGATGTAGGAGTATTTGTCCATCAGCCTGATTTCTATATGTTTCGGTCATGATTGTAAGACTGTTGTAACAGCCTCTAACCAAATTTAGCTTCATTATTTATCAATCAAAAACCGTGTAAACGGGTAGGCAATTTATGGATTCTGATTCAATGTGGCGGATTTACTCAAGGTTACATTTATAGCGCTTTTTTTTGATGGTATGTGATGTTTTTTAGCGTAAAAATGGCGTTTGGGCATCAAAAGATCGCATAATTATACAAAGGGGGCTTCTGTTGTTATGAATTTTGATGGCGATCGGTAAAGGGGATTTTTTTCTTTTTTGTGATGGCATCCTTAGCTGCGGTACGCCTTGTGTTGGTGGGTTTCTGCTTATCTTTCCAAAGATAATTTAGGGCAGGATGATATTATTTATGAATTTATTGACTTCAGATATTAAAAAAGCATAATTAAGGCTCTTGCAGGCGCTTTTTTTAAATAAAGGGTTTGTAAAAGAAAAAAGGAATACTACCTTTGCAAAGCAATTTTGAAAAGGGGGCTTTCGAGACCCTATTTTTTTCTGTGATTGCAAAACAATTTTGGCTTCGTAGCTCAACTGAATAGAGCACTTGATTACGGCTCAAGAGGTTCCAGGTTTGAATCCTGGCGAGGTCACAAACACTTATTGGCGGTGTATAAAAGCTAATGAACTGGCTTCGTAGCTCAACTGAATAGAGCACTTGATTACGGCTCAAGAGGTTCCAGGTTTGAATCCTGGCGAGGTCACAAACACTTATTAGCGGTGTATAAAAGCTAATGAACCGGCTTCGTAGCTCAACTGAATAGAGCACTTGATTACGGCTCAAGAGGTTCCAGGTTTGAATCCTGGCGAGGTCACAAACACTTATTGGCGGTGTATAAAAGCTAATGAACTGGCTTCGTAGCTCAACTGAATAGAGCACTTGATTACGGCTCAAGAGGTTCCAGGTTTGAATCCTGGCGAGGTCACAAACACTTATTAGCGGTGTATAAAAGCTAATGAACCGGCTTCGTAGCTCAACTGAATAGAGCACTTGATTACGGCTCAAGAGGTTCCAGGTTTGAATCCTGGCGAGGTCACAAACACTTATTAGCGGTGTATAAAAGCTAATGAACCGGCTTCGTAGCTCAACTGAATAGAGCACTTGATTACGGCTCAAGAGGTTCCAGGTTTGAATCCTGGCGAGGTCACAAACACTTATTGGCGGTGTATAAAAGCTAATGAATCGGCTTCGTAGCTCAACTGAATAGAGCACTTGATTACGGCTCAAGAGGTTCCAGGTTTGAATCCTGGCGAGGTCACAAAACTCCTGAAGATGATTCAGGAGTTTTTTTATGCCTCATTTTTTTTATGCAGGGATTTTCAAAATATTGGCGGAAGTAGCCTGTTGTGAATGCCCACTAAATAGACTGAGCCTAAATCAGGTCTTTTAACTGAAATTTGACTTTGGTTCGATGGCCGTCTCTGCGGTACACAATTTTGACTTTCTGCCGTTTTCGCATAGATTTGAATAGCGTGGAGATGTTGCCCATGTTGGCTTCCACGGCTTTAAAATGATTGACCCGCAGCAGTTGGTCGCCCGCCATTAGCCCTGCCTTTTCGGCCGGGGAATTAGTAATGACTTTCTGAATAATGATTTTTGGCTCGTGCTCGTCAATCAGCTGAAGGACGATCCCACTCCTGTTATGCCTGAAGGGATTTTTATGGTATTTGCCTGTTTTCAGATAAACCATTGCTCCAGCGTAATCCAGCCATACCTTATAGCGCTTCAGCACCTCCCCGCCTATCGTGCCGTTTCTGCTGAGTACAAAAGTGCTGTCTTCAAGGTAACTTTCATCAGCAAAATTGGTGACCACCTCTTTGAGTGGCGGCAGTTCCTGATGAAGACTGATATGATCAATGCGGCCCATGCTTCCTTCAAGTTGTCCGCTGATGCTTAACCCAAGTGCGGTGTCGATATGCTTTTGGGGTGGGTTGAATGGCAGGCCTTCGTGGTCTTGCTCCAGGGTCAGCCCACTGCTTGCGCCAGTATCAATCATTAAGGAAAGGCTGTTCAGTTGTTCCTCCTCCAGGCGAAGGTCGGCGATAATGTGGGCTTTGGTGTGCCGAATGGTAAGAGGAAGGGCAATACTCTTTTTGGGAGGAGAGAAATGTTCCCGTCGATGAAAGGTGATCAGTTTGCGGTCGTAATTAATTTCCGTGACAAAACGACTCAATAATTCATAACCAATAATTCCGTGAACCATGGTGCCTGTAAGTGCCCAGAAATTCATGGGGTCTTTTTCGAGGATCAGCAATGCGCCATTTCGGGAATGTAACTGCCCGGCATCAAGATTAATGCCCGTGGAAATGTAAGCGGTTATGGGTGTCCTGTTGGCACCATAAAGGGTGATTTTTTTCTGATACGTGAGACCAAGTACCTCCGCAACAGACACATCTGTCAGGATGCTGTGTTGCACACCAGTATCAATAATAAAATTTAGGGGAAGGAATCCGTTGATCTGAAATTTGACAATAATCAGATTGCTCCGCAACTCGAAAGGGAGGCTGTGCCGTTTGGTGTTGTCGTCCAAGAAAAAACCAAACCGATTTTGGGCAGAAGATAATAAGGGAAAAAATAGAACCAGCAACAAGCTGATCGTACCGCGCATCATTTTTGGTTATCGGCGAAGTACTAAATCAGTGAATATACCAATAAAATTCAGGTGGAAATTAGGCGTCAGCGCCGTCTCCTGCATAAGCCCCTGTGTCGGAAATATGGTTGCAATCCGAGATTTTGAATTGATGATATGTATTTGACTGAGGGCAATAAGGCCTGTGGATAGCAGCATGGCGAAAAAAACACCTAATACTTTGTTGTTAAAGGACTTTGGATTATTTGGCTTTGTTGATGGCGTCATGGGAGTGTTTCGGTTTTTGGACAACGAAAGTAATTTAAATAAGAAAAACTGACAATACAAATGATTAGTCTTGATTGTTAGTCATTTATATCAATTTTTAATCCTAAAGGGGATTAAGCTGCGAAATCTGAGCTGATATGAAATTTATATTAAATAATACAGATGATTATACGCAATAATGTTCGTGAGGGATTTTTTAGCTGAGATTGGTAAAAATAATCCATTTGATTGAATGGTGCCCTAAGCGGCTGTAATCCGTGCCTGAGAGGGAACATCTTGAAGGTATTCTTGTTTACCTGTGGAGGTTGAAGTGTTGGTAAATTGTAAAATTTCAATATTCAGGACTGGGCATCTTTGTCCCATAGGGTAGGAATTTGCTGACACTTGCTGCAGGATTAAATGATACTGAATAGAATAGATTGGCTATGGCGAAATTTTTAGGATTGATATTAGGAGTATTTTCGATGTTTTTTTTCAATATGGCATGGGCGCAGGAAGTTGATACCGATTCCCTGAAGAACTATCAGAATGGTGCCTTTGTTGGTTTGTATGGCCGTATCGGGATCAATACGGTGGTGAATCACGGTCGTGCTACTGGAGCGAATTTCAATTTGAATGGCATGGGAAGCCGTGGGGGAAGAAATGAAGAGGGGGATTATTTTGAGTTTATTCCAGGTTATCAATTTCAGCCTAACCTAAAGAATGGCGACCGCACAAGGATAAAGATTGCCCTGACTTTCGCGATGTATTCTCGCTCCTCGCAGCTCATTACCTACGGAAGCACCAATCAGCTTTCGGGCCTGGCTTTCGCACTGCCCGAGGCGTATATTCAGGTAGATGAAATAGCCAACCTGCCACTGATGCTCTGGGTAGGTGGGCGGTACACCCGCGAGACTTATTCACAAACCAATGATTATTTCAATTTTGATGACCATACTGGGCAAGGGGCGGGAATCAAGTATAAAAATACACAATTGATGGCCTTGTATGTTGCCAGTCGAGACACTTCAGACACGGGCCCAAATTATTTTTACAATGGGGTGGTCAACAACGGGCAAGTGCTGGAGCTCCGACAGCGTTTGGTGTTGATTGGAGAGCAAAATTTCAGCCTGGGAGAGGATCACTCCTTTAAGGCACTTGCGGAATATCACCAGCTTGCAGAGGCAGATGACAACGCGGACACGGTGGGGGTTAATCCCAATCAGCTGAAATCAGCCAATGGCTGGGTACTCGGATTGAAGCATCGCTGGAATATACTGAATCGTTCACGGCAGACCTATAATACACTGACTGTTCGGTATGCGCGAGGGATTGCCAATGGTGGCGATAACGGCTTCTCGCGGACCTATTTTACTTATGGTGCTCCAGATCTGGAAGCGAATCATTTCAACCGTGCCTATTCGCTGTCGATTGTTGAGTCCTTAATCCTTGAATATTCTGAAAAATTCTCTTCAGAGATTTATGGCTTATACATGCGCAGCCGTGGTGCGGCAGCGGAAAGTGCCCTCGATGATCGAGGGCAGGCCGAGAACTATTTCGGCACCAAGGTTTACAATTTTAAGGAAGAGTTTGTTGTAGGCGCCCGAACGATGTTTCACCTTAATAATTATTTACACCTGATTGCTGAGGGCAGTTACCAAGGTCGGGTAAATGGGACAGATCCTGCCGCATCGGTTACAAAATTGACCCTTGCGCCTACTTTTATGCCTATTGGTCATGATGGTTTATTTGACAGGCCGCAGATCAGGCTGGTGTTTACCTTGGCACGATACAACGATTTTGCACAGCGAAGCATCGGCTCCCCTTTCCTGAATGTGGTCGGGCCAACACCTGTGGGTTTTTATGTGGGGGTGAAGTCGGAATGGTATATTGGGACTCCTTAATAAAAATAAATTAGTTTAAAAATGTATATAATTATAAATATAATTTTAAAAGTGGGGTTTAGTTATTAATATAGATAAGTATTTTTAAGTATAACATATCATGAATTGTAAAACTGCACTTAACCTAATTTCGGCTATTTTTTTGACCGCCTCAATGCTCGCTTGTTCACAAGATTCAAATTTGTTACCAAACGAAAAGGGAGGAATAACCTTTTCGATTAGTGAGACCAACCATAATTTTCGTCATGCAGATGTTGGGGAACCAAAATTTATTCTCCTATCTATAAAGGATATGGAGGGTGATTATATCTACAATATGCGGAAAATTGACCTATTCAATATGAATGGTCAGTACCTTACTGAAAACATAGAGCTTCCTGTGGCTGATTATACTGTTGAGGATTTTGCTGTTTTGGATCAAGATGCCTCCATCATTTATCTTACTCCTAAATCTGGATCTGAGTTTGAAGATTATGTTTCAACTCCTTTGCCACATTCTTTTAGTATAACACCCGATAATGTGAATAACGTGGTTTTGGAGGTTCTTCCCTCAGATTTTGGGGGGCTAGATAAATTTGGTTATGCCAAATTCTCCTTACAAATCGTAAAACATCTTAAACTTCGACCGAACAGTTCTGATGGAAAAGATGCACGAGTAGATTCTTGGTACGGAGATGAAAATTGGGGTGATCGAGAGGATTTGATGATTAAAAATTGGACCATTGATGGGCGTTTAAGCAGAACAAGAGCTTACCTTGACTTTGACTTTACTGATATCCCTGCAGGAGCGACCATTAAAAAAGCGTCATTATCTTTATATCATTGGCCAGAAAATACGCACTCAAAATTAAGTGGGAGTAATGCGTGTTGGATTAATCGAGTAACAGAAGCGTGGGGCGAAGGTGAAATTACCTGGAATACTCAGCCTTCGTTCACTTCGGTAAACCGGATAAGTATGGAAGCCTCTGAAACAGATAACGAGGATTATCTGGATATAGATATTCTGCCAATAGTCAATGATATTGTAAATAGTCCAGCAGGAAGTGATGGTATAATGATTCAGTTAAAGCAAGAGAGTGGTTACAGAGCCTTATACTTCTGTTCAAGTGATTATCATGATCCTGATAAGCGTCCAAAATTAGAGGTTATTTACAGTTATTAATTTCAGCGCTTATATGTGATTTAAAAGGGTCTTTGAAGGTTTTCTTCAGAGACTTTTTTTTATGGATAGGGCTTGGTTGTATTTTTCAACATATTCTTTACCAACGATTTGTTCATTGAAATTCTCAAGGATATGCCCTCTTGCCTCTTTTTTGATACAAACAAGATCGGCCTCCTGCGTGAGCCATAAAATCCCCTTTGCCAAGTCTTCAACAGACTGATAATCGGCGACATAACCATTTTCTTTGTGCAAAACAGCTTCCGGATTACCACCTGTTCGGTAGGTAATCACGGGAGTTTCACAGGCCATTGCTTCCAAAATCATGTAGCTGAGGTTCTCATGAAGTGCCGCAGTAATAAAGCCATCCCCGATTTGATACAACTCCCGCATGTCTTCCTGTGCGCTGATCAGGCCTAAATAACTATACTCAAAGGGCAGTGCCGTTAATGTATCCAATTGCGTACATTTTCCGAAAAACACCAGGTGCGGCGGTTTTATTCCCTGTGCAATGAGTTGTTCGATGGCCTTGCAGACGTCCTTAAACCCTTTTCGTGGGTCCAGTAAATTGGCAGCACCGAAGAGCAATAATGGCTGATGGAGCGGGAGTCCCCATTTTTTTTTCAGGCGATCTTCTTGATCTGATGGCTGAAACAGCGTGGTGTCTATGGGATTGAAAATTCGGTCGAAATGAAGCAGAGGAGCCAAAGCGGCACTTTTTCCCTGCGCTACGATCCAGTCGCTGACACCGATTAAGTGTGGGTGGTTCAATGGGTAAATCTCGCGCTTCTTTTTCCATTGCTGATGCGATAAATCGTGGCTGTGGGGGTTTCTGAGCAATGGACAACAACCGCATTCTTTCAGATAGCCATCGCAGCGATCAGCATAATGACAGCCACCAGAAAATGCCCAAATGTCATGAAGCGTCCAGACGATTGGTTTTTGAAGTAAAAACAGCTTTTTCATTCCCTTCATGGAAAGAAAGCCCTGATTGGTCCAGTGGATATGGATGATGTCTGCCGATTGAATTAAGGGATGGTTGGCAAGGTCAGCCCCAACAGTTGCAGAAGAAAAAGCAAAACGATGTGCGGCATCCTTCTCGTACCATAAAAAGTGCAGCTTCTCCATGGCAAGACGAATTTTCCATCCTTTGACCACCTGCATTTTCGGGTGGGGCTTATTTTGGTGTTGTACCAAAAAGTGTACATCCATTCCCTGCGCTTCCACAGCTTTAGCAATCCGCAAGGCAGCCATACTTGCCCCGCCAGTATCTCCGAAGGAGGTCAGAAAAACGATTTTTAATTTTTTATCTGCCATAGCAAGTGTTAAGCTAAGCAATCGGGAGGAAATTCTCTTCGATTTGCGTGGGAATTAAGTTAATGGGGCGGGTATTGTATCAAAAAGCGTACAGCTTATTTGGCGGCAATTTTTTGTAAAGCGGTTCTGAAGCGGTCGGCTACAGTGTTTATATTCACTTCATGATCAATGATATCGAGGCTTTTCTGCCCAAACTCAGCTACTTTTTCAGGGTTTTGCAGGAGCTCGGTGATTTTTTCAGCCAAGTCATTGATGTCATTTTCTTTAAAGAAATAGCCATTCTCCCCATGGCGTAAGAGGTGCCGTTCGGTACCGTCGCCCACCGAGCAAACAATAGGTTTGCCAAAGGCCATGCCTTCATTAATGGCCAGCCCACCCATTCCTGCGAGCACAAAAACAGCCGCCTGCATAAACTCCTTCCCGAGCTGTTCATAGCCATAAACGGCCCCCAGGAACTTCACGTGATCCTCTAAATTCAGGGCCGCCGCCTGTGTTTTCAGGTTATCGAGCTCAGGACCATTGCCAATCACCACCAGCTCCACCTCGGGAATTTGCTTTCGGATGATGTCCACTGCCTGAAGCAGATGATGTACTTTTTTCCACTTCACCAGTCGGCCAACATGAATAATTCGGAAAGGTTTTGGGGTATTCTGCGGATCAGCTTTGAGAGTGAGATAAGCCTTTTTGATCTCATCAGTATTGGGAGAGTTCAGGGTGACGTGAATGTCCTCGTGGGCAATGCCGAAGGATGGTTGTACGTTATATGCTACATCGGTATAGTTGATCGTGGCCGAACACTGTTTGTAATAGGCCTGCCGCATGATCGTCAGCAGGTGTGTTTTCAGCTTAAACCGCCAGCCACTGTTGGGCTGAAAGTGAAGGTTTTCATCGTAAATAGGATGCTCCTGATAATACTTCACTGCGCCATGTTTTGGTGCCACCATGAACGGAATCTCACGGATGACCAGTTTGGTGTTCACCTGTTGAATGGCACGTCGCAATTTGGGCAGGAAGGCAAAACCGATGATATAGGGCCACAGCGAAACCACGATTTCAGGTTTTTCAGTAATGATGATTTGGTCCAGGTCTGTAAGCTGAGGTTTGCCATACCATGTTTTGTATTCAGAGGTTTTGATCAGTTTAAACTCATAACCCGAATCAATCAGTTTGACCCCTTTACCGATGGTGCCGTTCGATTGGCCTGGGATGACCACCACCACCTCGAATTCGGGCATGGCATTAATTTTATTCAATAAAGCGACTAAATAATGGGGCAATCCGCCAAAGGTAAAAAGTACTTTCATGTTTTCAGTTATCAGATCATTGACCGTCGGCAAAGCTAATAATATTTGAACACTAAACTATTGTGGAAGGCTGTTGAGTGGGTATTTACCCATTAGGCACAGGTTGGAATGCATAGGATGGGATTGTTTTCGAATTAAAATTTCGAAAATTATGTCGGTTGGGGAAGTTGATATCGCCTTATTTCATCAAAAATAACTTATATTTGGTTATATGTCCCGACCATCAATTTCCTACATCAACAGCGATTTTTTTGGGTGGAACAGGTTCTACAGTAAGTAATATTTTTTGCTGACTGTTATTTTTCCTGAAGAAAATTAAAAATCCCATGTTTAAGAAATTAGCCGTGGCCGTCGCTTTTTCTCCTACCGGAGAGGCGGTTTTAGCAGAATCATTGCGCTTGAAAAAGCTTTTCGATGCTGAGATGGTCCTTATACATATTGGCGCACAGGGCAAGGCAGATATTGCTCAGCTCGATGAGATGCTTTCCCGTGTAGGAGTATCGAAAGAGGAAGTGATCCTTCGCTGGGAAGATGGCAACCCTTCAAAAAAGATTCTTGAAATTTGTACTGATGAGGATGTTGACCTGTTGGTTGCTGGTGCTTTGCGCAAGGAGAACCTCTTTCAGTATTATATCGGTTCCGTAGCACGCGATATTCTGCGCAAGGCGAATTGTTCGGTGATGGTGCTGGTATCGCCTTCTTCCAATCCTCAGAATATGGACAACATTGTGGTGCAATGTGGTGGTGGACGAAACCCGCGCAAGTCGTTGAAAGCGGCAGTGGAGCTGGCCAAAAAAGACCAGTCGAGTATTGTTCACCTGATTCGCGAGATCAAGCTGTATGGCCTGAGCCTTGCTGTGGCCTCTGAAGACTCTGAGGAAGAATATTCTGAAACGAGAAAGAGCCTTGTGAATGAGGAACTGAAGGAAGTGCAAGAGAAGCTGAACAAACTGAATGTGGCCGACCTGCGGGTGAATATAAAAATTACCGCAGGGAAAGCCGGGCACGAGTTGGCGAAATTTACACGACGAACCAATGCGGATTTGTTGGTGATGCAGGGAATGGGGCGCAAATTAGGGCTTTTTGACCGTATTTTCAGACAGGATCTGGAATACATCATGTCTGATTTGCCATCGAATTTATTGATTGTGCACCCCTAATTTTTATTCGTAGCGTGAATTTTACATGGAGAAATTAAATCATAGTGAAGTGATCAGCCTGCTGTTGCAGCTGGCCGTAATCCTCGGCGTGGCGCGTCTTTTGGCTGAGCTGATCCGAAGGATGAAGCAACCTGCAGTGGTGGGGGAAATTTTAGCGGGAGTATTATTGGGGCCGACGTTTTTTGGACAGATAGCGCCTGAACTTTGGGGTACCCTTTTCCCGACAAGCGGCTCTTCGGCCATTGTGCTTGACGGCTTTTTTCAGATTGCCGTCGTATTACTGCTCTTTATTGCAGGGCTTGAAGTGGAGCTTGACCTGGTGATTGAACAGGGGAAGAAAGCGGCCAACATCAGTTTGTCAGCCCTGATTATCCCTTTTATCCTGGGATTTGTAGGCCCTTATTTTGTGCCTGAATTCTTTGGGCTTGAAGACAGCGCCAACCACCTTGTCTTTGCCCTGTTTATCGGGACAACCCTCTCGATTACGGCTTTGCCCGTGATTGCGCGAATCCTGATGGACCTGAATATCTTTAAAACCCGAACGGGGATGCTCATCATTGCTTCAGCCATGATTATCGATATTTTGGGCTGGCTGATCTTTACCGTTATCCTTTCGATGATGGGTTCTGAAAGTGGACACATGGGCTTGGGAGAAACTATTGGCCTGACTATGGGCTTTACCCTGCTGATGCTGACCGTTGGCCGATATGTAATTGATAAAGTGTTGCCGTGGATCAACGCCCGCTTGGCCTGGCCTGGCGGTCTGTTGTCGTTATCTATGGCCTTGTGTTTTTGTGCTGCCGCCTTTACCGAATGGATTGGCATTCATGCCATTTTTGGGTCTTTCATTGTTGGTATTGCCCTGGGCGATTCGGTACACCTTTCCGAAAGAGCCAAAGAAATTTTACATCATTTCATCAATAATATCTTTGCACCGCTATTTTTTGTATCGATAGGTTTGCATGTCAATTTCATCGACAGCTTTAATTTATGGCTGGTGGTTGTACTGATTATAACCGCTTTTATCGGGAAAGTCGCTGGTGGATATACAGGGGCGAAAATCAGTGGACTGCCAAAGCATGACGCGCTGGCGATTGGTTTTGGAATGAATACGCATGGTACGTTGGAGGTGATTTTGGGCGCCATTGCTTTACAGGCGGGCTTGATCGATAATCAGCTTTTTGTAGCGATCGTGATCATGGTGTTGGTAACCATCATTATTTCTGCACCACTGCTGAAGATGTGTATTCAGCTTGGGAAGCGAGATGCGGAACAGGCTGCTCCCTGAGTCCGTTGAAAGACACAAAAAAAGCCAATGGGTCATTGAACTCATTGGCTTTTTTTTATGAATGACTAACTGTTATTTCGTTGTTCGTTTTTACCGGTTAAAATCCGACACTTTGTAAGTAGGCCTACGGCACTTCAGTCCAAAAGCCCTTTTGAAGAATCAGAAGGAATGTCTATCGCGGGCCATTTTATTGTCTCTTACCAATCACGGTTTTAAATATCAAGACAGTTTCCTTCTTTGTAGTAAATACTGGTCATGGTTTCTTCAAAACTAATGGGCGAATGGCCATGAAAATCAATTTTCCTGAAGCCAGCATCAAGGATTTTCTGAATCCCCGGCTGATATTCTGGTCGGTCGGAATTATCCCATATAATCACTCCTCTCGAGGTCAGCTTGCTCAATGCAACAGGCGCACAGGCATTGCGGTTTCGGCCATCAATCACGATAATATCAAAAGCGGTCTCTTGCTGCTGCAGGTGCTTGATGTAGCCGTTGTTGGTATCTTCTTCAAGAAAGGCTTTCGCATTTTTTATTTTGGCAATTATAGGAGAAATGTACTCGAAGTAACTTTTGTCGTGATCAACAGAAACAACGTGCTTGGCCCTTTGTGCAAACCATTTGGTGGAGTTGCCCATACCATATTCATAAACGGTGAGCTTCTTGGCAGGAAGAATACGCGCTGAAATGAAATGAATACAGGCATAGGAAAACCATGGGATGGGCTCGTTATTTCCATCAATCGACTGTCCCGTGAACCTGCTTTCTGTCCAGCCTTTAGGTTCGAGATAAAATCGGTTTAAAAAATAGATATTAAGTAACCGTGCCGTGAAACGGTTTTTACGCAAGGCTTTTTTGATAAAACTCATTTATAAAGTTGATTAATTTTCCGTATCGCCTTTATAAATAAAAGCTTGATGGTTAACTTGAAGAGCGGCGAATATTTTTTGCTTTTCCATAAATTTCACGAATTTAAAAAATAAGAGGCAATATTAAAGTGATCCCCGCAATGAAATTAGCAATCAATATTTTTTAACGGCACTACACAATATGAACAGGATCATTCAGCAGTATATGCTGGCGAAAGCATGGTGGAAACTCCGCAGATATTTCTCTATAAAAAAGATACCCATTGAGCGATTGGGCTCAGCATATGGGGGCTGGGTGGTACCCAAAGGGGTGCTGAACAGTAAATCGGTCTGCTATTGCGCAGGAGCGGGGGAAGATATCAGTTTTGATTTGCTGCTGGCAGAGAAATATGAATGCGAGGTGCATATTTTTGATCCTACTCCACGGGCAGTGGAACACTTTAAAAAGGCGGAAAGTGCCATGCGGCAGCGAAAGGCGATGTCGATTTATAATGGCGCATGGGCCTACCCCACTACGCCGAAAGTGTTGGAGATGGTGCAGTTTCATGAGTGGGGAATTTGGGACAGGGATTCGGTGTTGAGATTTTACACCCCGGCGGATCCCTCCCATGTGTCGCATTCAGCGGTAAACCTGCAAAAGACCGATCAGTACTTCGAGGCCCAGGTTTACAGCACTCAGCAACTGATGGACAATCTGGGGCATCAGCAAATAGATATGCTCAAAATAGACATTGAAGGGGCTGAATATACGGTGATGAATAACCTGCTGAGCGAAGGGCTTTACCCTAAAATCCTTTGTGTGGAATTTGATGAGGTCAATCACCCGCAGGATGAAAATGCGCTACTGCGGATGCGGGAAGCGCTTGAGGCATGGATTGAACGTGGTTATGATTTGGTGCATCAAGATGAATTTTTCAACTCTACCCTCGTGAGGAGGACTTAAATACCCCTTAATTGTCAAGGACATTCCTTATATTTGCAAGCAATGTGGCAGCGGCCTGCTGCCCATGATTAAATAAGCAATTCAAAGAATCAATATATATTTTTCCAAGATGGCTAAACAACAAGAAGAAAACGGCGCCTTAAAGGACATTATTTCGCACGCAAAAGAGTACGGATTCGTATATCCATCCTCTGAAATCTATGACGGCCTGCAGGCAGTTTATGATTACGGAGCATACGGGGTGGAATTGAAGAAAAACCTTAAAGACGTTTGGTGGCAGTCAATGACTCGCCTGAACTCCAATGTTGTCGGTATCGATGCATCAATCTTCATGCACCCTACAACGTGGAAGGCCTCAGGGCACGTGGATTCTTTCAACGATCCGATGATCGACAACAAAGATTCCAATAAGCGTTACCGCGCCGATGTATTGGTGGAGGAGTTTGCAGCCAAATTGGAAGAAGAAGGCAAAGCGGAAGAGGCGAAAGCTTTGGAGCAGGAATTGGGACGTTTGCTGGAGGCGGAAGATCTTGAAGCTGTTCGTCAGTTGATCATCGACAAGGAGATTGTTTGTCCAATCTCAGGAACATGCAACTGGACAGAAGTTCGCCAGTTCAACTTGATGTTCTCGACGCAAATCGGTTCAGTAGCCGATGATTCAAGTACCGTTTATCTTCGTCCTGAGACGGCGCAGGGTATTTTTGTAAACTTCCTGAATGTTCAGAAAACAGCCCGTATGAAGGTGCCTTTCGGTATCGCTCAGATCGGTAAAGCATTCCGTAACGAGATCGTTGCGCGTCAGTTCATCTTCCGTATGCGTGAGTTTGAGCAAATGGAAATGCAATTTTTCGTTCGCCCAGGAGAAGAAATGGAGTGGTACGAAAAGTGGAAAGAAAGCCGCATGAAATGGCACAAAGTGCTGGGTGTTCCTCAGGATCGTTTGCGTTTCCACGATCACGAGAAATTGGCGCACTATGCCAATGCAGCAGCGGATATCGAGTACAAATTCCCATTTGGCTTTAAAGAAGTGGAGGGAATTCACTCTCGTACGGATTTCGATTTAACACAACATCAGGAGTTCTCGAGAAAGAAACAGCAGTATTTCGATACTGAGATCAATAAGAACTATATTCCTTATGTGGTAGAAACCTCTATTGGTGCTGACCGCTTGTTCTTGATGACCATGTTCAATGCCTTTACAGAAGAAATGGTTGGCGAAGGAGAGAAAGCGAAAAAACGTACTTTCTTGAAGTTCCACCCTGCCCTTGCCCCTGTAAAAGCAGCGATTTTCCCATTGACTAAAAAAGATGGTTTGCCAGATGTAGCGAAAGAGATTTTCAATGACCTGAAATACGATTTCAATTTGGTATATGAGGAGCAGCAATCTATCGGTAAGCGTTATACTCGTCAGGATTTGATCGGTACGCCTTTCTGTATTGCAGTAGATCACCAAACTTTGGAAGACAAAACAGTAACCATCCGTCACCGCGACTCTATGGAGCAAGAACGTGTGGCGATTGCAGATTTGCGTAAAGTGATCGGCGAAGCGGTTTCTATTTCTAAGATTTTCCGTGAGTTGGAAGACTAAGCACTGCCTGTCATAAAAATATTTAAAGCGACTTCAGAGATGAGGTCGCTTTTTTTGTAACTGAAAGTTTGGGGTATTGTAGATCAATAATTCAAGAACAATTCCAGTAATCCGAATTTGCAGCAGGATGGGAAGTTTAAAAAAATGCGCTTAATGATGTTGATAAAGTACAAATTGATGTCGTTTTCCTGTGGAGGCATGAAACAGGAGTACCCCTTTAAAAAGCGTGTGAGCCTAATTTTAAATGAAAACAATCGGTGCTTAATGAGAAATTTATATTTTTTTAATAAATGTCTGAAACCTGCAAGCGCTTTTTCGAGTTATAACATTTATACATTCGATAAATTGATCAAACCGATCTAAAGAAATACATTCCATTCCACAAGAGAAGTATTTACCTGACAGCCACAGTCCACTGTCAGGTTTTTTTTGTTCAAAAACTTCTTATTGTCGGGTTTTGGGGCGAAAATCCGAGCATTATTTCAATTGTTGTTTATTTTACAACAAGCGTAATAAACTGCCGACTTCCCGACGTAAACTTGAACAATGAGAAGTTTTAGTGTCTTGAATTTGCATCAACAGGCTTGATCAAATAAGCTTTTTATGGATGAATTGGCAATAAATGGGGCTTAATGACTTAGTTGCACTTATTTGTCAGTTGGGAAAACAGCCATTGATTTGGGATGTACTCAGCTTTATAAAGTTCAATATTAAACTAAAAAACAGAGCGTTTTCTCCTCAAAGATTATCGGGCTACCTCAGCCGACCTTATGGAAGATTGTTTTAACTTGCTGAAAAATTAACATCACCTTGAATATCATGCTGCGTTCCTTTATTTTTTTGCTGATCGCAGGCGGTCTTTTTGCCTGTAAATCCACACCCAACAGTACTTCCGGTACGGGTTATCATCCGTTGATTCTCATTTCTGTGGATGGTTATCGCTTTGATTACACCGAGAAATTTCAGGCACCAAACATTCAGAAATTTGCTGAGGAAGGAGTAAAAGCCGAAGCATTGATTCCCTGCTACCCGAGCAAGACTTTCCCCAACCACTGGGCAGTAGCCACAGGTACTTATCCTGGTCATAATGGGCTGATTCATAATGCCTTTTTTTCAAAAAACTATCAGGCCACTTTTAAACTCGGTGATGCTGCCGAACGGAATAACCCCCGATGGTATGGTGGCACTCCCATCTGGAAATTGGCAGAAGATCAGGGGAAAATTGCAGCCTGTTATTTTTGGCCCGGCTCGGAGGTGGAGCATGCAGGTCACCTTCCGACTTATTACTACCCTTATCGGGAGTCCACACCTTTTAACGATCGGGTTGATCAGGTACTGAAATGGGCACAGCTTCCTGAAGGGGAACGGCCGGATTTTATCACTTTGTATTTTCATGAACCCGACCACAGTGGGCATCATTTCGGGCCAGACAGCAAAAAGACCAAGCAGGCAGTGGCCGAAGTGGATCGGGCTTTGGGCCGGTTGTTCCGCTTGATGAATGAAAAAGGGATTGCCCCTGATTATTTGTTAATCTCTGACCACGGCATGGTGGAAGTAACGCATGGAATTGATTACCAGGAACTGGCCGACTTCAATGGTTGCCAGGTGTTAAATGCTGGAGGCACACAATTGATGATTTACCCTGCCACTGAAACAAATATCGCGGGCTTGATAAAAGCACTGGAAGCTAATGCGGACGGGCGCTATCGGGTGATTCAGAAAAAGGATGCCCCTGAATACTGGCATTATACACATCAGGATGTGCCAGATTTTTGGCTTGAAGCCAGCCCGCATTATATGTTTGTGGAGGCAGGAAGAAAGCCGTCGGCGGGAACGCATGGTTATGACCCGGCAGTACAGGATACGCATGCGATTTTTTATGCTAATGGCCCGTCGTTTAAAAGGGGGATGACCATTCCCGCATTTGAAAATGTCAATATTTATCCATTGATGGCAAGGGTTTTAAACCTCAGCATTCCACAGGGCATTGACGGGAATTTGTCTGTATTGCAACCGATACTGGAAGAGACGCAAAAAAAGGCCACCACGGAATAACCGCGATGGCCTTTAGCTTAGTTGGCTTGGGCCTGCCTTTGGGCGTCAATTTTCCCGATCAATAATGACGGGCCGCCCGAAGGAAGGGAAAGTTATTTGTTTGCTCTGAAAATCAGTTGATCGTACTGTATTTCGGTGCCTCTCGTGTTTCCATCCAAATAAAAGGTGAAAATCCCCGAAAGGGCAATTTCCTGACCAGAATTCAGAAGACCTACTTGATTTACAATAATGCCATCAGCTACCAGCTGATAAGTCTTGCCATCCTTTTGCAGTGTACCACTTACCTCCAGATCATTTGTGCCAATCGCAGCGGCTTCATCACTTTTAAAAAGCTTTTCAAGCTGGTCTGCTGTTTTTGATTTTACCGTCAGATCGAATTGTTCGCCAGAAGCGAGGGCTACTGTGAAATGTAAGTTTTGTCCGTCAAGTTCAACACTTTGTTCTTTAATATCATCCGTTTGAATACTTGACGTTTTATTGATGGCCGTGAATTTTTTAAACTCATCTGCCTTAATTTCAATCGTGTTACTTTCCTGTTGGTCGTTTACCACCTTCAGGTACATGGCCCCCCCAGTGTGTGGTTTCATATTATTTACCTGATAAGGTGTGAAGGGCGCGAAGGATTTCTGATCCATGGAAACCATCAGTGTTCCGCCAGAACCGACGGGTGTTTCTGTGATGTCGAACGACTGTTCGTCGACCTTTTTATAAGTGATTTTAAAGTCTGCTAATTTGGTCGTAATCTCTTTTGTACTGTTGGTTTCGAGGACACCATTAACGGCCATCATCGCAGTGTAGGTAACACCAGGAAATAGCACGACATTGTTAATCACCTCTTTGTGGTCACCTGCCTGTGCGGGCAACTCCAATACTGGCTTGACATCCGAAATATTGGGATTGTCTTTTGACGTTTGAAAGAGCTTGATCTCAAAATTGGCGTCGCCTTTGGTGGCGTATTCAACTGTAAACCCATGTATAGTTGCTGCTGACAAAGCAACAATTTCTGCATTGGCCGATTCGGTGGGTGCGCTGCTGTCCTTGTCCTTACAGGCGAAGAGCAATGCAGGTAGGATGCAAAGGAGGAGTAGTAGATTTTTCATGTTATTTATTTTGTAGGGTAATAAATTTCTAAACGGAATTTTTTATGGTGGTGGTTAATTCTGTTTAAGTCAATGAGTTCAATCTTCCTTATTTTGGTAAATTACTACTATTCAGCATTCATGGAATTAGAATCTATTTAAACTTTTTCAAGATTCGATCAAATTTATCCTGTGTAGTCTCGGAATATTTTCTTCAAAAAATAGGCTGATCTGAATGCTGAAAATACTCCTGAACACTTTTGTTGGAGGTTCGAGCCTGCTAAGCCAGGCGATGAAGCCAACACTAATCAAGGGCAGTTTCCCTGAAGTGGGGATCAAAAAAATGCCTCAAGAGTATGATCTTGAGGCATCGAGATTGATGAAGAAGTTGGTATTGTTTGTAATTTTTCAGTTAAGTTATTGGAGCCATTTATCTTATAGCTCCATAAACATAACATTAAGATTTGATGAATAAAAGAAAAAAGTTAATAAAAATCATGTTTTTCTATATTTTAACTCTTTTTATTCCTTAGCCAAGTCGGTGAAGCAAAACTGATCTCCGTCAAATAGTCCTTTATCGCTTAATTTAAGAGATGGGATGACCAGCAGCGCCATGAAAGATAATGTCATGAATGGTGCGTTCAATGTACCCCCCATGGCTTTCACCATTTTGTCCACGGCCATATATCGTTGTGCCGCTTCATAGCCATTGATATTGGTCATCAGGCCAGCTACAGGTAAAGGTAAAACGGTTTGATCTTCTCCATCGAAAGCACAAACGCCACCCCGAGATTCGATGATGATGTTCACTGCACGGCAAAGGGATTCGTCATCTGTTCCTACGGCAATAATATTATGAGAATCATGCGCTACGGAAGAGGCAATAGCACCCTTTTTCAGTCCGAAATTTTTAATGAAAGCTTTGGCAACAGGCGCTTTTTTGTACCTGTTCACCACCACCATTTTCAGGACATCCCGTTCGGTATCCGATACATATTGGCCATCTTCAATTTTAGCCTCCATGGTCAGGGCATTGGTAATGAGTTCGCCTTCAAGGCACTCGATCACGTTGATTTTTTTCGCTGAAGCAGGAATGGCAAAATCTTCTACGACCTTTGGGGCACACGAAAAATTGTTGATGGGTGTGCACGGAACAGATTTTAATAAAGTGGTGCCATGTTCAGCCACCAGCTCCCCGTTGATGTAAGTTTTCTGAATGTTGAACTCCTCAAGGTTATCTACAATAATCAGATCAGCAGGGTCACCTTCCTGCAACAACCCGATGTCCAGGTCATAGTGTTTGATGGCATTGTAACTTGCCGCACGAAGCACATCAAAAAGGTCGTGGCCTTTGGCCAGTGCACGTTTTACGTGATCGTTCAGGTGATTTTCAATCAGGTTGTCAGGGTGCTTGTCATCACAGCAAAACATCACCTGCTCAGGGTGATCTTTGAGTAAATCCACCAAAGCTTCAAAGTTTTTTGCAGCACTTCCCTCACGGATTTGCACTTTCATGCCTGCCTGAATTTTGTCTAATCCTTCCTGATAAGTGAAGCATTCGTGATCTGTACTGATACCTGCATCGGCATAAGCTTTTGCCTGTTCGCCCTTCAGTCCAGGGGCGTGGCCATCGATCGGTTTGCCGTAAGCTTTGGCGATATCAAGTTTACGGACACAGTCCTCATCCTTGTTCAGCACCCCAGGCCAGTTCATGAACTCGGTCATGTATTTCAGCCCATCTTTTTTGAACAGGGTATCAACGTCCTCGGGAGTGATGGTCGCCCCCGCTGTTTCGAATTGTGTAGCGGGTACACATGGCGGCACACCAAAATTAATTTTGAAGTTGGTTTGTTTGGCATTGTTGATCATGAAGCGGATGCCCATGATGCCCATCACATTGCCGATCTCGTGCGGGTCTGAAACGGTTCCTACAGTTCCATGCACTACGGCAAGTCTTGCAAATTCCGAGGGAATCAACATGGAGCTTTCAATATGAACATGGGCGTCCACAAAGCCAGGCATGATATAATGCGCTGGAGCTTCCTTGATTTTTCGGATTGACTTGATGCGTTGTTGATCTATTTTGATTTCTGCAGGATAGATGATCTTTTGATGAAGATCAACCAGTTGTCCTTTAATTATTTTCATAGTTCCCTGTAAGTAAGCAATATAATGGCTATAGTCCTGAAGTATGGACAGGCTTAAAAGTGAACAAATTTAAAGGCTTAAGGGATAAAAGAAAATAAAATCAGTGGCTAAGGACTAAATTATTGATAAACATCCTTGAGCTCAAAAAAGGCTTTCGACTTTTTGTAAGCAATGAATAATTTTTTCATGTAATCATTATAATAGACCGTCAGGGCACGAAGCATTTTATTTTCAATCTCTGGGTATTTTTCAAAAATATCGTGGAGGTCTGAGGCTGGAATAGCATAGATTTCCGCCTTGGTGCTTGTAACGATGGTGTGGTGGAGTCGGTGGGTGTGTGGCAAGAGGGCATTTTTTCCGAAAGCCCCATACGCACCAATTCTGCCGAGTTCCTCAAAGTTTCCTTCGATATCCACAGACATGCTTACTTCGCCATTTTTGATGATATACAGCACCTGGCTGGGATCATTTCTGAAAAATATGGCTTCATCTTTTTGGTACTCCCTCAGGTATAGAAAGGGTTTGAATTCCGAAAGCTCACGGTAATTGAGCTCAGCAAGCAAAGGGCAATTTTGCAGAAAATCGTAAAGTTGAATGTCTTCGTCAGAATAAGGTTTTTTAAAGAGACCTTTCATAAAGATTGTTTTTGTACACGCCAAATATTAGTTGTTGAATCGGTGATTTTAAATCGGTCGTCGGGGCGATAGCCAACAACCCAGATAATTTTCCCATTGCTTTCGAGCACCATGCAGCGCTCTTTTAGCGGCAAGGGAACTTTTTGATCGATCAGAAAATCACTGATTTTCTTTTTGCCTCTCATTCCCAACGGCTGAAACTTATCGCCGAGTTGCCAGGGGCGAAGTTTCAGTGGAAATTCAATTTTATCAAGGTCGAAAGCCCCAATGTCGGGAACTCTTTCTAATTGATAATCATTTTTGGCCATCTTTTCAAAAGATAATTTAAAATCTTGGCTGACCAAAGACTGATCGTCAATTTTGACCTCGATGGTGCGTAAATCCTGCTGTTGTTCCTGATAAATCAAATGGTGCCTGTCGGTAAACAGTCGGCCATTTTTACCTTCAAATTGTTTTCCGGCAGGGCTTTTCAGGTGTTGCGCAATTTGTTCAATAACGGCAAAGGAAAAACCCATCGGGCGAAGCCAGTATTCTAATAACAAAATTGGGGAGGCTTGTTCAGCAATTATACCCTTGTCCATCCAAATCTGCTGTGCTTGCTGTTTCCATGCCTTGACCTTGAGCTCTTCAGCCCATTGCAATAACTGTTTGTGAGCTTCGGAAATTCGGTACTGTGTCGCGGCGAAAGTCTTTTCAAGCTCAGGGTTAATGTGTTTAAGTTCAGGAATGATATGATGTCGTATTCTGTTGCGCTGATATTTCACCTCCAGGTTACTTTCGTCTTCCCTGTACGCTATTTGATGCAAATCGGCATAATCTTGCAATTGTTTTCTGCTGAAATCCAGCAAAGGGCGAATCAGCTGCCCTCTTTGGGTTTGCATGCCTTTAATGCCTGCTATTCCGCAACCTTTGGCCGTATTGAACAGAAAGGTTTCGAGCTGGTCGTTGAGGTGGTGTGCCGTAGCGACATAAGCGTACTGGTGGGTGTTTACCAAATTCTCGAAGAACTGATAACGTAAAGTTCTGGCCACCATTTCGATGGATCCTCCCTGTTTTTGAGCCTCCGAGCGGGTATCCCATGTGGTACAATGCAAGGGTATTTGCAGTTGTTCAGCCGTTTTCCTGACCAGTAATTCATCGAGTTCGGAGGCGGTTCCTCTAAGTTGAAAATTACAGTGCGCAATGGTGACAGGTAAGTGGTGCTGGCAAAATAAATGGAGCAATACCATGGAATCAAGCCCACCACTGACAGCCAACAGATAGGGCTTTTCTGGGCTGTAAAGCCCCTTGGCTTTTAATTGTGCTAAAAACGCATTAAGGATCATGGGATTATTGGCGGAATAGCGGATGGATTTATTAAATTTGGTGGAATTTACCAAAATTACAAGAGGATTGTGGCATTTGCCTGTTTTTTACCGCCAAATCACGTCCTTCTTCTTATTAGGCTTTAATTACTAATTGATACAGATGCGTAAAATCATCGCTTTATTCGCTTGTGTGCTTGTTATGATGAGCATGGGTCAGGTGCAGGCTCAAAATAAAAAAGAGAAAGTAAACTACGACGCCAAGGATTTGGTTAACGGTCGGCGAGGATCTGTGCGCTATCAGAAATTGATTGGTGATGTGGTTTTCAGTTTCAAAAAACGTAATGCACAGATTTATGCCGATTCTGCTTACTATTACCGCAGGAAGGGTGAGATGGAGTGCTACGGAAAGGTACGTATTGTTGAGAATGACTCGATAAATATTACCTCGCGGAAGCTGGTTTACCGAACCACCGAGCGGATGGCCAAGCTGCGTGAGGATGTGGTTTACAGTGATGGCAACATGACGCTGTACACTGATTTTCTGGATTACAACACCACCAGCAAATCTGCCCACTATTTTAACTCTGGAAAAATTATTGATGGTGAAAATACCCTGACGTCAACTCAGGGGACTTACTACCCAAACCAAAAGAAGATGGTCTTTTCGGGGGAGGTAAAACTGGTGAACCCTGAATATACGCTCGAAACCGATTCCCTGATTTATAACACAGTTACCAAGGAAGCCACCACCTTTGGCTACACCAAAAGTACCCGTAGCGATGGCTCTACCCTTGATACTCCCCATGGCATGATTTACGACGCCAGCAGTCAGGAATCGCAAGTTTATTCTGGGGTGATTGAAACCGACGCCTACCGGGTGAAGGGGGACGATATGGTTTATAATAAAGCGGAGAACCTGTATAAGGTGATTGGCAACGTATATATGCTGTCGAAAAAAGACAGTGTGGAAATTACCGGTCAGGAGGCTTATTACGACAAATCGCGTGGCTATACCAAAATTTGGGGAAGCCCAGTGATGAAAAAAATTATGGAGGTTGACACTTTCTATCTTTCAGCAGATACGCTGATTGCTGTTGATAACAAACAGGAAAATGAAAATAAGATGTTGGCCTTCCATGATGTAAAGATATGGAAATCTGACTTGCAGGGAATCGCTGATTCTATGGCTTATAATATGAATGATTCACTGATTTACCTTTACGATGATCCATTGCTGTGGGCGCAGCGAAACCAGATTGAAGCGGATTCCATTTCATTGAAATTAGGAAAAGGTTCTCTGGATAAAATGTTCCTCCAACGGAATGCCTTCATTATTATGGAAGATACTGTGGGTAATTTCAATCAGATTAAGGGGCGTGAAATGGTGGCTCATTTTAAAGGCAAAAGCATTGAGGAAGTTGATGTGAATGGTAACAGTGAGTCGCTTTACTTTGCCCTGAAGCAAGACAACAGCTTGCAGGGACTTAACCGGATTCTGTGCAGTAATATGAAGATCTTTTTTGAAGGGACTCAACCTTCGGAAGTCCGCTTTTATGTTAAGCCTGAAGCAACCTTCTACCCTCCTCATGAAATTACGGATGAGCTCAAAGTACTTAAAGGCCTTAATTGGCGGAAAAGTGACCGTCCTACCCTCGAGGATGTCCTGGCGCCGAGAGGCGTGCAGCCTGCTGATTCTACTGGCGTTATCAGTACCCCTGCGCCAATTCTAAAAGAGGCGATAGACGCACCCGCTTTGAATGAATAACAAAACAAAAAAGGGCTACAACAATTAAGTGTAGCCCTATCCATAATCCCATTTGTCCTCCGTATTAAAGAAGGAAATTAACCTATATTGACTATAATAAAGAAAGGTAATTTTTTATATAATTACAATTATTTTTTGATTTTTTACGGCTTTTTCACTCACTTGTGCAAAAAGGGACTATTTTTGGTTGTATTTACACTATTTGAAATGAGCCTTTTTCCCTTAAAAATATAAACCCCATAATTTACAAGTGTTTATTGCTTATTAATGGGTTGCCTTCGGCGATGGATTGTGCGCATTGAAAGCAAATGGTTACGTAATATTTTTAGACTATGTTAATCTAATGTTGTGCTTTTTATAGTTTCTCCATTAAAGTCTTTTACCGTTAAGGTATTGCCCTCAAATACACCATAACTTGCTTGAAAGCCACCTTTTGGGAGTGCTACGGAACCTGGATTGAAGAAAAATAAGTCGCCTTCTTTTTCGGCTACTGGCAGGTGGGTATGGCCAGAAACAAAAATCGCATTTTTGGGCAAGGCTGGAGGGTCCATAGGTGTATGGAGGTGCCCATGTGTAATGTAGAAATATTGCCCTTCTGTTTGCAGAACAGTGTAATCCGCCATCATTGGAAAATCCAGTAGCATCTGGTCCACTTCGCTGTCGCAATTTCCGCGTACGGCAATGATTTTATTTTTATACGTATTCAGTAATTGGGCAACATCTGCAGGGGCATATTCTTCAGGTAATGGGTTCCGAGGGCCGTGATACATCAAGTCCCCAACCAGTACAATCTGATCTGCTTTTTCTTGTTCCACCGCCTTCAGGGCTTTTTTTATGGCCATCATCGACCCGTGGACATCCGAAATAAAAATGACCTTCATCTCTGTTTATTTTTTGTTGAAAATTGTAGCTGAACCTTGTGCTTTCGGGAGAATGGTAATATCACTGATATTGACATGCTCAGGGCGCAACACCATGAATGCGATAATGTCGGCAATATCTTTGGCATACAGTGGCTCGTAGCCCTCATACACTTTGCTTGCACGTTCCATGTCCCCTTTGAACCTTACAGCACTGAACTCTGTATCCACTGCGCCAGGGCATACATTACTGACCTTGATATTGAAAGGGTTCAATTCCATACGCAAGCCATCACTCAGGGCCGTAACAGCATGTTTTGAGGCACAGTAAACGCCTCCGTTAGGGTAGACCTCTTTTCCTGCAATAGAGCTGATATTGATGATATGCCCTGTTTTTCGTTCGACCATCATCGGGACAATCGTGCGCGAGACATAAAGCAAGCCTTTTACATTGATGTCGATCATGGCATCAAAATCGAGAATACTTCCCTGATGAATCAGGTCCAGACCATGGGCATTACCTGCATTGTTGATCAGCAGATCGATGGCCTTCCATTCTTCAGGAAGACTATGAATACATTGCTCCACCTTTTCCAGTTCTCTGACATCAAACAGTAGCGGGTAGGTATCGGTATCGAGGGTATTGGCGAGTTCAGTCAGTCGCTCTTCGCGGCGGCCACACAGAATCAGGTTGTAGTGTGGGGCTAAAGCTTCGGCAGTGGCTTTCCCAATACCTGAGGTAGCTCCTGTGATAAAGGCAATTTTCTTTTTCATCTTTTTTGAGGATAGAAGTGAGTCCCTGAAAGGACAGAAATGTACGAAAAGCCAATTTATCAATTTTATTGAAAAATAGCATTTCCGTTTTTATGCCGACAGCACAGGGCATAAAAAAAGCGGAACATGAAGTCCGCTTTTTTTAATTTTTTTTAGTCGTTATGAGTAACGTATTGATCCCATTTGGCCAGCACATTGGTGAAGTCCTCAGGAAGTTCGCACTCAAACTGCATCCATTCTTTACTGATCGGGTGCTCAAAACCAAGCGATTTGGCATGCAAAGCCTGCCGAGGCATAATCTTGAAACAATTATCAACAAACTGCTTGTATTTTGAGAATGAGGTACCTTTCAGTATTTTATTTCCTCCGTACATGGCATCACTGAAAAGTGGGTGGCCAAGGTATTTCATATGTGCACGAATCTGGTGTGTACGCCCTGTTTCAAGGTTACACTGAATCATGGTGACATAGCGCAATGGCTTGATTACTTTATAGTGGGTGATGGCTACGCGACCGAAATCCCCTTCAGGGAAAGCATCAACAACCCGACGATCTTTCAAAGATCGGCCAATGTTTACATTGATGGTCCCTTCCTGCTCTTTGGGCTCTCCCCAAACTAAAGCGTTGTAGGTACGCTCAATGCTGTGGTCAAAAAACTGGCGGGCCAATCCCGACATTGCCTGCTCCGTTTTGGCAATCACCAACAAACCACTGGTGTCTTTATCAATTCGGTGAACCAAGCCTGGGCGTCCGGTGTTACCTTCCATTTCTGGCAGGTTTTTAAAGTGATACGCAAGGGCATTCACCAAAGTGCCAGACCAGTTCTGGTGCGCTGGGTGTACTACCATCCCCGCTTCCTTGTTCACAACCAACAAATGGTCGTCTTCATATACAATATTTAGGGGGATGTCCTCAGGCACCACATCGGTATCGCGTGGCGGCTCTGGCATGGCCATGACCACTACATCCTCAGGGTGTAATTTGTGGTTGGGCTTTACGGTTTTATCATTGACGGTGATGAAACCATCTTTGATTCCCTTCTGAATCTTACTACGGCTCGCATTGGGCAGCTTGTCCATCAAGAATTTATCCAGGCGGATAATGGCTTGTTTGGGATCTGCTACGATACGATGATGTTCATATAACTCATTGATTTCTTCATCGAAAAAATCATTTTTTTCTTCACTCATAAGCTTGAATTTCAACCGCAAAGGTAGGTGCATGAACCCGAAAGTCCAAAGAGAGGACAAAATAAAGCCCCAAGCACAGCTTGAGGCAGATCTTTATTAACTTTTAACTTTTCTTAATTTAATTATTCCAACAGTATTCAGGATCTTAATGATAAGATAGGTGGGGTCGATCTCCCACCACTTTACACCAAAGTTCGGGCGATGCCCCATAGAGTGGTGATTGTTATGGTAAGATTCGCCCATCATCAGAAAATCTACTGGCAAAAGGTTCTTGGAGGTATCCGACACATCAAAGTTACGGTACCCGTATTTGTGCGCAAACCAGTTGATAATAACCCCATGAACAGGAGCAAGAAGAAATTGTACTGGCAGCAATAGCCACAAAAGGATATGATCGGCAAAGGCAACGTAAAAGGCAACATATACCAAACCCCAGCCGATTCTTGAAACCCAGCTTGAAGCGAATAGATCAAAACTTTTCCATTCGGGTACACCACGGGTAAATCTTTTTTCTACTTCGGTTCTGCTGTAAAGAATATCGGTGAAGATTTTCTTGGTGCGGAACATCATATAAAAAAGGTTCTTGTCGTAAATCGGGGAATGTGGGTCTTTCTCAGTATCTGCAAAAGCATGGTGCATACGGTGCAATACGCCATAAGCATAGGGGCTCAGGTAACTTGAGCCTTGCCCAATCCATGTCAGGATAAAAAAGACCTTTTCGGTTTTTTTCGACATGGAGAATGTTTTATGAGCTGCATATCTGTGCAGAAAGAAGGTCTGGAAAAACAGGGAGAAATACCAGGTAAAGATAAAGAAAAGAATAACTGCCATACGGAGGTAATAAAGAGTCAATAAAAGCTTTTGCTTATATGACAATCATCACCTCTGTTTGTGACAATTAAAAGAAATTATTTTGTGTCTTCTTTCAAGAAGTTGATGAAATCGTCCAAATTTCCCTCTCTACTTGCTTTCAGGAAGTGTTCGTAGCCTTTTTTTACCTGCTGTGTTTCTACATTGAAGCGTTCTTTTTGATCCTCAAGGCGTTGTTTGGCCCTTGAAACCAGTTGGCGACAATGATCTTTCTTTTTTTCGAAGATTTCAGAAATTTCGGGATAATCCAAGTTAAATACCTCGCGCAACAGATAGGTGCCTCGTTCCAAAGGGTTGAGTTTTTTCACCATTGTTTTGTAGGCCGAGCGCAACTGGTGGTCAATATCAGTCTTAAATTCTTCGACCTCTTTGGTGGAGGGAAGAAACTCTGATATGTCCATTGACCATGGGCACTCCATGCGGTGCCTCCATTGTTTCTTGAAATTCAGACAGGCGTTGGTAACTGCCCTCACAAGGTACGCCTTAGGGTTGGCTACCTTGGTGCGGTCCATGCTGGTCCACTTAATGAGGGTTTCTTGAACGATGTCTTCCGCATCTTTCAGATTGTCAAGTATTTCAAAAGCAATCTTAAAAAGAAGAGGTCTATAGGTGTTAATGCTTTGTGTCAGTTCCATTGTAATCACAAATATAATTTAATTATCATTGAATCAAATTAAATCAATGGCTAAGCGATGATTATTAACAAAATTGAGGAAACTCCTTTCGGTGTGCAACATGTAAGTGATGAAATTTTAAGTGATCATCAAAAGTAATGGCTGCTGTATTGAGAGGCTGTTTTTGTCTGTTTTTTTTTTACAGCACCCCACTTTTTTTTGGCTGTTGAGTTTCCAAAATCAAGGATGTATTTGTGCGTATTTACGTGGATGACGATGGATGGATTACTCCGTAGGTGTAAGGTCTTCTTCGGCTATAAACTCAAAGGCACCGATATCGGGTTTTTCATCTCGTGTTCGATCAAGGAAATCTTTTTTTACGGCAGTAGGTGTTGCCTGATCGATCTGAGGGCTATCTTCTTTCAGCTTGTAATTATCCTCTTCAATATTTTGAAAAAGGTCACTGCTGAAATAGTTGTTATATAAGTTCGTGTTTCCGAAATCCTGCAGGGTTTTCAGTAAAGAGAAGGTGATCTCTGCCGGAGAGTCAGTTCCTTCAATTGAGATTTCCTCCTGATTAGCACCCCAGACTATACTGTTGATCAGTTCAAAGTGAGGAGCATTTGCCTGCACTTTGCTGTTCGTTTCGGGAGCTTCGGGCTGTACCTTAATGAGTGGGTCGCGGCGCAACAGGCTACTTCCAATGCCGTTGATGGTCAGGTGATTTCCATAAAAATGTGTACCACCATAGCTGCAAATCATGGCTTTTCCACTCTTGGAGAAGATGCTGTTTTCGGCATGAATTTCCGCCTGGTTGATCAGTAGGCCGTATCCCCCCTGATTGATCAGCTGACAGTTTTTCAGCATCACAGGCGTGGTGCTGTTTTGAATACAAAGACTGTTTTGTGCATTTCTGACTTCGGTAAACTGCAGATTTATTTCACCCGTAGGGCTGTTAATGTGAATCCCAGACCACTGCGAGGGTGCTTCAACGGTCAGTTTTTCATTTCTGAAAACGATGGGCTGTTCATTTGTTCCCTGAGCCTGCAAGCTGCCAAATATATTGACTGCTGCGGCTTGTTGAGCAAGAAAAGTGGCGCCTGCTTCAATGGTAAGGTTTACGGCAGGTGCTACGGTCAGTGTATCAGTCAGTAGAAAAGGTCGGTCGGCTTTTAAGGTCGTATCCTGAAGGATGGTGTGCTTGCCAAAACGATAAACATCCTGTGTTGCCGCCTGGCATTTCACCTCTTGTTCGTTGCCGTTGGTCAGGAAGATTAAGCTGTCGGGCATGGCAACGGGGGCGTTTTCATTGGTGGCCTGAGCATGATACTGAACGATGATCAGCAAGGAATCTTTGCCCAATAGCCTGATGTTATTTTCTGTGGTGGTTTCGTTGCCGTTGATGATCACCTGATAGGGGGAGTTGTCTCCGCCTGCGAGCCGTATTTGGGTGATTTCAATGGCTTTCTCTGCGCGATTATAAACCTGAAGTTGCTCAAAGGTACTTTTTTGTCCACTGATAAGGGTATCGAACTGAAGGGTGTCTGTTGAAAAGGCCAGTTTCAGTATCGGGTCGGTAGACAATTGTTCTTCTTTAGGCAGGCATGCCCATGCAAAAAAGAGAAGGAAGAAGACTAAAAAAGAAAATCGCATATGGAGGCGGTCTGTTAAAAAATGCTCAGACGAATATTTATGAAGTGGAGAACCCACCCCCTACCATCAGGTAAAGGGTGAATTAATATTTTGAGAAAATGGAGAAGCCTATTGCTCCTCGCCATTCATTTTAGTGGCATTTTCAGCAATACGCAATTGCTCAACAATGTCACCAATGTCCCCGTCCATAATGGCTGGAAGGTTATGGGAAGAGTAACCGATGCGGTGATCTGTTACACGGCTCTGTGGATAATTATATGTTCGGATTTTATCTGATCGGTCACCAGAACCTACCAATGAGCGGCGGTGTTCCGAGATCGCATCATTATGCTTTTTCAGCTCAGCCTCATACAATCTTGAGCGCAGTACTGTCAGGGCTTTGTCGTAGTTGGCATGCTGTGAACGACCATCCTGACACTCCACAACCGTATTGGTCGGAAGGTGAGTTAATCGAACGGCAGATTCCGTTTTGTTGACGTGCTGCCCACCAGCACCTGAGGCACGGAAAGTATCTTTCTTGATGTCTTTCAGGTTCAGTTCAAAATCCACATCCTCTGCTTCGGGCATCAGGGCAACCGTAGCGGCCGAAGTGTGAACACGGCCTTGTGTTTCTGTCTGAGGAACGCGCTGTACACGGTGTACACCAGATTCAAATTTCAGCTTGCCGTAAACATCAGCACCAGAAACGGAGGCGATAATTTCTTTATAACCACCAGCAGATCCCTCTGTGGCACTCATCAGTGATACCGACCATTTGTTTTTTTCAGCAAATCGCTGATACATACGGAAAAGATCTCCCGCAAAAATAGAGGCTTCGTCGCCACCTGTTCCTGCACGGATCTCCAGGATACCATCTTTGGCATCATTGGGATCTTTGGGGATCAATAATTCTTTTAAATCTGCTTCAATCGTTGACACTTGAGGCTCCAGTTCATTCAGCTCCATTTTGGCCATATCCCGATAGTCTTCATCCTTCTCGGTCGACAAAATGTGCTTCGCCTCTTCAATACCACTGATTACCGTTCGGTATTCTTCATATTTTTTCACCACCTTTTCCAAGTCAGAGAATTCTTTGGTCAGCTTGGTGAATTGTTTCATGTCTGAAGCAATATCGGGCTGTACTAACAGTTGCCCAACTTCTTCATATCGAGCTTTGATAGCCTCAAGTTTTTCAGTCATTTTCGTTCTTTCTTATGAATATGCAAAGTTAATAAAAACAATGTTTTATTCCCCGTCAAAAGTAATCAGGATTGATAAAGCTTTGTGAATCATGGCTGTTTTCATCTTTTTTTTACTATAATTACTCTTATCAATCACTGATTGTAAATTAATTTGACCATTAGTAGTTCTGAATAGTACATGGTTTGGTGTTGTCAGGAATGGAATTTAGGCGCCTGAACCCGATTTTAGTACAGCTTTAGGTTAAATTAAGTTGGTGATTATTTTTCGTTGATTTCAATAGCTTGTATATTGAAAAACAGATTACTTTTGTGATAATGAAGCGACAAATCATTTTTCTCTTAATATTATTTTCAACCTGTTCCATTGCTTTTGCGCAGGGAAACCAATCCTATGCTTTTCAGAAGCTGTACCTTTATACTTTTATGAAGTATATAGAGTGGCCTAATGCGGAGGTAAATGAAAAGTTTACCATCGGCTTTGTAGGCTATTCAGGGCTTTACCCTCATTTGGAAAAAATGGCAGAGGAGAAGGAAATCAGGGGGAAGGCGATTGAATTGAAGAAAATCAGTTCAGTAGAAGAAGCCCAACAATGCCAGCTATTATATGTGCCCAGTGGGCAGGCAGATTTGCCCAACTATATTGAAGCTCTGAAAGGCTCGCCTGTTTTGATTGTTTCTGATCTGGAAGGGGCAGCCGAAGAAGGCGCTGGCTTTAGTTTTTTGATGGTGGACGGTAAATTAAAGTTTGACATTAACACCACAACGATAGAAGCATCGCAGTTGAGTATTAAGGATGCGCTGAAGAAGTTTGCTGTTAATACTTACTAAAAAAATAAAGACATAAAAAAACCTTGATCATCGGCGATCAAGGTTTTTTTATGGTTAAAGCACTCTTGGGTGCTTAGATATTCATTAATGATTCACGACGACGCATCTTTCCTGCAGGAATACCAAACATCATCTTGAAACGGCGACAGAAATAAGCGGTATCTTTATAGCCTACTTCTTTACCGATGTCGCGAATAGATTTCTTGGTTGTTCTCAATAAACCTACCGCCTTCTCCATGCGCTGGTACTCGATATAATCCTGAGGGTTAATTCCTGTCAGCATTTTAAAATACTGCCCAACATAATCCTCAGAAACATTGGCTACACTCGCCAAAACTTTATTGGACAGATCGCCTTCAAGATTCTCCTTGATATAATTGAAGATATCAATCAATCGAGGATCCTTAAAATAAGTACTGTTCGTTGCCAGTTGTTCAACAAACAGGCGGTTGCGGATAATGTGGCGAACAATCTCCACCACCAAATATTCGGTATTGATTTTTACCACACGTTGGTTACCTGCCAACTCAGATACACTTTCCTTCAAGATGGAGCGCATGATAGCCGCCAAGCGATCATTTCTACCAATAATGAAAGGTGGAATATCAAGAGAGTTGAAGAAGTTTACAGAATCAAATACTTTAGCTTCAAAAGAAACATAAGAGAAATTTTCTGCAATGGTATCCTCGAGCTCAGAATGATGGAAAGATTTGAAATAGTCATCACGCTGTGTGATGAACTCATCATTGTTTAAAACATCTGGCTTACCTGACCCATAAGAAATGGTGGTCGAGTGGCCTCCAGGAATAAACAAAATATCCCCTTCTTTTACTAATTCATCTTCTTCTCCAAATCGTACTTCACCTTTATTAAGTAATAATATGGTGTTTTCAACATCGTAGAAATTGGTGATTGTTAAGGGTTGTAATATTTTAATATTTTTTGCCTTAGCATATCTTACGCCCAATGACTCGATAATCTTGTTATAATCTTCCATGATCTATCAACTTACACTGTTCAATAATCCCTGAATTATCAAATTAAACCAAAGCTGTGTTTATTAACTTACTGAAAATAAGTGTTTAATGTTAGGGCTTATTGGTTTTGTTCAAATTTAGTAATTTAATTTTTTATATTTTATTCTTCGGTTATTTTTTTTCGATCAAAATTAATCTAAGAACAATTCAAAAATTAAAATGTTTATGTTTTTCTGACTTAAAAGAAATTATTTTAGCCCTGTTTATCATAATTTACTGCCGAAAGGGGTAACATGTTTCAATTATTAAATATTTAAGTGAAAAGGCGAAAATTATACTAATTGGGGCTATCTTTTTGTCTTTTAAGATGATGATTTTGCTTTATTTTAAATCAAAAAATAGGCCACAATGTTTGGGCTTATGTATAAAATGATGAAAATATTGATAATTAGCAATGCGTACAGCTGAACAGTTAGGCTGTTTGTATTGGTAAAATGCTGTTTAGGAGCTTATAATCGGTTGTTAGTCAAACATTTTAGGGGCTTAATATTATAGTTCAATAATTGAATAAAAATTGAACTTGACTAATAAATAGTTAGCGGTTTTATTTAGGCGGACTAAAAAGCGGTTCGTTTGTATAATACAATAGTCAATAAAGGTGTCTTTTCCCCTGCTCAGGAAATCATGTTTTGTGTCCTGAACCAGGCCAGTGCTTCTTTGATCGCCTGATCAATGCCCGACTGGGGCATCATGAGTTCTTTCTGAGCTTTGGAGGCGTGGTAATAATTTTTAACGCATAAGATTTTAGCGTTTGCAGGGGTCAGTTCAATGGCTTTTCCACTGATGCTGCGCCAGGCTACACCAAACCTGGCCCCTAATTTAAGTAAAGGCTTGGGTAAGGTGATAATCACTTTTGGAAGCTGGTTGAGTTGTTGGCATTTTTTGAAAAACTGGCGGTAAGAGAGGTTTTCACCTGCGAGAATGAAGGCCTCCCCTGCGCTACCGTTGATCAGCCCATTAACAATTGCCGTGGCGGCATCTTTGGCCGAAACAAAGTTTTTTCCCCCTGGAGGAGCAAAGGCAAACCACTGGTTGGCCATGAGCAGGATGCGCCCCGAGGAAGGCTTGGCATCGTAAGGCCCAATAATGAAACTTGGATTGACGATAATGGCATTCAGCTTTTGCTGCTGAACGGCCTCGAGGACTATTTTCTGTGCGTTCACTTTACTCTTGGCATAGCCGGTACGCATAAATACAGGGCTCGGAGGAAGGGCCTCATGGCCTGGGCTTTTCTTTGTGCCATAGCCAAAAGCATTCGCTGTACTCACAAATATAAACCGATGAATTTTTTGCCGTACAGCCGTCTCTACGAGCGCACGGGTGCTGTTGGTATTGAAAGCGTAGAAATCAGCAGTGAGTCCATTCATATTGGTGTTGGCGGCCGTGTGAATAACCGCCTGGCAGTCCATCATGGCTTCTTCAATATGGTCGGGGTTGGTCAGTTGCCCATAAAATATTTCAACGTTCAAACCTTCAAATCCTTTAATATTCGCTTTGGGGCGAACCATCGCTTTAGGTTCGTAGCCTTTTTGTAGTAGTGCTCTGATGACATTGCTTCCTAAAAGGCCGTTGGCGCCAGTGACGAGTACTTTCATTAATTATTTGGTGTTGGTGAATTGAGAAATTTCAACTTTAACCCTATTTGTTAAAAATGGTACTCGGATGGCACCAGGTAACAGGACGCTCAGTAAGTGAAAGAATTTATTGCCTAAACCAGGCGTAATGACGGCTTTTCTTGCATACATTTTTTTCAATCCTACTTGAGCGGTTTTTTCAGGGCTCAGGCAGGCAATTCTGGCAAACCATCCTTGCTTTTTTGTTCTGCGAGTGACCTCAGGGTTGGTCATCATCGGGCCTGGGGTAATAACACTAACCGATACATTGGAGTTTTTAAGCTCTTCCCTCAAACCCACAGAGAAGGTATAAACAAAGGCCTTGGATGCTGGATAAACGGTTTTAAAGCCCGTTGGGTGAAAACAAGTCATACTTGATACATTCAATATCCAGGCATGGGGCTGAAGTTTTAACTGATCGAGCAGTGAGTAGGTCAGGAATGTAAGTGCTGTAATATTCAGACGTAATATATTTTCAATATATGGCCACTGAACATGCTCCATCGCCTTGGAGCCGCCCGTGCCAGCATTGTTAATTAAAGTATCAATTGGCCGATGCAGTAATTCTTGCTCTACCAGTAACCGAAGCGAAGTGGCATCTGTCAGGTCAGTGGTAAAATATATCACGACCGTATTATAGGTTTGCCTTAGCTTTTCAGCCAACATTTTCAGTCCGCTGTCTTGCAGTGCAATTAAAATCAAAGGCTTACTTTGCTGGGCAAACAGTTCAGCAAAAGCTTTTCCCAAACCAGAGGAAGCTCCAGTAATCAGGGTATAGGGAGGGGTAGCAGACATGGTCAAAATTTAGCGGAATGATATCTACCTTAACTTATTTGCGCGCCGAATTGATTATTGAATCAAATTTAATTGCAATATTTTTTGTTGAATGTGCTGATCTGTTCATTTGAACCAATCACAATAATGGTCGTGTGCTCTTCTATTTTGTCATGAATGGAAGGGTTGAAATTGAATTGTTTATCGGGCATTTTTAGGCCAATCACCGAAACGCCTGTCATGTTTCGCACATCCATCTCTTTGATGGTCAGGTTACGGTACTTCTGCGCAATATTCTCGTAGCGAATTTCTTCCATCTGCATATCAACATTCGTTACACCACTGAGCAGGTCAATAAACTCAATCACCACAGGTTTGGTAATCAGCTGTGCCATATGGTAACCACCAAGGGTATCTGGCTTAACAATGCGCGACGCACCCGCCCGCATCAGCTTTTTCTCGGAAGATTCTTCATTGGCCCTCGCAATAACACGCACATGGGGGTTCAGCTCACGGCAAGTGAGGGTAATAAAAACATTTTCGGCATCTGAGGGCAAGGTGGTAATCAGTGCTTTGGCGGCAAGTATCCCTGCCTTAATGAGCACATGGTCCATTGTGGCATCTCCAAGAATGATCGATGAGCCAATGTTGTAGGGAAAGGTATCGAGCACTTCTGTATTGGCTTCTACCACCACAAAAGGGGTGCCTGCGCGCGCCAGCTCCTCACAAGCTTTTATCCCATTTCGTCCCAGGCCACACACAATCACATGGTCTTTCAGGCGTTTAACTTCTCGGTTCATTTTATATCGGTTTAACATTTTATTGACTTCCCCACCAAAAAGGTAGCTGGTCAGGGTAGAAACTCCAAAGGCGATGATAATCAGGTTACTGACAATATAGCAGGAGGTAAAAAGGCGTGCCGCTGGGCTGAGTGGAAAAATTTCTCCGTAGCCCACCGTCGAGATAGTGATGATGGACATATACGAAGCATCCACCAGTGAAAACCCTTCGTGAAGGTAATAGAAGGAAGTGCCAGTTAAAAAACTGATCAGCAGTAAACTGACAGCGACAAAGAGCCTTTTAAATGAGGGAAGAACATCTCGGTCTATAAAAGCGAATTTCAATATGTGATGGGCTAAAAGGGAATAATCTATGAGAAAAATTCAATTCCCAAAATTATTAAAAAAAAAGTTCATTTGGATGAAATTGAGAAATCTTTCTTCAACATCAAGATTTTTACACCTATGATGAATCCTATTAGTTGGTCTGAAATATGGCTTTATTGTAATAAAAAACACAAAAAATAGGCGGAATTTTGATTGTGTAAAAACTTTATGGATGTTAATAATATTTGTCTATATGTAAAATACGCCAAATAATATTCAACAACGGATATTTACTATTGATCGTATTAGTAATTATAGGGTAGTAGAATAGTTACATCCAAAACTTATTTGTCTGAAAGTAAATATTGGTCTCTTTCTGCCCCATCGATTTGAATATCTTATCATTTACCTGACAGAAGACGATAACCAAGGAGGATATATGAGCCTATTAGATAAAATAAAAAAGAACTACCACAGTAACACGGTTGAATTGACAGTGTCCGAGTATCTGGAGCTGTGTAAAACCGACCAAACGGCCTTTCTCAAGCCTGCAGAAAGAATGCTGAAATCCATAGGGGAACCTAAAGTGATTAATACGGGTGATGACCCGAAGTTAAGCAGACTGTTTTCCAACAAACGGATTAAGGTCTACCCTGCTTTCGAGGATTTCTATGGAATGGAAACAACAATTGAGCAAATTGTTTCCTACTTCCGCCACTCTGCCCAGGGATTGGAAGAGAAAAAGCAGATTCTGTACTTGATGGGACCTGTTGGTGGTGGTAAAAGTTCATTGGCTGAAAAGGTGAAAGCACTCATTCAGGAAAATCCTATTTATGTGCTGAAAGCCGGAGATACGGTTTCACCAGTATTTGAAAGCCCTTTAGGGTTGTTTTCTTCCTATAAGAAAGAGATCGAAGAAGCTTATGGTATTTCTTCTCGTTACATTCCGATGTGTATGAGTCCTTGGGCTTCCAAACGGTTGAAAGAGTTTGGGGGAGATGTTAATCAATTTCGTGTTGTGAAGATGTACCCATCGGTGCAGGATCAGGTAGCGGTAGCGAAAACAGAGCCTGGTGACGAAAATAACCAGGATATTTCAACCTTGGTGGGTAAGGTGGATATTCGTAAGCTTGCCGAGCATCAACAGTCCGACCCTGACGCCTACTCTTTCACTGGAGGTTTGTGTCTTGCCAATCAAGGGGTGATGGAGTTTGTCGAGATGTTTAAAGCGCCTATTAAAGTGCTTAACCCATTACTTACAGCCACACAGGAAAATAATTATAAAGGAACAGAGCCTATCGGGGCAATTCCTTTCGATGGAATTATTCTTGCCCATTCCAATGAATCTGAGTGGGCGAAGTTTACTTCTGATAAGAAAAATGAAGCCTTCCTCGATCGGATTTATAAAGTACAGGTGCCTTATGTGCTGCGGGTTGATAAGGAAATCAAGATTTATGAAAAGTTGATTCGAGAAAGCTCACTCAGTGAAGCCGCTTGTGCACCGCAGACCCTCGAAATATTAGCACAGTTTGCCGTGATGTCACGTTTGACTCCCTCAGAAAACTCTTCTTTATTTTCAAAAATGAGAGTTTACAACGGGGAGTCTCTTAAGGATACTGACCCTAATGCTAAAAGCCTGCAGGAGTATCAGGATGAGGCTGGTATTAATGAGGGAATGACGGGGATTTCTACCCGATTTGCCTTTAAGGTACTGTCAAAAGTATTTAATTATGATACTGATGAAATTGCAGCCAACCCCGTTCATTTGCTCTATGTCTTGGAGCAGGAGATCATTAAAATGCAGATGGATAAAGATCGGGAAGAACGTTATCTGAATATCGTGAAATCAGTGCTGGCATCGAAATATGCAGAGTTTATTGCTGATGAAATTCAGAAAGCATATATCGAATCCTATTCAACTTACGGACAAAATATCTTTGAGAAGTATGTTGTATATGCAGATCATTGGATGCAGAATAACGATTACCGTGATCCAGATTCGGGTGAGATGCTTAGCCGATCGATGCTGAATGATGAACTGGAGAAAATTGAAAAACCTGCAGGAATTGCGAATCCCAAGGATTTTCGTGCTGAGGTAACCAATTTTACCTTACGCTATAAGGCCTCGAATGAGGGACAGTCGCCAAGGTGGGATACCTATGAGAAAATCAAGACGGTCATTGAAAAGAAAATCTTCGCTAATACAGAGGATTTGTTGCCTGTAATTACCTTCAATGCTAAATCCAATAAGGAAGATGAGGCCAAGCATAAGGACTTTATCAACCGAATGCAGGATCGTGGGTATACTTACAAGCAGATCCGTATTCTTGTAGATTGGTTTATGCGTGTCAGAAAGACCATGGCCTAAGCCAGTATAAAGCTTGAAAATAACCCAGGGTCAGCTCCATGATTCTGGGTTTTTCTTTATCGAATTAAACCAACCAAGGTGATGGGAAAAATTATAGACAGACGCCAAAATTCCAAAGGGAAATCGACAAGTAACCGACATCGGTTTTTGCGCCGTGTGGAAGACCAAATAAAAAAAGCATTACCTGATTTGATCAGTCAGGAAAAAATTACCGATGCCTCCAAAGGGGGGACCGTCCGCGTACCCATAAAAAAAATCAGTGAACCCTCTTTTCACCATGACGGACGGACGGGCAACAAAACAACTGTACGGCCAGGAAATGATCGTTTCAATCAGGGGGATAAGATTCCCAAACCACCAAGTGGAGAAGGTAAAGGCAGCGGACAAGGGCAGGGCTCCAATGATCCTGCGGTCACGGAAGATGAGTTTTCGGTGACCATTACCCGTGATGAGTTCCTTCATTATTTTTTCGATGATCTGGAATTGCCAAATCTGCTGAAAAAATATATGGAGCAAACCGAGGCGACCAAGTTACGCCGTGCAGGTTATTCAAAAGAAGGGAGCCCCGCAAAATTGGCGATCAAAACAAGTTATCAGCAATCTATGGCTCGGCAGATTGCCATTAAGGGAGTGCTGAAAAAGAAGCTTGAAGGTTTAAAAGCAGCTTATGAGAGCAGTACTGATGTTGAAGAAAAGGCTTCCCTATTGGCTGAAATTGAATTGGTAGAGAAGCAGATGAAGAATGTTCCGTTCTTTGATCATATCGACCTGCGGTATAAAAACCATGAGCCCCACCCGCAGCCGATTACCTCTGCGGTGATGTTTTGTATTATGGATGTTTCTGCCTCTATGGGGGAGCATGAAAAGGATATTGCCAAACGATTTTTTACGCTGTTGTATATCTTTTTACAGAAGCAGTACAAGAAAATTGAGATTGTTTTTATCCGCCACCATACTGTGGCCAAAGAGGTTGATGAGGAAGAGTTTTTCAATTCCAGGGAATCAGGGGGTACGATCGTGGCGCCTTCTTTAAAGCTGATGCGTGATATCATCCGTGAACGGTACAACCTCTCTGATTGGAATATTTATTGTTGCCAGGCTTCGGATGGTGATGCCTGGTCTGAACGTGATGCGGTCGAATGCCGAAACATTATTAAGGAGCAATTGCTACCGCAGGTGCAGTATATGGCCTATCTGGAAATAAATAACAGCGAGTACTCCAGTTATCTGTGGCAAAATTATAAGGCCATTTCGGAGGATTCAGGATTTTCGATCAGGAAAATATATCAGGTATCTGAAATATGGCCTGTATTCAAAGGCCTTTTCAAAAAGAAATCGGTGATAAAAACAACTTAAACCTCCTTCCTTTTTTCATTACTTATACCCATCAATTGAATAACCCCCTATGAGCATACATTCAAAAAAAGAACTCAGTAAAAAGATGTTTTCCAATCCTCATTGGGATTTTGAATCTATTGAGCTGGCCAATGAGATCACCGACTATTTTGGGAAATCTTTCCTGAAGCTTGACACCTACCCCAACCAAATTGAAGTTGTAACTTCTGAACAGATGCTTGATGCCTACTCGCTGATTGGTTTGCCAACCTCTTACCCGCACTGGAAGTTCGGAAAAGACTTTGTGATTAATCAGAATAATTATCGGCAAGGGCGAATGGGGCTTTCCTATGAAATGGTCATCAACAGCAATCCCTGCATCTCCTATAATATGGAGAATAATTCGACTTGCTTGATGGTTCTCGTGATTGCGCATGCCTGCCAGGGGCATAATGCCTTTTTCAAAGGGAATTATATGTTTAAAGACTGGACGAGCGCCGATGCAATTCTTGATTATATGGTTTTTGCCCGTGATTATGTGCTCAAATGCGAGGATGAGTTTGGTTATGAGGAGGTGGAGGCTACGCTGGATGCCTGCCATGCACTGATGAACCTTGGTGTTGATAAATACAAAAAACCCAGTGAGCGAAGTATCAGGGAGGAAAATGAACGGTTGCGGCAGCTGGTAGATTTCAAGCGGGAGAGTTATAATGAACTGTGGAAAACGATTCCTTCCTCAACCTCACCCATTGTAGAGGAAAGGCAGCGTGGCGCTGAAGTGGAGGAAAATATCCTGTACTACATTGAGAAAAATGCCCCCCGATTACCCCAATGGAAGCGGGAGTTAATCAGAATTGTCCGTAAGGTCAGTCAGTATTTTTATCCGCAGTCACAAACCAAAGTAATGAATGAGGGTTTTGCCACTTTTACACATTACCACCTGATCAATAAAATGCATGATGAAGGATTTCTCGAAGAAGGTTTTATGCTTGAGTTTTTGCACCATCACAGTAGTGTGATCTTTCAGCCGCCCTATTCAAGTAAGTTTTTCAGTGGGTTGAATCCCTATACCCTGGGCTTCAACATCTTTATGGATATGAAGCGGATTTGTGAAAATCCGACAGCCGAAGATAAAGCATGGTTCCCAAATATGGCAGGAAAAGACTGGCTGGAACATTTTCATTTTGCCATGCAGAACTTCCGTGACGATTCCTTTTTGTTGCAATACCTGTCACCGAAAGTGATGCGCGACATGCGACTGTTTGCAATTCGCGATGATGAGAAGGAGAAGCATTATGAAATTACGGCAATTCACAATGAGTCTGGCTATCGAAAATTAAGGGAGTCGATCAGTTCGCAATATGCTCGGGAGAATTATGTGCCCGATATTCAGGCGGAGAAAGGGGATTTACATGAAAGTAACGTATTGAAGCTTATCTACAACCCAATCCATAACTATCAGCTGAATGATAAAGAGGCGGAGGAAACACTGGACTATGTGCGGTACCTGTGGGGGTTTCCAGTACATCTTTACCGTAAAAATAAACTCGGTGTTAACCAGTTGCTGAAAAAGTCTTACTAAATAAAAAAAGCTGTCTTAAAGGACAGCTTTTTACTTTTATTTTTTGATCAGTTCCTGTGACTTCTCCAAGTCGAAAAGATCATTCAAAACATCAACAATCTGGTCAGCTTCATCACGCTTGCAGGCGGCTTTTAGTTGCAACACAGGCAGCTTCATAATTCGCTGAACCATGGACTTGGTAACCTTCTCCATCATTTTAGCTTCTTCGTCAGAAGCATTTTTGAGGTATCTGGTTAATTCCTGTTGGCGGATTTGCTCCAAAGCATTTTTCATTTTCTTGATCGTCGGCGAAACCACCATCTCCTTGCTCCAATTCATGAACTCGGCCTGGCATTCCACGATAATCTCCTTCACCATTGGTATCGCCTTAATGCGTTTATCCAAAGCTTTATTGGTGGTTGCAGTAATATTATCAATATTATGAAGTGTGGCTCCTGAAATGTTTTCAATTTCCAACTCAATACTTCTTGGCACTGAAAGGTCGATGAAATGTTTGTAACCGTGAATAGGGAAGCTTCTGACAAAATCAGCAGTAATAAACGGTTTGTCCATCGCCACCGAGCTGATGATTACATCCGCCTCTTCGGCAAGGAATTTTTTCGCAGATTCAAAAGGAAGCGTCTTGACGTTCAGCTCATCGGCTAACTTGCTTGCTTTACTTTCTGTTCTGTTGGAAATATAAATTTCCTGAAAGCCAGCATCCACCAGGTTTTTAGTAACATCTTCCCCGATTTCTCCCAGTCCAAGAACCAGAATTTTAGGGTTGACAATCTGTGTCGTGAGGTTTTCAGCAATTTCTGAAGCAGCATAAGAAACAGAAGCAGCACCATCGCGGAAAGCTGTTTCTTGAGATACCCGTTTGTTGCAGTAGAATATGGTATGCATCAGACGGTGAAGAAATGGGCCCGCCATATTTTCATCACAAGCCCATTGATAAGCTTTTTTCACCTGGTTGGAAATCTGAATATCTCCGACCACTTTAGATTCCAAGCCCATACTTATCTGAAATAAGTAGTGAACAGCTTCGTGATGATTGGTAATACCAGTGAATTTTTGAGCAACAGAACACGGGTTTGGCAGGTGTTTTACCAATCCAACAATTCGACCGATCTCAAACGTTAAGTCTTTACTGTGATTGTAATAGACCTCCGTTCGGTTACATGTTGAAAGCACCAAAGCCTCGTTAATTCCCAACTTCTCTTTAAGTTCAAAAAGTAAGGTTTTACACCCTTGCTCATTAAGCGCAACGATTTCTCGCAGATCAATTTCTGCGCTTTTGTGCGAAATCCCTGTTACTTTAATCTGATTTACCATAATTTCTTCTTCTACCTCACAAAAATACTTGTTTCCTCACTAAATTCGCTGATAATAATCATTTTTGAAGGTTATTTATATCTATTCTAAATTATTCAGCGAAAATCAAGCCGTTTTACTCATCTCCTACCTATTTATGACTAATAGATCTTTAATATAAAACTGTTAGTGAAGGGTGGTCAGCATAGAAAAATTAATAAATTTTTGTCGATTCTATTATATATTTGTGGCTTAAAGGGGCAAAATGTCCTTGTTATTTTTAAAAATAAAATATGATTTTTAAGCAATTTATTTCGGTTTGGATGGCTGTAAAAAGTATCCTGATCGGTTGCCCTTTTCCTAATGAAGTGTGTGAGTCTTGCCCAGATCGGCTTTATGAAATTAATATGGTTGGCAAGTTACCTGACCAGGTGAAGGAGTCCTCGGGTTTGGCGGCACATAACGATTTGTTTTTTACCCATTCGGATAGCGGTGGCCCCGCTGTTTTATATGCCTTTAAAGATGGTGAAGATTTAAAGGGGGAAATTGCGATTCCAGGTGTTAAAAACGTCGATTGGGAAGATTTGGCGCAAGATAATGACGGCCACGTTTTTATAGGCGATATTGGCAATAATTTGAATGGGCGAAAAGACCTGACCATTTATCGTTACAATATTTTCAGCAGCGATGTGGAGGTGATTAATTATCATTATGAGGACCAGCGGGATTTTCCTCCCAAAAAGAATAAGGACAAACGTTTTGACTGCGAGGGGATGTTTTGGGCCAGAGGTCACCTTTATCTGATTGCTAAAATTCGGGGAGGTAAACAGGTTAAGATTTATCAGTTGCCTGATCGGGCAGGAAGCTATGAGGCAAAAGTGGTGCAGGAATTCAAAATGAAATTGCAGGTAACGGGTGCAGATATCAGTCCAGATGGTCGTCAGGTGGTGCTTTTGAGTTACGGAAAGGTGCTGATGTACAAGACTTTTTTCGAGGAGGATAATACCATTCAGCTGGTACCAGTATACTGCAAACGGTTTTTAAATTCAGGGCAGTCAGAGGGAGTCTTGTTTTTGGATGAAGAACGCCTTTTGATTACCAATGAAAAAGGGAAGGTGTTTTTGATGGAACGCAGGGTGCCAATAGAGCAGCAACCTGAGGAGTTGAAGGAGCGGCCGATTGTTGCCCCGCCGATTGTTCCCAAGGAGCAAATCAATAATACGGACCGATAATGTGCGTGATCCACAGTTTTGTGAGTAATTATTGTGGATATGTTGAAAACTCGGTGGATAACTCTTTACTTATCCACTAATCATTGTGAAACATGAGTGGTTTGTCGGTGAAACAGCGATAAAATTCATGATTATCGAAAATCCGAAACGGTAAATGTAAATAAAAAGGGGTTTTCCACATGTTAATTGTGGAAAACCCCTTTTTTGTGGATAAGTGAATTGATTACAGCTTATTTGTTGAACGGTAATTTTTAGATTTCACTTTTTTTGGTGTACTGCGTTTTCGATTTTTCTGCTTGATTTTCAGGTGTTGGTTGTACAGGTATTTTGTTCCTGATTTATTCCATGGGCGATAAACAACACCAATAGAAGAGTAAAAGTACCCATCTTTGGCTTGCCCTTCTACTTTAATGCCATCGAGAAAATCTGAGGTTGAAAAGCGATAAGCCCCTTCGATATTCACGGTGAACTTGTCAGAGATATGATAATTAAAACCTAAGCCAACAGGGACAATTATGCCTAATTGAGCGTGTGAAATCATGGAAATGTTATCCGTGCTGGGGCTGGTGGCATTGTTGATCACGAAGCCGTCATTTCTAATTGAAGAGGAGCTGTAGTCTTCATGAATAAACATGACGTTACCCAGGCCTACGAATAGGTCAATATCCCAGTATTGTGTGGCTTTTAGATAGTTGAGGCTGGTCAGGATTTTTCTTCTGATGACTGCATAGTACTCTATATTTCTGCTGCTAAAAGCGAGGGAAACAGAATCTTTATACATGGGAAGTGATCCGCCATCGAAAGTTTGGCTGAAAAAGTTTAGGTGTGCAGAAGCTGACCAGTAGTTGTTAATCTGATAATGAATCCCTATGCCTACCAGTGGGTTAAAGTAACTTTTACTGTCAGCCAGTTTAAGGGCGTCAGTATTCAAAGTGGTACTTCCTACCGATGCACCAAAAGACCATTTACTGCGCAGGTTCGTGTGATGACTAAATCCTTTGGAGGCTGCTCGGCCTTGGGCAAAAACGGAGCCTGTTGTAAGGATCAGTAGAAAAAATAATAGGTTGAAACGTTGTGTCTTCATAGGTGGGACATTGGTTAAATCAGGTACTCAAAGTCAAATAGATTCCTTCAGGGCGAAAGATAATTGATTCAACTATATATATAAAATGATTTACTCAATACCACAGGCAGAGGTTGGAGCTTCTGATTTGTTGATGAAGTAACAAACGTATGTTTTGTGGAAGAATTATGGGGTGTTATTTTATAAGAATACTTGTAAGTGATTGATTAGCAGGTGGTGAGTGGCGGTGGCTGTTTAGAGTTGGTACTTACTCTTGTTTGGATCATTGATAAAATCGACCAAGTCCTGAAATTTGTTAAGAATGACAACATTATCAGGTTCTTCAATGCCTTGCCCAACAATTTGGGGGCCACTGATCAAAATAGTGCTTTTGGGGAATTTTTGGGAAATATCATCAACAAACCGCTGAACTTCAATAAATGAGGTTGGCGTGACAGTGAGGATGGTTAACAGAAAATCGGGTTTATGGATATCATAAATGGAGATCAGATGCTCAAAAGGCAAACTTTGGCCGAGGTAATAAGTACGGTTTTTACGCTGTCTTAATAAATAATTGGCAAACAGAAGGCCAATATCGTGCAGTTCGCCGTCGGGCAAAAACAGCATATATTTATCCTTGACTTCCTTTTCAGAAATAAACTGACTGTCAATCGCGACCATCAGCTTTTGTCGTACTAAATTGGAAATAAAATGCTCTTGAGCGGGGTTAATTCCGCCTGTCAGCCATAGTAATCCCACTCGGCTCATGAAAGGATAAACAATATTCACCATCGTTTTCTCAAAACCGTGCTTTAGAATATTGGTCCCCATAATTTTCTCAAAACGTTCTTCATCGAGCTCGACCATAGCCAGGGTTAGGGCATAAATCTGCTCAGGGAAAGAAGTTTGAGAATCCGTGATTTTGATGACTTTCTCCCGCATTTCCCTTTCGTCCATTTTGGCAATATTGGAAATACGGATACCGTTTTCTTTAAGCAGGGAGACATTGAGAATCAGGCGTAAATCTTCGTCAGAATAAAGCCTGATGTTAGTATCTGTACGCTGAGGTTTGAGAAAGTTGTAACGCTGCTCCCAAATTCTGAGGGTGTGCGCCTTCACTCCTGATAGCAACTCAAGGTCTTTAATGGAATAATTTGACATATTTAATTTAGTTAATTAGGCTACGATATAGTCTAAACGCCTTGTACGCTAAAATTATAGCATATTCCAAAGAAAAATAAAAAAGAAACATTGCACCAAAAAGAAAATATGGGCAAGTGGATTTTTATGAACGTTGATGGTTTGAAAGTAAAAATAGCTTAAAGAAAAAGCAATGACAAACCAGCCTAAATAGTTATGAATTGGTACATCCGCGGAGGACCAATGCCAGAAATCCAGGTGGATGGCCACAGGTTCAATAAAGAGATCAAGCACAACAAGCATTGTAGCAACGAGGAGGGCCTTCATGATTTTTGGGAGTCGAACCTTATCCAGTAAAAAGGAGGCGCTATAAATCAGGCCAAACCAGTTCAAGCCGATGGTCAGTGGGGTATTCCATAACTTCCAGCCAAGGGTATGGCCATAGCTGTAATTTCCGAAAATGATGCCTGTGTTGGTGCCGACCATTTCGGCGAGGAGGCCAACAGAGTAGCAAATGAGGGCAAAGCGGAAGAAAGCGGCTTGTTTATTTTCTGCTAAGCCAAATAAAATGCCATTGGCAAACAGTAAATTTAGCGGTGTCAGGGCCTGAAAGTAGGTTTGGGTTTCAGGGATTAATAGGCCGATAGCACCTGCGACGTGCATGCTAACGAACAGTGGCAGCAAGTATTTCGGCCTAAAAAAAGCGGAGGAAGATAGGTTGATATGGTACATGGTTAAAATTCGAAATCGTCTTCGTTCATCTGTATCGCCTCATCAATCAAGGCATAAATAACATTGGGCTCGTAACCTTTTTGGGCGGCATGCTGAACGGTCTTCATCTTGCGTTTATAAAGGTCTTCTTCTTTGAACAACTGATGGTATTTTTTATAAAGAATTCGTGTCAGTACCCGATCGTAATCGTCTGCTTTAATTTCTTCATTCATGGCTTTTTGGATCAAAGATTCATCTACCTGTTTAAGTTTTAGGGCTTGGCGAATCTTAATTTTCCCCCACTTCTGATAATAAAACTTACCTCTTGCATAGGATCGGGTGTAACGCTCCTGGTCAAGGTATTTTTCCTCCTGAAGTTGTTCAATGGCCACGGGGATTTTCTCTTCTTCGAGTCCCCACTTGCTCAGTTTTTCATGAACTTCATGGATACAGCGATCCTGATAAGCGCAATAGTTGGCCGCCTTCAGGTAAAGGGATTTATAGTCTGCCTGGTTTCTTCTCTGCATGTCTAAAAATACAAATCTTTCAGCTTAAGTAAAGTAATTTGCAACTTATGATTGTTGAATATAATGAATATCAGAACATTTCATAAAATCAAACGCATTAGTAACTAACTGATTTTTAGATCGTTAGAAAAGTATATAATAGAATGCATTGGTGTTATGGGTATTTCCAGTGAATCAAATTGTAGGTTTGCGCCCATGTGATTATTGAGTATTGAATGTATGCACACCTTATTGCAATTCTTTAAAAGCTCTGCTTGAAACGCAGGGCTTTTTTTAGGCTTAAAATTTTTTGCTTCAAGGCAAGTCGGCCTTTGGGCGCAAAAAAAAAGCTACTGCAAAAACAGTAGCTTTGGTATAATATTTTTTGAAGGGAGGTTTAAGCGGCTTTCTTTTCAGCAACTTTATTGACCCATTTGTTGTCTCCTTTTTTATCAAATTTACGATCAAGAATGACGCTCTCTAAAAAGCTGAATTCACGTTCCCCTTTGAATACGCGGAACGGAAGGTGAATCAATTGCGCTTTTGAGATCCAAAGTACATACGCATCTTTGGTTTTTGTAACCTCCTGAACTTGATCCCACTTCATTGGCATTCCCTGACGTTCGTTCATCTTGATCAGGATTTGCTGACTCGTGATCTCATAGTAAAGCTTTTCGAACAATAATTGCCCTTGCTCCATTTGCGTTAGTCCAGCGAACTGAATCATCCAAAATAGTACATAAATTACCAAAGCAACGGTTGCCATGGAAAACCACCACCATGAAGGGATAAAGATAGCTCCTGAGCAAATTGCCAAATAAATTAATGCAACCCACCACTGTTTTTTCAGCGTGTGCAGCATGGCCATTTTAATGTACTCGTTCTTGTCTAATTGAACTTTTTTGGTCTTAATGATCATAACTGTTAAAATAATACGAAGACAACGCTTCGACTTAAAATGCTTTTAGGCTAATATCTAAACTTTTTACAGAATGAGTCAGTGCACCTACAGAAATAAAATCAACCCCTGCTTCCGCCATCTCGCGGATATTTTCTTCGGTGATTCCTCCTGAAGCTTCTGTTTCAAACTTTCCATCAATTACGGCGATGGCCTCCTTCATTTGTGCAGGCGACATATTGTCTAACATGACAACATCAATGCCTCCTACTTCGATGCATTCTTTTACTTCTTCCAAATTGCGGGTCTCAACTTCTATTCTAAGGTTGAGGTTATGCTCTTTGAGGTATTTATGTGTGGCCTGAACCGACTGGGTGATTCCTCCTGCGTAATCGTTGTGATTGTCTTTCAACATCACCATATCATACAAGCCGAATCGGTGATTCGTTCCCCCTCCGATATGTACTGCCCATTTTTCCATCACACGAACATTAGGTGTGGTTTTACGGGTGTCCAACAGGCGGGTGTTGGTGCCTTCCAAAAGCGTCATCAGGTGGTTAGTACGGGTGGCAATGCCGCTCATTCTCTGTGCGAAATTCAATACCAAACGCTCTGCAGAAAGAATGCCTCGTACGGGTCCTTCCACAACCAGCGCAATATCCCCTTTCTTTACAACGTCTCCATCTTGCTTTTTCAATGTCACTTTTAGGCGCGGCTCTACAGCGTTAAAAACACGCTTGGCAACTTCCAGTCCTGCAATAATTCCATCATCCTTGATGATCATCTGCGCACGACTTACTGCATCTGCAGGGATTGCCGCTAAGGTAGAATGATCACCCTCTCCGATATCTTCACGAATGGCAGTATTAATACACTGCGATAATGCTTCTTCAGTCAAATATGCTAACATGGTGCAAAAGTATAAATTAAGGTTACAAATGACAAATGTCCTTTAAAAGGATGAAAAAATGGGGGTGAATTTTTGATAAATTTCCCGCAAATTAGAATAGGTTGTCAAAAAATAATGCAGCAACCCTCAGGCAAGTTTATTCTTTACTGAAGTCGATCGTATCTACAAAATAACTGTTGTCATAGCGCTTCACGAACATATAGACTCGGTAAGTGGCCGTTTGGGTTTCATACTTGCCAATGCTGTATTTCAGTCCTTCACGGGAAGTTCCCTGATGAACATACTGAAAATCTGTTGGCGGATTCTTTTTGAAAAAATCTTTCAATACAAATTCGGCTTGCGTACGGCTATAGTTGGCTTTTTCGCCATCAAAAGTCAGTTCAGCGTTCTGGTGCACGTGGCGCGAAAGCTCTTTGGCGTTTCCTGTTTTCAGGGCAACACGAACTTTTTGCAGCACCTCGCTTTGTGCATGGGCCTGAAAGCTAACGCAGTACAAAATACAGAACAGAAAAGTATAGTAGATTTTATTCATATCCTCAGTGGTGGGGATTTTTAAAAGAAAGCATTCAAGGCTCAATATAATCATTTCAGCATTAATAATGTTTTACTTACTGCATTTTTGAACTCTTTGCCCTACATCATGATTAAAATCATCAAAGTAGGTCGGTTAAACTTCTATTTTTGTAAATAAATAGAAGTCGGCACAGGCAAGTGGTAGAATAGCACGTAAATTGCGCACCAAACATGCCAGCACGCTTTGGCGATGAAATGATCATAAATCTCATATTAATATATAAGTCATGAATAAGAAAGTAATGCTTATGATTCTTGATGGATGGGGAATTGCTCCTAACCCTCAAGTTTCAGCAATCGATGCAGCGAAAACACCTTTCGTAGATTCTCTTTACACGAAATATTCACACTCTAAACTACAGGCTTCTGGTTTGTTCGTAGGTTTGCCTGACGGACAAATGGGTAACTCTGAGGTAGGGCACATGAACTTGGGTGCTGGCCGCATTGTATATCAAGACTTAGTAAAAATCAACAAAGCCATTGCTGACAATACATTGAAAGACAATGAAACATTGGCAAATGCTTTGGACTTTGCAAAGGCGAACAACAAAAAAGTACATTTGATGGGCTTGGTATCTGACGGTGGCGTTCACTCTCACCTGGATCACCTGAATGCTTTGTTGTCGATTGCTGCAGATAAAGGATTGGAAGATGTATTCGTACATGCTTTCTCTGATGGTCGTGATTGCGACCCTAAATCAGGCAAAACGCACTTCGAAAACCTTGAAGCACATATGGCTAAATCAACAGGTAAAATTGCTTCTGTTGTAGGTCGTTATTATGCGATGGATCGCGATAACCGTTGGGAGCGTGTGAAATTGGCTTATGATGCATTGGTAAACGCTGAAGGTGAGAAAATCACAGACTTGGGTGCTAAAATGCAAGCTTCTTATGATGCTGACATCACTGATGAGTTCATCAAGCCATTGATCATTACTGACGAAGCTGGTGAGCCTTTGGCGAAGCTGGAAAAAGGTGATGTAGTGATTTGCTTCAACTACCGTACTGACCGTGGCCGTGAGATCACAAAAGTATTGACGCAAGAGGCATTCCCTGAGCACAACATGGAGCCGTTGGAATTGAAATATGTTACCATGACGAACTATGATGCTTCTTTCAAAGGAGTTGAAGTGATGTTCGACAAAGATAACTTGGTAAATACATTGGGTGAAGTTGTTGCTGATGCAGGCAAAACGCAAATCCGTATTGCTGAAACAGAGAAATATCCACACGTAACGTTCTTCTTCTCGGGTGGCCGTGAAACAGAATTCGATGGTGAAAAACGTATCTTGTGCCCTTCTCCAAAGGTGGCAACTTATGATCTTCAGCCTGAGATGTCTGCGGCAGAAATCACCGAAGGTATCCTTCCTGAGTTGAAAGCAAAATCAGCAGATTTTATCTGTTTGAACTTCGCTAACCCTGACATGGTAGGTCATACAGGTATTTTTGAAGCTGCTGTTGTAGCTGCAGAAACCGTTGATAAATGTGCAGAAAAAGTGATCACAGAAGCTTTGGCAAACGACTATACTGTTATGGTATTGGCTGACCACGGTAACTCTGAGTTCATGGCTAATGCTGACGGTTCTCCGAACACCGCACACACCACAAATGAAGTACCTTACATCATCGTTGATAACGACTTCAAAGGTGACGTAAAAGACGGTAAATTGGGTGATGTAGCCCCAACGATCCTGAAAATGATGGGTGTTGAAATCCCTGCTGAAATGACTGGTGAGGTTTTGGTTTAATCCACTGAAGCATCCCTATTATAAATTATATCTATGCTGATATAATTTGTAAAAATATAAGAAAGTAAATTAGCCCGAAGCCATATAGTATTATGATGGCTTCGGGCTTTTGTTTTATAAAATACCTGAATAGTTAAAACAGTCACTCGTTAATTTGCTAATCATTTGATCTCTCCTATGTTCTGATACTTTCGATAGGGAGTATATTATTTCATATAAAATAAATTGTAATCATTTTATTTTTTTATTTTTGCAAACATTAAGACCGTTTGATATAATACTTTATTCAAATTAGTCATATTTTTTATTAGAAATAAACAGAAAGCTTTATATATGGGAATCAACCTATGGAAGGGTGCGTCAATTAAAAAACGATGTATCCTGTTTTTTAGCGGTGTATTGCTTCTGAGCAGTATTCCTGCCGTGAAGATTTTATCGAATAAAGAACATATCAAACAGCGCCGTGAAGTAGAAGAAATGGGTCTTACCCCACTTCGGTTTGCTTTGAACGATATGGAGTCGAATGTCAGTAAACTGCTCGTGGTGGCATCAACTGATATGTCAGTCCATGATTTCAACAATGCTATTATAAAATATCAGGGGCAGTTTAATGAAGCGGTTGACAGGGCTGTGCAGGCGGCAACCCTCACAGAAGTTGCCTATTTCTCAGAGGGTTTAAGCAGGTTGAGACAGCAAGAAAATACATATTTCGATGCCCTGAAATCAAGTGAGAAGACAAGCAGTGTCGATGCGTTATTATTAATTAATGAGATCAATAATTTACAGGGTGATGTAAGTTTAGAATATGATAATCATATAGAAAATACTAATAGTTATATTGGTGAATTAGTCATGTACTTTCTGCTGTTTTTGGCTTTTATTTTTCTTCAGTGTTTTGGTTTTTTGGCTTACGCATTCAAACTGATCGGCAGACCGATAGACAGTATTTCAGGCTTATTGCGCAAGTTGTCCAAGGGGGAACTTCCTGAAAGTTACAAGGTAACAGATTTGAAAGACTTTCAAGAAATGACTGAAGCACTTGAAGCTGTAGGTGGGAATTTAGCTTCAGCTTCTGTATTCGCCAAGCAAATCGGTGAAGGCAACCTGGATGAGCAATTCAATATTAACGGTGAGCACGATTTACTGGGCAATGCCTTGGTGGATATGCGTCAGCAGCTGAAGGTTGTCAATGAAAAAGAGAAACGCCGACTGTGGAAAATTGAAGGGTTGGCTGACCTTACCAAAATTATCAGAAACGATTTCGATGAACTTCACCTTTTAGGTGATGCCATATTACTTCACCTGGTTAAATACCTTGGGGCAGTACAAGGGGCATTTTATGTGGTTGGGGAGCAAAACAATCAGTCGGGGCTGGATCAGGTTTCGACTTATGCTTATGATCGGAAAAAATATATCGACAGATTTATTCCCTTTGGTCACGGGTTGATCGGTCAGGCGTGCCTGGATCAGCAATCGACCTATATGACAGAAATTCCTGCCGACTTCGTGCGCATTACTTCAGGTCTGGGAGATACTCCTCCGCGGGCTTTGGCCATCATTCCACTGGTCAATAATGAAAAGGTTGAAGGGGTACTTGAAATCTCATCTTTTGATCCTATCACTGATTATCAGCTGGAATTCCTTGAGGAGGTGGCGCAGGCCATTGCCATGACCATCTACAACGCCCGAACCAATGAACAAACTTCTCGATTACTAAAAGAAACACAGGGGCAATCGGAGCAAATGCGGGCACAGGAAGAAGAGTTGAGGCAAAATATGGAGGAGATGCAGGCAACCCATGAGCAACTTAACAGGTTGCAGGAAACCCAAAAAGAAGAAGCGGCAGCACTGAAGACGGATATTGAACTGAAAGATATACTGATTAATCACGCTTTGGCCAATGATGAAGCATGGATGCTGATCAATCACAACGGGCAGGTGCATTCAGCAAATCAGCATTTTGCCTCCGCCCTGGGCTACAATAGCGATGCTGAAATGGTGGACCAGCCTTTTTCGCAGGCCATCAGGCATCAGGAATTGCTGGTACAGTTACAGGCCATGATGGAGCAGGCGGAAATGACACAAACGCCCATACAAACGATGTTCGACGAGATGGAACTATCCGTAGGAACATTCACCATTGATGAAAATACGTGGTACTGGGTCAAGCAAATTAAGGCAGGTGTTTTGGTGGCTTAGCGGTTAATTCATACACAAGCATACTTATCCGACGGGCTTCCTGTCGGATTTTTTTTGCCCTTCGGCTCAGAAATGGTTTAATTGGATAAAATTTAATAAAAACGATATGCTAAAGCAGTTATTTGCACTTCTGATTCCCCTCCTTTTTTTGCTACAATCCTGTAATATGGCACCCGATACCGTGGAAAGGGAGATGTACTTTCCTGTAAAATCAACGGTGGATCAGCTGAAAACCACAATGGAAAAACAGCAGCCCGCTATTGAGCAGCAAATTTTAATTGGAGCGGAGCGCGAGTCAAAAAAAATTGCTGGGCAGGAAGTCAATTGGACTGATCAGTTTAAAATTTTGGACGATCTTGACCTGAACAAACCAGTACTGCAAGGGATGTACCGAAAGGACTCCACCGCGCAAACGGTTACTTATACACTGAAAAAAGCAGACCCACAGGCCAAAGTGAATTGGCTGAAAGTGAAATATCTTGCCGATGGCAGCCAGCAAATAAATGCCACCCTGAAAAGCAGCACCCTGGTGCACAAAGCCGAGCGAACTGTTGAGTTGCAATGGAAAAACGAGCGGCTGCTTCATTATACTGTCAGTGGATTAACAAAAGTGATTTTAGAGGATACAGTCCATTATCAAATCTCTATGGTTCCCCAATGGTAAACGATCAGTAACCACAATTGCAATACCCCAACATTTTGACCTACCCAACCATGAAAATAAAAAGCTTAGGAAATACCTCTTTGCAAGTCAGTGAAATTGGACTTGGCACCGCGGCACTTGGCCGACCAGCCTACATTACTTTAGGGCATGGCTCCGACCTTAATTTTGACTATACACCTGAGGCCATGAAAACGCAGGCTCAGCAAATGATGGACCTTGCCTATCGTTCAGGAATCCGCTACTTCGATACAGCGCGCAGCTACGGTAAGGGCGAATTGTTTTTGGCTGAATGGGTGAAACGACAACCTTATACCGATTTGTGTGTGGGATCAAAGTGGGGTTACACTTATGTTGCTGACTGGAAAATTGATGTTGAAGCGCACGAGGTTAAAGATCACAGTCTGGAGAATCTGTTGCGTCAGTGGGAGATTTCCAAAGAGAATTTTGGCGACCAGCTTAATCTTTATCAGGTGCATTCGGCAACGCTTGAAAGTGGGATTCTCGAAAATACGGAAGTGCATCAGGCACTTTTTGAGCTCAAGAAGAATCACGGTATTTTGCTGGGACTTTCGCTGAGTGGTCCACAACAGGGGGAAGTCCTCGCACGGGCTATGGAAGTGAAATCTGTTAGTGGTGCACCGCTTTTTGATGTGGTTCAGGCGACATGGAATATCTATGAACAATCGGCTGGTGTGCAATTGCAGCGGGCACATCAGGCAGGAATGGGTATCATTATTAAAGAAGTATTTGCAAATGGCAGATTGACGGACAAAGATTTGAAACCGCTTAGAGGGAAAGGTTCGCCCCTGGTGGCGATTGCTGAAAAATATCGGGTAGGCATTGACGTCCTGGCTATGGCAGTAGTGCTTGCGCAACCGTGGGCCGATGTTGCCTTGAGTGGTGCGATAACCGAAGATCAGCTGAAATCAAACCTTCAGGCTTCTTCACTTGAACTTACTGCGGAGGAGTTGGAATGCTGCCTGGCTTTGGCGGAAAATCCAGAAGATTACTGGCAGTTTCGGAAATCGTTGCGTTGGAATTAAACCATTGGCCACCCCGATGAGCTGTTAAATTTTGGCTGATTTTTGAAATGGCAGGCCAATTTAATGGGGAGAATCTTTCAGATGATAGAAAATTGGCGCAATGAAGGGTAAAATCAGCATGAAAATGATCCATTTGGGTTTTGCCTGACTTGATGCGTTTTGAACAATGTGAAATGCCGTAACGATCCAGCAGAACGCCAACAACAAGATGCAGCTGCCTATAAACAGCGCACTGATTTTATAGTTGGCATGCAGTATAAACATTGACAGGGTCGTCAATACACAGCTTAAGACAGTGATGAGCTTAAGAGTGAAAGTATGGTAAAAACTTGAAATTAAATCTTTCATATTCAGAGGCTATTGCTTATACAATAATACTTTTTTTAGGGCCTCCATTAATTAATCAAGTATTAATTTTCATCCATAAACTTATGATATTTTTACATTAAAGATATTAACCCAATGGGATTACTATTGGTGATGATCAGCTTATTCTTCCCCAGTTGGTGGTGTCCTTTTTCAATGAGCTGATGTGCTGGACAATACTCTGGTGGTGGGGAGCTTTCAGTTCTGGGTCTTTGTCGAGAATTTTAAGTGCTGCCTCACGGGCCTTGGTCATCAGGTCTCCGTCTTTAGCAATATCAGCAAGTAACAAATCAAGAATACCACTTTGCTGTGTACCCGTAATATCGCCTGGGCCTCGTAATTTGAGATCGACATCGGCAATTTCAAAGCCGTTGTTGGTTCTTACCATGGTCTCCATCCGCACCTTGCTGTCTTTGCTGAGTTTGTCTTTGGTCATCAGGATACAATAAGACTGCTCGGCCCCACGCCCTACACGCCCCCTGAGCTGGTGAAGCTGTGCCAAACCAAAGCGTTCAGCATTTTCAATAATCATGATGGAGGCGTTGGGTACATTTACCCCTACCTCAATAACAGTGGTGGCGACCATAATCTGTGTTTCGTTCCGAAGAAACCGCTGCATCTCAAACTCTTTATCCTGTGGCTTCATGCGCCCGTGCACAATACTGATGTGATAATTCGGGAAGGCACGGCAAATACTTTCATAGCCATCGTGAAGGTCTTTGATGTCCATCGTTTCGGATTCCTCAATCAAAGGATAAACAATATACACCTGCCGCCCTTTTTCGACCTCTTTTTTGATGAAGCCATTTACCCGCAAACGCATGGCATCGTTCAGGTTGAAGGTCTGAATAGGTTTACGGCCTGCAGGCAGTTCGTCAATCACCGAAACATCGAGATCACCGTAAAGGGTCATGGCGAGTGTGCGTGGAATTGGGGTGGCAGTCATGACGAGTACATGCGGATAAATGTCTTTATTTTTTCCCCATAATTTTGCGCGTTGCGCCACGCCAAACCGATGCTGTTCATCCACCACGGCAAGGCCAAGGCGCTTGAACTGTACAACATCTTCGAGCAGTGCGTGGGTGCCCACCAGTATTTTAAGGTCGCCGCTCAGAAGGTCACGGTGAATTTGTGTGCGTTTAGATTTTTTGGTTGAGCCCGTGAGCAGTTCTATTGTAACGCCCATCGTTTGCGCAAATGCTTTCAGGCCTTCGTAGTGCTGGGTGGCCAGAATTTCTGTGGGAGCCATTAAAGCGGCCTGTGTATCACTTGCTACGGCAATGAGCATCGTGATAAAGGCAACAATGGTTTTTCCCGAGCCTACATCTCCCTGCACCAGGCGGTTCATTTGCTGACCACTGCTCATATCAGTATGAATTTCCTTGACAACCCTTTTCTGAGCGCCGGTCAGTTCAAAAGGAAGGTGCGTTTTATAGAAGGTGTTGAGCAGGGAAGTTCGTTTCAGGATCATGCCCTTGAACTTTTCGGTGCGGGCAATTTTTAGCTTGAGCAACCGAAGCTGAAGAAAGAACAGCTCTTCAAGCTTTAGGCGGTATTGCGCCTGCTGAAGGTGTTCGGCCGTTGGGGGAAAGTGAATGTGCCAGAGCGCAATTTTTTTATCAATCAGGCTGAAGTGTGTTCTGAAATATTCAGGAAGGGGTTCGTGAATATGCTCCAGCGACTGGTTTACGGCAACTTTCATCAGTTTACTGACTGCCTTGCTGTCTAAAAAACGCCGCTTCATCACCTCTGTGGTATGATATACAGGCTGTAAGCCTACTGCTTGCGGTTTCTTCTCCTCGGTTAGCGGTTCGATTTCTGGGTGCGGAATATTGATTTTCCCACCGAAAGCTTGCGGCCTTCCAAAGACCAATAACTCCATGCCAATGGAAAGCTGTTTCTCAATCCATTTTGCCCCTTTAAACCACACCAGCTCAATGGTGCCATGCGTATCGGAGAAGGTAACAACGAGGCGTTGTTTGGGCTTCTCGCCGAAGGTGGCAATTTCGCGCACCCAGCCACGCACCTGTATATATGGGGAATCGGCCTGCACCTGATCGAGCTGGTGAAACTGCGACCGGTCCTCGTGCCGGTAGGGGTAATGCTGAATCAGCTCCCCTACGGTATGAATATTCAGTTCCTTCTTCAGGATTTCAGCCCTTTTGGGCCCCACTCCTTTGAGAAATTCAATTTTTGTTTCGAAGAAATTCATGATTGGCCCCCTCCTCCTGCCGGCGTGTTATTTTTTCCACTCCAAAGTATTCATCATATGAGTGATGTCTTCGGTAACATATTTAATTACTGGTGCCAGGGAATCGTTGGCAACAGATGTTCTGAAATATAAGGCTCCTCGCAAAAAGTGCTTGGTGCTGTCGGTGGTGAAAAACTGAAACTGCGTGGGTACTTCGCCCTCGATAGCGGCAAAACTGACCACGTGTCCGTTCGGGGTGGTGTATTTTCCCTCATTAATGGCTGTGGCCTTAATCTGCTGCTTGGCCGTCAGTTTATAGCTTTCGTTTACAAACCGCTGTAATTCTTGCTGAGAATGAACGGCCTTGTAGGTAAGTTGTACATCAGCCACAAAATCAGGGTAAAAAATGTGTACCCAGTGGGCTTCGGCAATCCAAGAGGTATCGGGTTTGATGATCGCATATTTAGAGATTTCAAACTGATAGGGCATGGTGTCGGCGACTGCCACATATTCGTGTTCAGGCAGTGGCATCCGGTATAAAGCCGAAGGTTTGGGGTAATAACTGTCTTCATGGCAAGCTTGCATAAATGCAACAAGACCGATGATCAGAAGAAAATATTTTGTTTTCATGGAGGTGTTTTAATCAACTTTATTGGTTTTGTCGTCGAGTGTTGCCGGCGGGATATTTCGCTTGACACGCACACGCTTAATGCGTTTTCGATCAACAGAGTTGATGGTAAAAGTAAGGTTGCTCAGGCTGATCTCCTGTCCAACATTTGGTAAATTATGATTGATCTCCAGTAAAAGTCCTCCCAGGGACTCACTCTCTCCTTTGAACTCTTCGAACCGATTGACATCAATGTCGAGTGCTTTGGCGAAATCGTTCAAACTTGTTTTTCCCTCAAAGATGAAAGTGTTGGCGTCAATTTCTTTGAAAGAAAGCTCATCGTCATCATACTCATCTTTGATTTCCCCAACGATTTCTTCAATGATATCCTCAAGGGTTACCAGGCCGGAAGTACCGCCATATTCATCCACAATGATGGCCATATGCACACGCATTTCCTGAAACTCCTTCAGCAAACCGTCAATTTTTTTCAGTTCTGGCACAAAATGCGGGGGGCGGAGTAAATCCTGCCACGGGAAGTGTTCGTCGCGATCAATATAGGGCAGTAAATCTTTGACATACAGAATGCCTTCGATTTTGTCGATCGTTTCATTATAAACAGGGATTCTCGAAAAATTATTTTTGTTGATGTTGTTCATCAACTCATGAAAATTCATTTCAAGATCAAAGGCCGTTATGTCAAGCCGGCTTCGCATCACCTGCTTTACCGTCAGGGAGCTGAAATTGACAATCCCCCTTAAAATATCTTTTTCTTCCTTTGAGGTGCTTTTTTCAGTCAGCTCAAGAATGTGGTAAATTTCATCGGCAGAAATTTGGTAGCCCTTGCGGTGAATGCGCTGTTCAATAATGTTGGACCAGCTCATCAGCAGCCAGGCCAGGGGTTTGAAAAGGAACTCTGAAACCACCAAAATCCGTCCGGAGAATTTAGCGAACTTCAGGTTGTTCTGTCGGGCAAAGACTTTAGGAATAATTTCACCAAAAAATACGATGACCAAAGATAGAATGGTGGTAAAAATTGCAATGACTCCCGCTTCAGATTCTCCCTTTCCTACGGCTTTCCAAACCATGATGGTCGTGATGAGCACCATCGTTACGTTGATGAAGTTGTTGAGGATTAGGATGTTGGCGAGTAGTCGCTTTGGCTTACTGATCAGTTGGTAGACCATTTTCTCCCCACTGTCACCATTTTTTACTCTTTTGATGGTTTCGGTGTCAAGGGAGAAGAAAGCAATTTCCGATCCTGAGGCAATGAAAGACATGACCAGGAGGACGAAAATGGACAATCCTGTGGTAATAAAAAACCAAAAGTGGGGGCCGATTAGATGAGTCATGCTCATCATCAGGGGATAGGGGTCGTCGATGACTGTTGTTTCCAAGTTCTTTAAAGATGATTTCTGATAAAATACAAAAAAATCGGGAAAATTGATCTAAAGCAAGCATATCTGTCAGACAATTTTCATTCGGGCATAAAAAATGCGCCATTGGAACGAACCAAGTAGCGCATTAAGAAACATTTTTATTTTAAAATGGGAGATCGTCGTCGGCGGGGCTGTTTGCCGGTGCAGCATTTGCTGGTGCCTTTAATGGATCTTCCACAGTTGCGTTTTGCTGTGCGTGGGTTACCTGTGGCTGAGCTTGCGGTGCTGCTGCCTGCTGAGGGTTTGCACTTTGATCTCGGTCTCGGCGTGAGCCCAGCATTTTCAATTCTCGCCCTACAATTTCAGTGGTGTATTTGGTAACTCCTGCCTGATCCTGGTATTGACGTGTTTCAATTTTTCCTTCAATATAAACCTGATCACCTTTTTTGAGGTACTTTTCAGCCACATCCGCCAGGCCTCTCCAAAGAACGATGCGGTGCCATTCGGTGTTGGAGACGCGTTCACCGGTGTTTCTGTCCTTATAGGTTTCTGTGGTGGCTACATTAATGGTGGCTACACTTACGCCATTTTCAAGGTGGCGTACTTCAGGATCAGCACCAAGATTACCGAGAATTATCGCTTTGTTAATCATAATATGTATAAGCTTTTGTTTTGCTGTTTTGTATAAATATAAGGCTCTTTTTGGAAATGTAACCACCGCCTCCATACTCTTCCGATCATTGGAATGTAGTAAAAAAATATCATTTGTCGAAATTAACGTATGTTCATTGGCGGAAATAAGTGTTATCGTTCTGGCTGAAGGAAGGTGTCAGAAAGGAACTGATCGATTATTTTTGGTTTCGGAAGCTCCTCTATTTCCTCTAAATTGTATTCTTCAGCTTTAAGTGCTTGTTTTAGTGCCTCGTAAGCCGCTTTGTTTTTGCAGTTAAAAGAAAAAAACGTCACAAACAATTTCTGATGTGTCAAAATATGTTTGTATTCACTGCTGATGTTGCCCAACAGCCAATCATTGGGGTTCAGTGCCGGGTAGGCTTCAAGCAGTGGCTCGAAGCTGTCAAGGCTAAGCTTGCTTTCATGCAGGGGGAAATCATAAAGCCCTGCCCAAATACCTTTCTCTGGTCGGCGGTTCATAATAATCCGCTGCTCAAACTGAAAAACACTGTAATTTAAATATCGGTTTTTTATTTTCAGCTTTTTGATCTTCACGGGCAGTCGGCCTTGTGCCTGATGCTCGAAAGCATAACACCCTTGCTGCACTGGGCATTGTTCGCATCGGGGTTTTTTAGGCGTGCAGATCATTGCTCCCATCTCCATGGTTGCCTGGTTGAAGTCGGCAGGCTGATCTGCGGGAATCAGCGACTGTGCTTTTTCAAAGAATACCTTCTGCCCTTTCCCGCTTGCAATATCATCTTCAATTCCGAAGTACCTACTCAGTAATCTGTAAACATTGCCGTCCACACAGGCAATTTGTTCATTGAATGCGAAGGAAGCGATCGCCGCTGCGGTATATGGACCTATTCCGGGTAATTTTATTAATTCTTTGTAATTATTGGGGAAATGACCCGCGTGGAGGTTTACCACCGCTTTGGCGCATTTGTGCAGGTTTCGGGCACGTGAATAATACCCAAGGCCCTGCCATAGCCTCAAAACTTTTTCTTCCGATTCTTCTGCAAGTGATTGTATATTAGGGTGTTCTGTTGTAAATTGCTCGTAATAGGGCTGGCCCTGCTCTACACGTGTTTGCTGAAGGATGACCTCTGAAAGCCAGATGCGATAGGGGTCATTTGTGGCTCGCCAAGGTAGTGGTCGTAAATTCTTTTTGTACCACCTAACGATTTTATTTACAAAGTCTTGCATGAAAAATTTATTTTTTTAATTGAGCACTATCGGCAGAGAAATCAGCGATATTTTTTGTCCGAATTGTTTTTTAATTAAATACCGACCGTTATTTTTGTGAGCCCAAAAATAATTGGGTAATAGATTATTACGAATTAAATTTTTAAAACTTAAATATAAGCAAAGTGACTAAGGCAGACGTAATTTCTCAGATCGCTGAGCAAACCGGAATTGATAAGGCAGACGTTCAAGAAACTGTTGAGGCATTCTTCCAGGTTGTGAAGAACTCAATGGCTAATGGCGAAAACATTTACGTTCGTGGTTTTGGGAGTTTCGTGAACAAAAAAAGAGCGCGTAAAGTAGCTCGTAATATTTCACAAAACACCGCTATCGTTATCGATGAGCATTATGTACCGGCTTTCAAACCATCAAAAGTGTTTGTTGAGAAGGTAAAAGCAAGCGTTAAAGATAGCGAATAATTATCAATTAGCTGATTTAAACAACCAACCTCCCCTTTATGTCCCGAACCCGCATAACCTTAATAGTGGCAGTAATCATTCTTACCGGCCTGGTGTATAGCCTGCCAAGAGTGAAGGAAAAAGCCACTGACGAAACCGCTGAACTTACTGCTGAAAATCAGGCTTCAGGGGTTGCTGACCATAGCGGTGAGCATGATGGCCACGACCATGATGATCACGATGGTCACGACCATTCTGGACACGAACACGGCGTAAAAGAGGATGTTTCGTTAAGAAAACAGCTCGTTCAGGTAAAAGAAAGCTATGAAAATTCGGAAATATCAGCCAAAAGGCTTATGTTTGCGGATTCTTTAGCGGGAATGTACAAAAGTTTGGGTCAGTTTGATAGTGCTGCATTTATTGCAGAACAATCCATGCCCGCAGAACCTTCAGCCGATAGGCTGAGGTCGGTTGGTGAATATTTTTACGACGCTTTTCAATATGCATCGGATCGCAGCAAAGCATCTGAGTATGGAGAAAAGACCCGTAAATATTTGGCAATGTATTTGAAGGATCATCCAGAGGATTTGAGTTCAAAAACACATTTAGCGATGACTTATGCTTCTACTGATCAGCCAATGAAGGCCGTGATGTCGTTGCGTGAGGTATTGGCCAAAGATCCTGACCAACCGGATGCGCTGTTCGCCATGGGAATGCTCTCGATGCAATCGGGGCAGTATGAAAAGGCGGCACAGCGTTTTAAGCATCTTGTTGAGGTGAGTCCTCAGCATTTGCAAGCTCGTTTCTATTTGGGATTGAGCTACTTTGAGTTAGGAAAAAAGTCCAAGGCCAAGTCAGCGTTTGAATGGGTAGTTGCCAACAGCGACGATCCCGTGGTTCAGGCGACGGCAGGTGATTATTTGGAACAGCTTCAATAAAATTATTTTATAACTAAAAAACTCTTAATTATGCCTTGCGGTAAAAAAAGAAAGAGACATAAGATTTCTACTCACAAGAGAAAAAAGCGTCTTAGAAAAAACAGACACAAGAAGAAGTAGTCTTATAACGATGTTTTCGTAGGCTGGACAGTGAAATACTGTTCAGCCTTCGTTTGTTTTGCTGCTACGGACATCTTTTCACTTAAATATTTAAGATTTTGAGTAACGAACTAATAATTAATGGAACTCAAAATGGATGTCGGTTAGCCCTTTTAAAAGATAAACGACTATTGGAATTCCACACCGAGGATAGTGGAAACCAGTTTAATGTCGGTGATATTTATCTTGGGACGGTCAAAAAGATCGCTCCAGGTATGAATGCCGCCTTTGTTGACATCGGTTATGAAAAGGACGCCTTCCTTCATTACCTTGACCTGGGTCCTCAGGTCCGTTCTTTGAACAAATACACCAAGCAGTCCCAAAATAAAAAGAATACCAATTATCGTCTGAATGGCTTTAAGTCTGAAGAGGATATCAATAAATTGGGTAAGATCAGTCAGGTCCTTTCTAAGGGCGACCAGATCTTAGTGCAGGTGGTAAAAGAACCGATATCGACAAAAGGACCTCGTTTGTCCTGTGAGTTGTCTATCGCCGGACGATACATTGTCTTGGTGCCTTTCTCGAATGCAGTACATGTATCGAAAAAAGTCACCAGCAAAGAAGAGCGCAAAAGACTGATCCGTCTGCTGAACTCTATTCGTCCTGAGAACTTCGGAATTATCGTTCGTACGGTAGCCGAAGGCAAGGAAGTGGCCGAATTGGACCGCGACCTGCGCAACTTGGTGGAGAAATGGGAAAATGGCGTTAAAGCGTTAAAAACTGCCAAGCCTAAAGATAAGGTGATTGGTGAAATGGGTAGAGCCTCATCCATATTGAGAGATATGCTCAACGAATCATTTGACCAGATCGTCTCTGACGACGAAGAGGTCTTTGAGGAGGTACAAAATTACATCAGGTCCATCGCCCCTGAGAAAGAAAAAATTGTCAAGCATTATACTGGCAAAGCCAAGATATTTGAGAATTTCGGCGTGGAAAAGCAGCTTAAATCCCTGTTCGGTCAGTCCGTGAGTTTACGCAACGGCGGTTACCTGATCATTGAACATACGGAGGCTATGCACGTCATTGACGTCAACAGCGGGAATAAATCCAACGCTGAGTCCGACCAGGAAACCACTGCATTGAAAGTGAACCTGGAAGCTGCAAACGAGGTCGCTCGGCAATTACGACTTCGTGATATGGGTGGTATCGTTATCATTGACTTTATCGACATGCGCTTACCTGAAAACAAAAGGGTATTGTATGAGCGAATGAAGGAGGAGATGAAGGACGACCGTTCTAAATTTACCATATTGCCTTTGACGAAGTTCGGCCTGATGCAAATCACTCGTCAGCGAGTGCGCCCAGAGCTGAATATTCAGACAAAAGAGGTTTGCCCGACTTGCAACGGCAGCGGTACTATTACCGCATCAATCGTAGTAGCAGACCAAATTGAGGAAAACATCGATTACATCCTTACAAAACAAAACGAAAAAAAATTAACCGTTGCGCTACATCCATACCTCCACGCCTATTTCACCACGGGATTCCCTTCTCGACGGATGAATTGGTTTTTAAAATACTGGAGATGGGTGAACCTTGAAAAAGATTCATCATTGGGACTGACAGAGTTTTCTATGCGGACCAAAGATGGCGAAGAAATTGAAGTAAAATAAGAAGAGCTCCTTTTGGAGCTCTTTTTTTGTGGACAAGTGGGTGATTTAGGACGTGTTATAGACCATGATTACCTTGATTTAAAGGATTACCCTAATTTTTTACTTCACTTAGAATATTGAGAGTGAGTAATATTTGAATAGCCCCCATCAAAAAATCTGTGGAAATCTGCGTAATCTGTGGACAAATAATAACCCCTTTGGATTTTTTATTCGGTGCTTAATCTGTGGATAAACATCAAGGCTCATAAATCAAGCGCAGGAAGGAACTGAAACGCTCGCTCTCGCGACTGATCGGGATACCAGTTACAATACCAATCATGATGTTCTCGGTAACCTCTACACGCATCTGAGGGCGAATGGTCATGTCGAAATCATTATGGTGCATTTCTTTATTGAACTCTATCCCGAGGAAGTTTCTTGTCCCGGGGATCATATAATGAATATTGGAATTGAACTGCCAATGCGTATCGACGGTTGGGGAATCAAAATGCTTGGCGATAACCGGTCCGGTATAAATGAGGGTATGGAAATTCTGCCCCCAGCGTTTGGCCGCAATGAAGAAGGGATTGTAAACATTGCCAGTAAAGAATTTACCTTTACCATATTGGCTGAAATTATTGATTTCAAACTCATGGATATACCCAACAGCCAGGGAGGTCTTGTATTTTTCAGACACTAAAATAGTATATTGCCACGCAAGTTTAAGGCTTTCCAACCCACTTGATGGAGCACTGACGGTATCAGATTGATCGCTATTTTGTAAGGAGTTTGGAGATTGCAGTGGGTAGTAAAAAGAAAATGGTAACTCTACTTCCAGTCCAAGGCGATCCATTGGTGCCCATTCGTATTCAACCAGCGCTTCGTAACGATCATAAGTGTTATGGTCGAGTAATCCCATCCCTACATTCCACTCCTTCTCTCCTTTCCTTGCGCCCAGGTCACGGATCAGGTCAATGTATAAGGGTTCGGCATGAAGTACCTTTGCCGGTTTGTCGGGATGCGCTTCTGTTTCGTTGATGTAAAGACTGTCGAGGGTGTTTTTGGAATGTTGCGCCGTGGCAGTTAAAGTACTGAGGACGCAACATAAGATGATATAGGTGATTTTGTTGAGATTCATGTTTTTTTTGTGAATGAATATTTGTTGTGGTGATTTTCAAACTATAATGTCGATGTTTTTTGACCATGATTTACCTGTTTAGAAGGATTACCATGATTTTTATAGTTGGGGTAGCCTAAATCAAATGAGTGCATATCACCCCGAGGGTAATCTATCGCGTGACTCTGTCTCGTGATAGGAAAATCCGGATAAGAGCTATCACGAGAGGGACTCTCGCGATAGCAATAAGGTCTTTGCCCTCCTACGGTTATGCACTCAAATCAAATCCTAAAATCAAGAGTATGGTAAACAGCAATTGACGGATCAATGGGTTTATGCACTTGATAAGATCAGCTTGTGGAAAGTGGTTGGTGGTTAGCGATTGATGTTTTTTGTGTTCCAGTCACCGATCATAAATCACCAGCCACCCAACTTTATAGCTTCGTTTAATGATCCACTTGGCGGAGACAAAGCTTGCCAGGGCACAACCGATCAATAGGTTGAAAGAGGCTCCCAAAGCGTAGATTGCAGGCATTCCCCACCAGTTCATCATTTGACCGTAAACGGCAACAGCAGCCAAAATTGCTCCAAGGACATTGATTTGTACCCTTTGGGTTGTCCTTAGTGTTGCAGTCAAAATCAGCATCCAACTTAATAAGATCGCTACCAAAAATTGGGTGAGGATCTCAATGGTAAAATATTGCATGGGATTATAGTATTCCAGGGGTTTGGTAATGATCCAAGAGAAGGAATCGTCGGTGGTCAGGGTGCTGATTTTGTTTTGGAAAAGATCATCAAAAGCGGGGGTAACTAAACTGCCCGCTTCCAACTTGGTGAGCTGTTCTACCTGAAAATGCTCTGTTTGCGCAGAGATACTTTGGGTATTGACATTCTGTGTAGAAGGTACGCCCCAAGGCAGCATTTGCGTCAGGCCACTCCAAAAGAAGAGAATAAGGGTGATGGTTAAAGTTGATGTAATGAATTGCCTCATGTTCGGAATACGACTGATTTGGTTTGTGGAAAAAAGTAATAGGGGTCCGAAGCAGGTTAAGTTTTGCAAAAATACACTCCAAAACGATTTGATGGCAGTTTTGTGTATAAAAAATGTGATATAAAAAAAGCCCTTCAAGCAATTGCTCGAAGGGCTGAAGAATTTTATAGGATCGTAGGGATGTTGCATGCAACGTCCGTACATGACATGTTATTGCCCATTATAAGCGTCCACACCTTTTTGAAGGAATTCCACGAAGTTGTTCACATTCAAATCGTAGGCTTTTGGCTGAACCATCAACTCGCCATCGCTATCCAATAACAGATAGAAAGGCTGTGCGTTGTTGTTGTATTTTCTGATCTGAAGGTCTGCATTTTGCTTACCGATTGTCTTTTTGACTTTGTTGTCATAGGTAGAAGTGTACCAGTCAGCTTCCGGCAGTTCAGTTTTATCATCTACATAAAGTGCTAAAATCACATAATCTCTGCGAAGGATTTCCAGTACTTTCGGGTCCGACCAAACACGTTCTTCCATTTCACGGCAGTTCACACAGCCATGTCCAGTGAAATCCACAAAGATCGGTTTGTTCAATTTTTTGGAAGCCTCCAAAGCCTCATCCATATCGAAATAGCCTTTCAGGTTGTGTGGCAAGTGAAGGAATTCTGAATACTTAGCAGGACGATCCAGGACATTACCCATAGCAGCGTTTCCACCGCCAACGATCATTGGTTCATCCAAATTGAAATCCTGTGTTGTTCTTGGAGGCAAGTAACCCGCCAGTGGCTTCAATGGTGCACCCCACATGCCAGGAATCATATAAACCACAAAAGTGAAAGTAAGAATCGCCAGTACCATTTTAGGGACTGATACTTTTCCGTCTGTTGGTGAATCATGAGGCAAGCTGATTTTGCCCAGGAAGTACAAGCCAATCATAAAGAAGATGACAATCCAGAAGGCCAGGTAAACCTCACGGTCTAAAATGCCAAGATGATAAGTCTGATCTACGATCGAGAGGAATTTCAGACCTAAAGCCAACTCAAGGAAACCTAAAACCACTTTTACATTATTCAGCCAGCCACCTGATTTTGGTAAGCCGTTCAGCCAGCTTGGGAAGATCGCAAACAGGGTGAATGGGATTGCAAAAGCCAAAGAGAAAGCGAACATCCCAACGATAGGCTTTAGGATTGCGCCTCCGGCAGAAGCCACCAAAATTGACCCAACGATAGGGCCAGTACAAGAGAATGATACCAATACCAGCGTAAAGGCCATAAAGAAGATACCGGCAAGGCCACCTTTGTCTTCGTTTTCGGTCGATTTATTTACCAGCCATGATGGCATCACAATTTCAAAGAGCCCAAGGAATGATAGGGCAAAGATGACAAATACAACAAAGAAAAACAGGTTTGGTGCCCAGTGTGTCGCCAGGAAGTTAGCGAATTCAGGTCCCATAAATACGGCTACGACTGTCCCCGCAAGGGTATAAATCGCAATAATAGAGAAGCCATACAATAGCGCTTTTTTGATGCCATTCGAGCGGTCGCTGCCACCCTTAGTAAAGAAAGTGACCGTCATTGGGATCATCGGGAACACACATGGAGTCAGTAAAGCGGCTAATCCGGCTAAAAATGCCAATACGGCAAAACCCCAAAGAGTTGTATTTTCATCTCCTTCACCTGCTACTTTGGTAGAAACTTTCTCTCTTTTTGCAGGGGTCGTTTTAGCAACCTGAGCCTTCGACCCTAACACTTCATTGAAGTCAAAATCTTTGTCGAAAGGAATACACTGTCCCGATTCATCAGAGCAGGTTTGGTATTCGATCGTAACAGCGATCTGTGGGTTTGTTTTCAGGATTTTAACCTTTTGCTGAAATTCACCCTGCTGTTTGAAAAAGGTGTATTCCCCTTCCCAGAGGTCATCATAATGTTTCTTTGGGTTGATAGGTTTGATGCCACCAACCAATTCGTAGGTGTCGTTGGGTTTGAAGGTGAAAGTGGTTACCATCGGCCCAAGTTCTGGGTCGAAATCCGAAGAATATAAATACCAGCCATTCTGAATCGTGGCATTGAAACTCAGGGTAACTTCGTCGCCAACCGTGTAATTTTTATTATTGACTGATAGCGACCATTGCGCTGGATCCTGAATATCGGCAAAAGCCGTACTGACCATCCCTAAAAGGGCGATCATGAAGAGTATGCTTAATTTTTTCATTTTATTAGAAATATCGAAAACGTTTACTCCCACAGATTACACAGATTTCCACAGATTAAATATCCGTATGGAAATAGTATATACTGAAGCAGTAAGCACTGTGTAATAATGTCAGAGGGGTGTTAATAAACCATGATTACCTTGATTAACAGGATTACCATGAGTTTTTATTTTAATTATTGATTTGTGAACAACGACTAAAAAGACCTCAAGAAAAAATCTGTGGAATCTGCGTAATCTGTGAATAAATCAGTACCCTTTTACATTTTTTATTTGGTGCTTGATTGATTTTTTGTTGAAGAATTTTGCCTCCCGAGCACAACTAAAGCATCTCATTAATTCCATTAATCTGTGGACAAAACAAATCCACGCACTGAGAATCTGTGAAAATCTGTGTAATCTGTGGGTAAAATAAATTCAGCAACAATTGTTTTGGGCATAAAAACCCGCATCACGGTTTGTGATGTTCAAGGGGCGATATTTCTAAAACCTTGGAGGCGGTGAGAGGCTGTTTTCTCCCAGGAAGTGATATAATTCCTTCAGTACTGCTGTGTGTTTGATCACGGCGTAAGTCTGCTGAGGAATGAATTTGAAGAGTTTCAGGATGTGTTGATCCAGTGCTTTTACAATGACAATCTCTTTGGTGCAAGTCTTTGCTTTGGTCGAAGGCGCTGGAATGAAGTGGGTAAAGTCGCAAGTCTGATCTCCAAAAACAGAAGGGTAGCATTTTACTTGCTGATCCATACTTGCAGGGGCATTACCCCACTGTACACAAAAACGAATATAGGGGGAGTTCACGGGTACGGCGCCATAAGTATAGGCGAGTATCGCGATCAGGATGCCCAATATTTGAATTTGCTTTAACATATGGTAAAGATAACGAGTCCGCGAGCTTAAAGGAAATAGAAAATGCGCTATTTGGTACCAATTGTCTAAAAATTGACAATTAGACTGGTTAAAAAAGATCGAGCTAAAACATCTTTCCGTCAATTGCATAAAAAAAGCGAAAACCAGGGAGGGCTTTCGCTTTTTCAGTGTGGTGTATTTGACCAGCTTATTTATTCATTTCAGCAAACTCCTTGTGGAATTCGATAATCGTTTCGATTCCCATTAGGTAGTTGTCGATGCCGTAGCTTTCGTTTGGAGAGTGAATGGTATCTTCGTCTAATCCGAAGCCCATCAAAATGCTGTTCAGCCCTAACTCTTCTTTGAATAAAGCAACGATTGGAATCGAGCCACCTTCACGCATAGGAATCGCCGGCTTGCCCCATACTTTTTCAAAAGCATTGCTTGCTGCGCGGAATCCCGCAGAATCGATGTTGGTTACCGATGCTTCGCCTCCGTGGTGCGGTGTAACTTTTACTTTTACGCAGTCTGGAGCGATAGACTCAAAATGCTTTTTGAAAAGCTGCGTAATCTCTTCGCTTTTTTGGCCAGGAACCAGACGCATCGAAATTTTGGCAAATGCCTGCGATGGCAATACTGTTTTGGCACCCTCGCCAATATATCCGCCCCAGATACCGTTTACATCCAATGACGGACGAATTCCAGTGCGCTCAATAGTTGTGTAACCGTCTTCTCCACTCACGGCATCAATGCCCAAATCTTTTTGGTATTCCTCGAGGCTGAATGGCGCCTTGTTGAGTTGCTCACGCTCTTCTTTGGAAACTTCAATCACGTTGTCATAGAAGCCAGGAACGGTAATTGAACCTTTTTCATCCTTCAGCGAGGCGATCATTTCTGCAAGTACATTAATCGGGTTGGCTACTGCTCCGCCATATTGTCCGGAGTGCAAATCCCTGTTCGGGCCAGTAACTTCTACTTCCAGGTAGCTCAATCCACGAAGTCCCGAGCAAATAGAAGGGCAATCCATCGAGAACAGGCCAGTGTCAGAAATCAGGATTACGTCAGCCTTCAGGCGCTCTTTGTTCGCTTTTACAAACTCACCCAAATGCTTGGAACCGATTTCCTCCTCCCCTTCAATCATAAATTTAAGGTTTACAGGCTGCCCCAAAGTTTGCATCGCCTCGAAAGCCTTCAGGTGCATATAAGCCTGCCCCTTATCGTCAGATGCGCCACGGGCATAAATTCTGTTGTTGCGTACCGCAGGCTCAAATGGCTCCGTTTCCCACAGCTCATAAGGGTCTGCCGGTTGCACATCATAATGGCCGTAAACCAATACTGTAGGCAGCGATTCGTCGATGATCTTATCGGCATAAACTACCGGGTGGCCATTCGTCGGTACAATCTCAATATTTTCAGCACCCGCCTCTGCAAAGCGATCCTTAATAAATTCAGCCGTTTTTTGCACGTCGCCGGCAAATTTAGGGTCTGCACTTACTGAAGGGATGCGTAGCAAGTCAAAAAGTTCGTTCAAAAAGCGGTCTTTATTCGCTTCGATAAATGATTTAGCCTCCATAGGGATGATATATTTATGAGAGTTTATGATTCTTGATTTCTTCGGCAAAATACCAAAAATATGCGGTAATCGCCTCATGAATACGCTATATTAGGAAAGGAGCGTGCCGTTTTGGAGTACTTCCAATGAAAGTGAAATGTTTTACAACCATTGGGTGGCAAGAATGATCGATTATTTGCAACTTTGTCGAAAATCAGTGCTAAATTAGTCGGTTGTTACTGTTCCGATATGGCAGTTTAGCAATAAAAATTAAAACCAAAAGTATCCTTATCATAGGATTAAAGTGATTGATAGATGAAAAATTGGCTGAAATATAGTCTGGTGTGTATCCTTGCAGTAGGTGCACTGAGTGCTTGTAAGAAGGATGACGAACCAGCTCCTTATATTCCGAACCCTTACGATGCTTCAAAGATTATTGATACCACGGGTGTTGATGCACCTTATTATCAGGGATCAATTCAGAACCCTACCCTGGATAACATTCAGGAGTTGGAAGACCGCAAGGTCGTGAGTATTCGTGGTAGTCTGATTTTCCGCGACAACGATTACAGCATTAGCCCTTACGAGGCTTTTGATTTCCTGGACTCTATCAATGGTAGCCTGACGATTGCATCGGACAGTACAATAGATAAAATTTCGGGTTTCAGTAATTTGCTGTTTGTTGGAAACGACCTGACGATCGATCGAAATTCGAAAGCGACCACCATTACGGCATTCCCAAAACTAACCACTGTGGAGGGGAACCTTACGGTGAAGAACAACGAAAAGATAACCTCACTGAAGGGCTTTGATCAGTTGACGAACTTCAAAGGGAACCTGCGTATTGGTTTAATGCCTGTGCTGGCCTCTTTGGATGGGCTGAATAAGATTGATTCGGTATTGCAGTTGTCATTGGAGCAATTGCCATTGATTACCGATCTTTCAGGGCTGGATAATTTGAAATTCATTGAGGCAGATATGATCATCTCTCAGAATGATAAACTGACTTCACTCAAAGGCTTGGGAGATGTTACGGAGCTGATGCGTCTGGACATCAATCAAAATAAAGTATTGAAAGACCTGAATGGTCTGGAGGACATTGAAACCATTGATGGGGAATTCAGATTGCTGGCCAATGATGCGCTGACAGATTTGACCGCCATGAGTAAGCTGACCAAAGCAGGAGGAATTAATATTTCCTCGAATGCCAACCTGAGCTCCCTTGCTGGCCTTGAAAATACCGCCATTGGAGGCACAACAGATACCAATTCGCTGAAAGGAATTTTGCAGATTGATACCAATGCCAAGTTAACCGTTGCAGGAATGTGCGGTGTTGCACATTTGGCGCAGGAAAAAATTGATAACGATTCTTTTGACTGGCAGGTATCGCTGGCCAACGGCGAGGCCGTTAATCCTCAGCAAGTTGTTGATGCCTGTGGCGCAACAAGACGTAAATAATGAGATTATAATCCACTTAAAAGCCAAAGTTTTTTGTTAAAGACTTTGGCTTTTTTGTTGGCAATTTACGATGTTTGCGAAGCTTTAGCCCAAAGAGAAAGTTTGGAAAATCCCTTTTCAGGTAGTCAGAAAGGCGTTTTTTTAAAAATTATCAACTTTTTTCTTTTCAGTTATTGCATTTAAAAAAAACGTGGCTACCTTTGCAATCCCTTAACGAAACAAGGGGCGCAAAAATAAGCGAAAGTAGCTCAGCTGGTAGAGCACAACCTTGCCAAGGTTGGGGTCGCGAGTTCGAATCTCGTCTTTCGCTCAAAATTCTGAAACGTCAGAATTGAGCAATACAAATTCCTGCGAAAGTAGCTCAGCTGGTAGAGCACAACCTTGCCAAGGTTGGGGTCGCGAGTTCGAATCTCGTCTTTCGCTCAAAAATTCTGAAAACGTCAGAATGGAGCAATATTAATTCCTGCGAAAGTAGCTCAGCTGGTAGAGCACAACCTTGCCAAGGTTGGGGTCGCGAGTTCGAATCTCGTCTTTCGCTCAAATGAATTTTTCGGAATTCGTTTTATCCGCACCTGATTTATCGGGTGGTCGGGCCGGAGTGGTGGAATCGGTAGACACGCAAGACTTAAAATCTTGTGACCGTTAGGTCGTGCGGGTTCAAGTCCCGCCTCTGGTACTTATTAGCATATATCCCGCGAAAGTAGCTCAGCTGGTAGAGCACAACCTTGCCAAGGTTGGGGTCGCGAGTTCGAATCTCGTCTTTCGCTCAAAGAAATTGACATAAGCCTTGCAATAAAGCAAAACGTTGCTTAACCTTGCAATCGCAAAAACATCCTGCGAAAGTAGCTCAGCTGGTAGAGCACAACCTTGCCAAGGTTGGGGTCGCGAGTTCGAATCTCGTCTTTCGCTCAAATGAATTTTTCGGAATTCGTTTTATCCGCACCTGATTTATCGGGTGGTCGGGCCGGAGTGGTGGAATCGGTAGACACGCAAGACTTAAAATCTTGTGACCGTTAGGTCGTGCGGGTTCAAGTCCCGCCTCTGGTACAAAATTTTGCTGGCAACGGCCAGTGTAATATTTCCTGCGAAAGTAGCTCAGCTGGTAGAGCACAACCTTGCCAAGGTTGGGGTCGCGAGTTCGAATCTCGTCTTTCGCTCTACAAACCTTCTTCTAATGATTAGAGGAAGGTTTTTTTATGCTTTTTATTTTCTCCTCCCTTTCTGTTCTTTTGTTTTCAAAGGATTGTTCTTATTTTGGCAAGCCAACTTTTTTTAAGGGCTGAAAGTGCCCCCAATGAGGAAAAAAGTAAGCAATACTGAAACGCATACATAAAGACATATTTTTACGGCATGGATACTGTAAATAACGACCTGCGCGCGGCGCGGCAACAGAAAATTCAACAAGTATTTCAAGAAGTAGGAAAAGTTGTTGTTGGGCAGGAATACATGGTCAATCGCCTGTTGATTGGTTTGTTCACCCAAGGGCATATTTTGCTGGAGGGGGTTCCTGGTCTTGCAAAAACTTTAACCGTAAATACACTTGCGGAAGTACTGAAATTAGACTTTCAACGTATTCAGTTTACCCCTGACTTGCTCCCTGCGGATTTGGTCGGAACGATGATCTACAATCAGCGCTCTGGGGAATTCGAGGTGAAGAAAGGCCCTGTGTTTGCCAATATTATTTTGGCCGATGAGGTGAACCGCTCCCCCGCCAAAGTACAGGCAGCACTTTTGGAGTCAATGCAAGAGAAGCAGGTAACGATCGGTGAGCATACTTATAAGCTCGATCGCCCATTCTTGGTGCTGGCAACACAGAACCCCGTAGATCAGGAAGGAACTTACCCATTGCCAGAGGCACAGGTGGACCGTTTCATGATGAAGGTGTTCGTTAACTACCTTTCTAAAGAAGATGAGCTTGAGGTCATGCGCCGAATGGCCAACATGCAGTTCGATACCAAGATCGAAACCATTTTGAGCAAAGAGGATGTATTCGCAATCCGTGATGACATCAATGCGGTTTCTATTTCGGAATCTTTAGAGAAGTATTTGATCGAATTGGTATTTGCTACCCGAAATCCAAAAGATTATGGTTTGGGCGAGTACGCACAATACATTCAGTTCGGGGTGTCTCCTCGTGCATCAATTGCCCTTAATTTGGCAGCGAAAGCGATTGCTTATTTTGATGAGCGCATGTACGTTTTGCCAGAGGATATTAAGGAAGTTGCTGTGGATGTACTGAGTCACCGTATCCTGTTGAACTACGAAGCCGAAGCGGATGGCGTATCGACAAGAGATGTAGTAGAGGCGATCTTGAAAAAGGTGCCAATTCAGAAATAATTGATAATACAAAGGGGTATTTATTTGTCCACAGATTTTTTTGAACGAGCTATTCGCTTGGTGCTGATTAATCAACTTTTAGGCAAAATAAATAATCATGGAAATCCTTTAAATCAAGGTAATCATGGTTTTTAATACCTCAAATATTGGTCTTAGCGGGATGCTAAGCCCCAAAATATCGCAAGCGTCGCTTGTTTAATCAGTAAAAGATCCCTTCGGGGATCTTTTTTTTGCTTAAGTTTTCAATTCTGAAAAATATATTCTAATATTGCTATATGGGAATAACAAAAACAGAAGGATTTTCGTCAGAAATCAATTTGATGGCCGAGCGGCTGAAGGCACTTGGTCACCCTGCACGTTTGTACATCATGCAGTACCTGGCCAATTGCGACCGCTGTATTGGCAACGATTTGGTAGAAGAGTTGCCACTGGCACAACCAACAATCAGCAAGCACCTTTCAGAGCTTAAAAGAGTTGGGCTGGTGCAGGGCACGATCGATGGCAAGCAGATGAATTACTGCATTAATAAAGAAGGCTGGGAGGCTATACAACAGTTTGTGGTAGGTATATCCATCAAGTTGGATACTCCCAAATGTTGCTAAGGCAAACCATCACATATCCATCATTCGATGGGTGTTGAATTGCTCCGAAGATTTCTTCACTCCATAAAAAAATAACGACTCAAACCATGACATTATCTGAACTCAAAGAAGCTTTAAAAGGCACTGACGCATTACATATTCAAACCCCTGAAGGCACTGCCGTTCCTGCGCATTTCCACCTGACGGAAGCAGGCGTGAAAACCAAAAAATTCCTTGACTGTGGAGGTACATTGCAGGAAAATACCACCATTTGTTTTCAGCTTTGGGTAGCTGATGACCTTCAGCACCGCTTGAGTGGTGAAAAAGTACTGAAGATTATTGAGGATACAGAAAAAGTGCTGGAGCTGCCAGATGCGGAGGTTGAAGTGGAATACCAACAGCAGACCATTGGATTGTTTCAGTTAAAAACCATTGGTCGGGGAAAGTTCATGCTTTCTGTCATGACCACCGATTGCCTTGCACCAGATCGTTGCGGGATCACGCCACGAGAAGAAAAACCAAGAATTAGAATGAATACCCTTGGGCAAATCAGTGGGCAGACTTGCGATCCCAATACAGGTTGTTGTTAATCCTTCTCCTATTGCAAGGGGCTTCAGTACAGGGTCCTGACTGTGCAAATTTTTGAAATTAAAAAATCTAAACATACACCATGAAATCAATCACCCTTTTTCCTACGCTGCAAAAGACCGTTGCCGATTGGACGGGTCAACCTATTGACGAGAACCGCAAAGCGGACCTTCAGGTACTGATTGACTATATTCAGTCGAAAGTCGATCAGCAAAAGACGGCTCAGCTGAACTTTATCTGTACGCACAATTCGCGTCGGAGCCACCTGACGCAACTTTGGGCGAAGGTTGCCGCAGACTACCATCAGGTACCTGCTGATACCTATTCAGGAGGTGTAGAAGTTACGGCATTTAACGAAAGAGCAGTGGCATCATTGCAGCGAGCAGGCTTTAAAGTTGAAGCAGAAGGCGATGAAAACCCTCGGTACAGCATGTCTTATGCCGAGGAGGCGGCACCACAGGTCGCTTTTTCAAAGCTCTTCGACGATGCGGTAAACCCTTCAGCAGAATATGCAAGCATCATGACCTGTTCGCATGCCGACGAAAATTGCCCGGTACTTTTTGGGGCAGAGGCACGAATCCCTTTGCGCTACGAAGACCCCAAGGCTTTTGACGGTACTGCGGAAGAAGGTCAGAAATACGATGAACGTTCGGCGCAAATAGCCAACGAGCTGTTTTATGCCTTTTCAAAAATTAAAAAATAAACCATGAGCAATACAAAAAAACTGGGATTTCTGGATCGTAACCTCACCTGGTGGATCTTCCTCGCTATGGCGATTGGTGTTGGGCTGGGTTATCTGTTGCCGAGCTTTCCTGAGTATATCAATCAAATGCAGACGGGCAGTACCAATGTCCCTATTGCCATCGGTTTGATCCTGATGATGTATCCCCCACTGGCGAAAGTGAATTATAGGTTACTGCCCAAAGTATTCAAAAATGTGAAGGTACTGAGCGTTTCTCTTGTGCTTAACTGGATTATTGGACCTACACTGATGTTCGCTCTTGCGTTGATCTTCTTGCATGATTACCCTGAGTATATGGTTGGGCTGATCCTGATAGGCCTCGCCCGATGCATTGCAATGGTTTTGGTATGGAATGATCTGGCCGATGGCAGCAGCGAGTACGGCGCTGGTCTGGTGGCACTGAATTCCATCTTTCAGGTGTTTGGCTACAGTTTTTACGCCTGGCTTTTCATCACGAAACTGCCCCCTCTATTGGGCTTCGAAGGCGCTATTGTAGATATTTCCATCGGCACAATTGCCGAGTCGGTAGCCATCTACCTCGGTATTCCTTTTTTACTGGGTATTCTGAGCCGGGTGGTATTGGTAAAGGCCAAAGGAAAGCAGTGGTATGAGCAAACCTTCATTCCTGCAATCTCGCCGATGACATTGGTCGCTTTGTTGCTGACCATCGTGGTGATGTTCTCCCTGAAAGGGGAACTGATCGTCAAAATTCCTTTTGATGTCTTCCTCATTGCAGTGCCTTTGCTGATTTATTTCATCATCATGTTCTTTGTTGGTTTCTTTATGAGCAAAATGATGGGTGCTCCTTATGATGAAAATATGGCGATCTCATTCACTGCCGCAGGAAACAACTTTGAATTGGCCATCGCTGTGGCTATTGCCGTTTTCGGGCTGAACTCAGGTCAGGCGTTTACAGGTGTTATTGGCCCGTTGGTTGAAGTCCCTGCCCTGATTCTACTGGTGCGTGTCGCCTTCGGTTTACGTGATCGATTTTATAAACCTAAGCCCAAACCTTCAGCGGTTCAGTCGTAAAGTGGAGGGCAGATTAAAAAGGATGTAAGGGAATAAACCTTACATCCTTTTTTTATACCTAATAATTATATGGCTGAAAATAGCCCGAACTAGTGAATATTACTACAATGTTAATTTGAGGTTTCCATGATGAAATAGGCTATTTAAATGGCTTAAGGCGGCATTTTGGGCTGGTTGCAGTAAAATTATGGAGCAGTAGTTATACATGGGTAACCTATTGAGTGCGCCAAAGCGGATTTGGTAAAGCACAGGTAATATTAAGGCGGCAAGAGGTAAAGTTTAATTAAAAATTAAACGAGGATTAAGTAACAGTGCAGGTCTACTTTTGTGGCAGATAAAATTAGCTACAAAGAAAACCCATGAAAAGAACATTACTAACCTCTTGGTTGCTGGCATTGATCAATATCGCCGTTTTTGCACAAAGTGGAACGATTAAGGGAACCGTAAAAGATAAAAATACGGGAGAAGAAGTGATTGGAGCAAACGTGCTGATCAAAGGAACAACGACAGGTACAGCAACGGATGTTTTCGGTAATTTTCAGTTTAATGCTTCCGCAGGAGCACAAACCATCACAGTATCTTACATCGGTTATAAAGACTGGACAGGTGCGGTGCAGGTTGCTGCAAATGGAGCAACGACCCTCAATGTTGATCTGGATCCTGATTTGGTAGAGCTCGAAGGTGTCGTGATCCGCAGTAAAGCGGAACGTTCAGGCAGTGAGGTGCTGCTGTTGGAACGGAAAAAAGCGGCAACGATGGTTGAAAACCTCGGTGTTCAGGAAATGGCCGTAAAAGGTGTTTCCAATGTAGAAGATGGCCTGACAAAGATGTCGGGTATCGCAAAAGTTGGTGCTAAAGGCGTATTTGTACGTGGACTGGGTGACCGCTATAACAGTGCAACGCTTAACGGCCTGCCTGTACCTGCCACAAACCCTGACCTGAAGATGATCCCCTTGTCAATCTTCCCTACCGATGTTGTAGAAGCCATCTCGGTAAGCAAAACTTTCAACGCCAACGAATATGGTGACTTTGGTGGCGCAGCCATTGATATTGGAACAAAGACGTATCCTGAAGAGGCATTTTTGTCTTTGGGTGGCGGCATCAGTGCCAACTCAATTACTACTGGCAAAAGATTTTCTTCCTTCAAAAATGGGCAGTTCGAGCGACTGGGCTTCAGTGGCAATGGCCGTACCAACCCACTGACGACACGTAATGTGCCATCAGTAAGCGAAAGTGGGCAGCCTTTTGAAAATGGCTTCACCCCTACCGTAGGCAATGCTCCTGTAGGCTTCGACTTCAGCGCACGTGGCGGTAAAAAATATGAGCTTGGTGTCGATTCCCACCTCGGGTTTATCGCATCGGTAGCGCACGAAAACAATTATTCTTATAAAGGAGGTACCAAAAGAAACTTGAACGCTCAGGCTGCTGAAATGAATAATTTCGAGCGAGATGAGTACGTTTATAGCACTTTGACTACCGCCCTGCTTGGTGTAAACTACGCACTGAACGATCAGCATAATTTCACTTATAATGTCTTGTTTGCCAATACATCAGACAACACAAATTCAGAGCTGTTTGGTTACATTCAGGATGTGAACGCAGACGATATCCTGATTCGTCGTAACACTTACACCCAAACACAACTACTGACCAACCAATTACTCGGTAGTCATGAATTGAATACTGATGGAACACTCGCTTTTGAGTGGGGCGGTTCCTACTCTACCACAAACAGAGTGGAGCCTGACCGTCGTCAGAATAGTTTCAGAACAGAGTCGAATAGATTGCTGCAATTGAATGCGTCGCAAAACCACCGTTTCTGGAGTGATATGGATGAAAATGAGGTGGCCGCTAAAGCAAATTTCTCTTACAAGCATGGTATGCTGAATGAAGATGAAACCAAAGGAGAAGTGAAATTCGGTTACCAGGGAAGATTCAAAGGGCGCCAGATGAAGTCTTTTCAGTACAACCTGAGAGCTACGGGTGAGGAAGGATTAAAACAACCTGTATATGCTGATAACCCTGATGCTTTTTTTACAGATGAAAACTATGAAAAAGGTTATTATACATATACCAATGGTATAGATGTAGCACAGCATGAATTCGAAGCTTTTATGAATGTGAATGCGGCATTTGTAACTTATGATTATAATTTTTCTGAACGATTGAAAGCAATTGCTGGTGTACGATATGAAAAGGGTTTGCAAGAGGTTCATTTCCGTTCATTAAGAAATGCCTATGATGATCCTTTCAGAATCAGTGAGTATAAAACCAATGATTTCCTTCCTTCGATCTCTTTGAAATATGCACTGAATGACAAAACCAACTTCAGACTTGCGGCAAGTAAAACATTGACCCGCCCAGGCATGAGAGAGATCATTCCTTTCCAGTATCAAGATATTGACGGGAACCTGTTTGAGGGTAATAAGGATTTGGAGAATTCTACGAATTATAACGTTGACCTGAAGTATGAATATTTCCCAAATTCAGGCGATGTATTCAGTGTCGCTCTTTTCGGAAAACGAATCAACGATGCCATAGAGATGACACAGGTTGCACAGGGTGGAGGTAACTTATTTACCTATACTAACACCGAAGCAGCAAATGTTTACGGAACAGAAATTGAACTGAATAAAAATTTAGGCGCTGTGCTCGGAGAGGATTTCGATGGATTTAGTGTCGGTTTCAATACCACATTAATGGTGTCGGAAATTAAACTTAAAGAAGGTGATGATAAATCAGCCATCTTAACCAACCAATCTCGTGCATTGCAAGGTGCTTCCCCTTATTTGCTGAATGCAAACCTCGCTTACAATCACGAATTTGGCCAATGGAATACTACCTTCAGTGGTGTGTTTAACATGTTCGGCGATCGTGTGTACGCGGCAGGTCAGCAGGGTGCTGGTGATATATATGAAAAAGGTGTCCCTCGCCTGGATTTCATCTGGAAGAATCAAATTACAGAAAATTGGAGTGTAGATTTGAAAGTCAGAAATATACTTAATCCTGAGATTGAAAGATATCAGCAAGACTTTAGTGATACCCAAATCGATCGACAGTTGGTCGATGCTTACCATGCGGGTATGGACTTTAGTATATCATTAAGTTATTTGATTAAATAATCACAAAAGTTAACGAATAATAAATATGTTATTGCATTTAAGGTAATGTTAGAGATATACATTTGTATCATAACAAAGACGCAAAAACAAACCTTATATTATTACTATTTATCATGAAAAAACTATTCAGATTACCAGTTGCCGCAGCTATGATTATAGCATTAGGCTTTTCATCTTGTTCAAGCGATGACTCAAATCCTGTAGATCCAACAAACGAGATCATCAACGACAATAATGAAATTGTAAAGGACGTTGATCAAGACGTTACTTTAATGGCTGGTGAAACCTACTTTATCAACAGAGGAATTCACGTAACAGAAGACGCTTCTTTAACTATCGAGGAAGGTGTTACGATTAAGAATGGAGAGAGCTCATATTTGTTGGTAGAGCAGGGATCAAAAATTTTCATCAAAGGATCAGCTGGTAAAGAGGTAGTATTTACAGTAAATACGCAAGAGGCTAAGCCTGGTGCATGGGGTGGTTTGATCGTTAATGGTCAGGCGCCAATTAATGTTGATGGCGGTACAGCTACTGCAGAGGTAGGAGATGCGATCTATGGTGGTCAAATCAATGATGATAACTCAGGATCTATTGAGTATGCCGTATTCAAATATGGTGGAAACCAGATTAACTCTGAGAAAGAGCACAACGGCGTAACTTTGAACGGTGTTGGTAGTGGAACGAAACTCGATCACATTGCCGTTTATAACGCTTCTGATGATGCTTTTGAGTGGTTCGGTGGTACAGTGAATGCGACGAACTTATTTGCTTACGGTTCTCAGGATGATATCTTTGACTGGACTTACGGATGGACAGGTAGTGTTGAGAATATCTATGGTGAGCACAACTCGGCGATTAACAACGGTGAAAATGACCGCGGTATCGAGGCTGATAACAATGGTTCAAACTTCCAGGCGCTTCCTCTTTCTAAGCCAATGATCACTAACTTGACTTTGGTGGATAAAGATAACGTAGGCTCAAACGGCTTGAAATTGCGTGCGGGTACTGCTTTTGACTTGACTAATGTTGTGATTGAAGGATTTGGTAAAGTAGCAGACGGTGCGGCAACAAAGAGCATCATCGATGTTGAAACTTTGGAGTCTATTGGTCATATTGAAGATGCCACTTCTTCTATTGAAAAGTTGAAATACATGGCAGCAAACGGTACTGAATTGACTTACAGCGTGAAAGCGGGTTCTGGGCAAGAAGATGCCACTGATGCACAAATTGAGGCAGTTAAAGGCTTCTTCGGTGCAGGTCTTGATGCATCGGCAACTGGCGCGCCTCAGGCATTGGTTACTTGGGGTAAATCGGTAGCCGTTGGCGACAGCGACGCAAAATAAGATTTAATCATTAACAGAAGTCGCTTACATCTTGTGAGCGACTTTTTTTTTGTAAAAAAATGAGGTATATCGGAATACTATTTTTGCTTCTTTGTATGGCTTGTGAGCCTAAAGAGGCTAAAATCAATTTCAGCCGACTGGATCAAGATTTGTCGGCAATAAAAAACAGCGGACTGGATACGGCAAGCCTGAACAGTCTTCGGGCAGTGAACAACCCCAAAATACAACAAAAGCTGGCGCAGCTGACGTATGCAGATTTTTGTGCAGAGCGCAAAGCATACCTACGCTTGAAAGCAGAAAGAAATACACTGAATACTTGCATCGATTCACTCACCCTTCAGTTCAATATCAATAAGAAAAAGCGATTTGAACAATTGACAGCACTTGATATTCAGCCCCCTTATTTGACAGGGAAAACGATCGTGATTCCTTATCAAATCACTTTTCATCAAGACAGTCTGATGCAATATTTCCCGATGCTTGAACTGCGCTATTATTCAGAAGATCGCCAGTTTGTACATTCCCTCTTTCGCTTCGATTCGGTGAACTTTGACCACCAATATAAAGGCTGTTGGAAAGTATATGCCTCAAATGCTGCGGAGGCATCACAGTCGCTCAAGACCTACAGCAAGCAGATTGCAGAACAAGATTACCGCCTTGATTTTCGCCCGTCTGGGCCCCGAAAGAAAGTGCGGGCTTATAATCAGTTTTTAGAGCAGGAACACCAGGCACTTTTTTACCGCCGTTCAGTTATTGATGCACAACTTTTTGATAATCGTTACGCCCAAGCTCTATAAACAAAAAAAGACGAGCAAACTGCTCGTCTTAAAACCTTAATATTATAGATAGTATATCAATAATTCATCTCCTGAGTGAGGTTGCCGTTGGCATCAAATACCTTCCAGTGGCCCACTTTTTTGCCATTCGCATATTGAAGCTCATAGCGGATATTACCTTGGTCGTCGCGTAAAACCCAACGGCCGTCTTTTTCTCCATTCTTGAAATAAGCTTCACTGACCTTCACGCCATTTTTGTTCCACTTAATCCACTTGCCTTGCTTCAGGCCATTCATATAAGCACCAAGCTCTTTCTGCTGCCCTGACTCATAATAAGTATTTGCCAGTCCGTGCTTACTGCCATTAACCATCGTAAAGATGGCCTTCGTGGCACCATTTGTATATAAGTTCTCAAACTGCCCACTGAAGAGCTCCCCTGAGGTATTGTAATATTTTCCGCTGCGTTCTACTAAGTTGTCTTTTGCTGCAAAAGCGTTTGTTGAAAGTAAAAAAGTAACGAGGATTAAAAATAGATTTTTCATAAATCCCGAATTTATTGATGTTAATAATATGTTCCTTTGCTATGGTATAAATGTAGTACATTTTCCCAATGTTACCAAATTGTTAACTATATTATCGTATTGTAAACGGAAAGGTTTCACACAAAAAAAGCCCTTATCGTGGATAAGGGCGCCGTTTGATTTTTCAGGAAGATATCTTATTCTAATTCAGCAAGTTTAAAGACCCGAGAATTATTGCTATTTTTTGACAAATTTATTTGCTCAGTGTCTTTTTCATAAGCGATATAGTCAATTTCAAGGGTGTATTGGCCATATTTAATGTTTTTGAAGCTGAAGTTACCATCGAAATCGGTCATTGTCATGATGCTGGTTCCGTGAATGGCGACCTCAACACCAGCAAGGGCCTCGCCTGTTCTGTGATCAACGACCTTCCCCGCAAAGTTGGTAGAAGTAGCATTGGCTTCTGTGGTACCTTCGCCATGGGCAAAAGTGGAAAGCTGAAGCGTTAAAACAGCCAAAAATGTTAGAATGTATCTCATGTCTCGAATATTAACAGTACAAATATAACGGCTTTCGAGGGGAAAAATCATTATCTGGGCTTCATCATTATATTGCGTTAATGTTAAGCTTTCCTTGCGCAGCTGCTGATGTGCTAAATTAAGGGAGATTATGCTTGCCGTCCATGGGTATTTATGAAGGTGAAAGTAGCAGGATTGTTTTAATAGATTGATTTTTAGTAGATTAAATCCGGGTAGTGCGGAAAGGGATGTTCGGCCTGATTTTAATGCCTGAAATGAAGGCTGATTGGAGCAGTAATAAAAAAGAAACTATCCAACTGTTACCTTTGCCCTTACGTTCAAAAAAGACAATAATTCTGATAATACTTTGAGCAAAACGATATTAATTACCGGAGGGTCAGGCTTGGTGGGAAAGCAATTGACCGACATTTTACTTCATCAGGGTGCCACTGTTAAGCATTTGGGAAGAACCCCAAAAACGCAAGCTAATGGCGTACAAACCTACAAATGGGATATCAGCGCACAAACCATTGACCCTGCTGCTTTTACCGATGTTGATTGTATTGTTCACCTTGCGGGGGCAGGTGTGGCTGATGAACCCTGGACGAAAGCCCGCAAGCAAGAAATTCGCGACAGTCGGGTGAAAGGGACCCAGTTGCTTGAAAAATATTTGATTAAAGTGCCCCATCAGGTGAAGGACTTTGTGTCGGCATCGGCGATCGGTCTATATGGTGACGGCTCGGATAAAGTGCTGCATGAAGATGCGCCTGCGGGTGATGATTTCCTGGCCACCGTTGTTCAGGAATGGGAAGCGGCAGTAGATCACCTCGGGGAACATTGCGACCTCAGGACGGTGAAGCTGCGCCTCGGGGTGGTGCTTTCTGAGCAGGGCGGCGCTTTGGAGCAAATGCGTAAGCCGACCAAGTTTGGGCTCGGTGCCCCTTTGGGTTCAGGGGACCAATACATGAGCTGGATTCATATTGCTGACGTCGCACAGATGTTCAGCATGGCCATTCATCAGCAACAAATGGGGGGCGTTTATAATGCCGTCGCTCCAAACCCGGTCACCAACAGTGTTTTTACACAAGTATTGTCAGATGTCATGAACAAACCACAATGGGTTCCCCGTGTGCCAAAAATAGCCCTCAAGTTTGCGCTCGGAGAAATGGCAGTGGTTGTGTTAAGTAGTGCAAGAGTTTCCGCAGTGAAAATTCAGGAGGAGGGCTTTGAATTCCAATACCCAAAACTGCGTCCTGCGCTTGAGGCAATTTTAAATCAATAAACCGCATTTACCATGAGTGATATTCAAAATGATGCAGGCGCAAATGCCCCTGCCGACGATAATAGTGAAGAAAGAATAAGAGCCGCTTTCAAAAACAAAAACTGGTCAGAAATTAAAAGTTCAGACTCCTGGACCATCTTCCGTGTGATGGCTGAGTTTGTGGAAGGCTTCGATAAATTGGCCAAGATTGGCCCCTGCGTTTCTATTTTCGGATCAGCAAGAACCAAAGAAGACAATCCCTATTACCTGACCGCTTCCAAGATTGGCGAGGAGCTCGTAAAGCATGGTTATGGGGTGATTACTGGCGGAGGGCCTGGGATTATGGAAGCAGGAAACCGAGGCGCGCGGGCGGCAAATGGTAAATCTGTGGGATTAAATATTGATTTACCCTTTGAACAATTTTCAAATGTTTATATTGATCCCGATAAGTTGATTACCTTTGATTACTTTTTTGTGAGGAAGGTGATGTTCGTGCGTTACTCTCAGGGATTTGTTGTGATGCCTGGCGGTATGGGTACTTTAGATGAACTTTTTGAAGCCATTACTTTGATTCAGACAGAAAAAATCGGCCGATTTCCGATTGTTTTAGTGGGGAAAGAGTATTGGACAGGTCTTGTAGACTGGCTTCGTACAATGGTGTTTGAGAAGGAAAAGAACATCAGTGAAAGGGATTTTGATTTGTTCCACATCGTGGACACCCCCGAGGAGGTGCTGGAAGTGATTAATGATTTTTACTCTAAATATTTGTTGAGTCCTAATTTTTAGGACTCCTTCAATGCCTTAACCTCACATGACAGTGTCAGAAGTTGAAAGAATAAAAGGAAGGAGATTTTGGTGAAAAAGTTTTTTTTAGGTTTGGGAGTCGTGGCGGTAGTAGCAGGGCTTGCGTTTGTTAAAAATTCCGAGCTGCAAGGGCGAGGTAGTTTCAGTGGTGAAACCATTAAAAATGCGGGTATAGCAGATACTCCTGTGGCACCCTTTATCAATGCGAAAGTGGTCAAAATGCCCAAGGATCTTAACTTGGCAGGGGAACCAGTGCCTTTAAACGATCCCGATGTTTATGAGCGAATGGACAAGGAATTGTATGTGAACACTTACTTCCATTCCAGTACAATCTTTCTCATTAAGCGCAGCCATCGCTGGATACCGCAAATGGCCAGTATTCTGAAACAGGCGGGTATTCCCAAAGATATGATTTATGTAGCGGCAATCGAAAGTGGTTTTTCCAATGTGATTTCCCCCGCAGGAGCGGCAGGGTATTGGCAGCTGATGAAAGGTACCGCGCGGGATTTAGGTCTTGAAGTGAACGATGAAGTTGATGAACGTTTTGATCCAATGAAGTCCACTTATGCGGCTTGTAAATATATGCTGGAGTCCTATGAGAAATATGGCAACTGGACCAATGTAGCAGCTTCCTATAATATGGGGCGCAATGGTTTCAATAAAGCGGTAGCCAAGCAGCGGGTAAGCTCTTATTACGATTTATTGCTAAACACCGAAACAAGCAGGTACGTGTTCCGCATGCTGGCAGTAAAGCAGATTTTAAAAGATCCTGAGGCTTTTGGATTCTATATTCCTGCCTCTGCACTTTATCAGCCTGAAGCACTGAAAGAGGTGGAGATCACGGAAACTATTCCTGACCTGACCACCTGGGCACTTGACCACCAGATCAATTACAAAACACTCAAACGGTATAATTCATGGCTGCGGAAGAATACACTGACGATAAAAAAACCAGGAAAAAAATATACCATTAAACTACCTGCATAAAAAAAACGAGGCTGTCTCATAAAGAGGCAGCCTCGTTTTTTTATGTGCTGACGATAAATCCTTGCAGTTGAGGTATTCGGTTATTCACCTGTAAACTCACGGCTTTCGCCTTTTAATCGTTCAGGATTATTTTGTTTTCAAAACAGAAATGGATTCATAGTATTTGGTAATCGCCTCGGTCAGTTGCACAGACTCAATCAAAAAGCCATCATGTCCGTAAAGGCTGTCGATTTCTGAATAGTGTGCCTGTGGCGTGTGTTTAGCCAAAAATTGTTGTTCCTCAATCGGAAATAAAATATCGGAACTCAGGCCAATGTATAGGCAAGGGATATTGATTGCCGACAGCACAGCCTCCAGGGTGCCGCGCTTGCGTCCAATATTTTGGGAGTCCATCGCTTTGGAAAGGTACCAATAGCTGAACGCATTGAAACGCTTCACCAGCTTTTCACCCTGATATTCCTGATAGGAACAAGCGCGGAAGTTTTCAAGCTTGTCATCGTCAGGGTCCTGTTGTGTGGCCAGATAAGTCTGATAATTTCGGTAAGAGAGCATGGCTACCGCACGTGCCGTTTTTAGGCCACTGAGACCTGCTTCAGGCTGACGCTCCTGCCAGCTTGGGTCTTGCTCAATCGCCATACGCTGAGTTTGGTTGAAGGCAATTCCCCAGGGAGAGTGTTTGGCACTTGCACCAATACAGATCAAATTTTGAATGACCTCAGGGCGAGAGATCGTCCATTCCAATGCCTGTTGCCCTCCGAGTGAGCAACCAATAAGCTGCTGAATTTTTTTCAGTCCCAAATCTGCCCGAAGAAGATCAAAAGCCCCGATGATGTCCCTGTTGGTAAGTACTGGGAAATCGTGAAAATAAGGCTGACCTGTTTCTGTATTGGTGCTCAACGGTCCCGTAGAACCATAGCAGCTGCCGAGCATATTGGCACAAACAATAAAATCCCGAGCGGGATCGTAAAGCTTGCCTTCGCCAAAAAGGCCCGGCCACCAGTCAAGGACATTATCATTTCCAGAAAAGGCATGACAAACCCAAACGACATTGTCCTGGGTCGCATTAAGGGTTCCGAGGGTGGTATAGGCCAGCTCAAAACTGTTGAGTGTGGCACCGCTCTCGGTTAAAAATGGTTTAGTGTATTTAAAAATATGCTGTTGTGCAGTCATGCTTGTGTTTTTGTCAAAGTCACTGAAGTGGTGAAGAAAGTGCTCTTCGCCACTTCAGCGGAAAGTATATATTAGGCCGTTACCTCAGCAAATGCTTTTTCGAAAGCTTGCGAAATATCGCCTTTAATGTCATCAATATGTTCAAAGCCTACGGAAAGTCGAAGTGCGTTTGGCAAAACGCCTGCCGCCGCTCTTTCTTCTTCAGAAAGCTGTTGGTGTGTGGTGGATGCAGGGTGAATAATCAATGTTTTTGCATCCCCTACATTGGCAAGATGGCTCACCAGTGCAAGATTGTCCACAAACTTTTTCGTGGTGTCAAGATCGCCCTTCACAGCAAAAGAAAGTACGCCACCGAAGCCTCTTTTCAGGTATTTTTTTGCCGTTTCATGGCTCGGGTGCGACGCCAAACCTGGATAGCTCACCGATTCCACCAATTCATGCGCCTCCAGCCATTCAGCGACTTTCTGTGCATTTTCTACCGTGCGTTCAACCCGCAGGGAAAGGGTCTCCAAACCCTGAATCAGCTGAAAAGCATTAAAAGGACTCAATGCAGGACCAAAATCCCTCAGCCCTTCTACCCTTGCCCGAATAATATAGGCAATATTGCCAAAAGGGCTGTCGGCACCGAATGTATCCCAGAATTTCAAGCCCTGATAACCTTCAGAAGGTTCCGTGAACTGCGGGTATTTCCCATTTCCCCAATTGAAATTCCCACCATCGATAATCACACCACCGATACTTGTGCCATGTCCACCGATCCATTTGGTGGCCGATGCCGTAACGATATTCGCACCATGCTCCAAAGGTCTAAATAAATACCCTCCTGCGCCAAAAGTGTTATCAACTACCAAAGGAATATCGTGTTTTTTTGCTACTGCGGCAATTTTCTCAAAATCGGCGACATTGAAGGACGGGTTGCCGATAGATTCCAGGTAAATCGCTCTGGTATTTTCGTCAATGAGCTGCTCAAAGTGCTCAGCTTCGTTATCCTGCGCAAATTTTACCGTGATCCCGAGGCGCTTGAACGCCACTTTAAACTGGTTGTAGGTTCCTCCATACAAAAATGGACTACTGACAATATTTTCTCCAGCACTGACAATATTGTTCAGCGCAATGAACTGTGCCGCCTGTCCGGAGCCTACTGCTAAAGCCGCTACCCCACCTTCCAAAGCTGCTATTCGCTGCTCAAACACATCTGTGGTCGGGTTCATGATTCGGGTATAAATATTTCCGAATTCCTTCAGGGCAAAAAGGTTTGCACCATGATCTGAATCTTTGAAAACGTAGGAACTTGTTTGGTATAATGGCACTGCCCTTGAGCGGGTGTCGCTATCTAAACTGTGGCCTGCGTGTAATTGTAATGTTTCGAAATGATGTGAATTAGACATGGTGATATGGTTTGAAGTGTTTTTGATCTTAAAAAAAAGCGGAGAATTCACGCCCCTTTTCTGCCAATCGTTAGCAGATGAGCGAACGGCACCGATAATCAGTACCGTGATCGGAAGTGTAATGAGTGAAGGATGCCGCTATGGGCGCATTCGTTCAAAAACAGCGACATAAAGGGGTTTGACCTTCGCAGCATTGCGAAAGTATTCAGGAGTGTTGGCTTCAATGGCCAAAAAATAGTGCTGAGATAATTTCATTGTCGTTAATTTATATTCACCAATTATTCTTGGTTCAGGAATTAGCACCTTAACGAGGGTCAGGTTGCTAGAGCTTCTTCGAGCCTGTCTCTTCACTCTTCTTTATAAATCAATGCGTGGATACCGCCTTGACTTGATGCCTCAAATATCTGCGGCAAAAAACAATTATCCAAATGTTGGGCTGATTTTTTTATGGAAACCCAAATTTTGTGTGGTGTGCAGGGTGTTTTGCCTACTTAGATTTCAAAGTCGAAATCCACTTGTCGGCTTTGAATGAAGGGAAAGTGAAAATCCAGCCAAAATTCATAATCGGCATATGGGGCGCACTCATAAGGTTGCTCGCTGCCAATTTGTAAAGTTTTTAGGGCGCCTTTAGGAAGCCAGCAGAGAAAATCAATACGTTGGCTGAAGGGTAGATTGGCGATCAGAATGTACTCCAATCCCTGAAAATAGGTAGAGGGTGTCTTCATCATAAAAGGTGTTAGGTCTTGCATGAAGATAGTGATGAATGTGCTGTTTTTCAATTTTTTTATGTGAACATATTGTTTTCTATTCATTAAAAATTCGATGATTGATCAACAGGCTATTTTTTCGAGGTATTTGGCAGTCTGTACTTGCCCCGTATCGGGAAGTGATCTGAAAATGAGACCTTTCTCAGCGTTTCAAAATATTCAACCCCAAGGGAGGGGCTGTAAAACTGTTGATCAATCCTGAGGAAGAACAGCGGCCCATGCAAGGTAAAACCAAAGCCATTTCCTGCCGACTGAAAAGCATTGTTCAGGTGGCGGCAATATTGCTGATAATTATAGGAAATGGGCGGGTCGTTGAAATCTCCGCAGACAATTACAGGGTGCGGACTGCTGAGAATGTGCTCCAGAATTTCCCGAGCCTGCTTACTGCGCACTTTCTGACCATTCTTGAATTTTTTAAAGATCGTTGCATAGATTTTTGAAGGCTCCCGAATGGTTTGTTCCTGATTGATGCCCATAGAATGCAAATGCAGATTGTAGATTCGGAGGGTGTCCTGCGTACCGATAAGCAGGTCGGCGAAGATCGCCTGATTCAGTCGGTCTTCATTAATATCTATTTGCCCCTGATGAACAATTGGGAACTTTGAAAATATAGCCATTCCCCTGCTGTATTCATCATCTTCGGCATATTCATCGTAGTTGAGCACAAAAGTATGATACCCCTTCACCTTGAGTTTTTTACTTACATTGAGCTTTTTCCAACGGCCATCACTATAAAATTCCTGAAAGCATTTGATTGGTGAGGGCTCCTGCGCAATCCATTCGATCAGTTGGTCGGAATATTGCCATTTTTTTGTGGTGTTTGCCTCGGTTTTCGGGCTGCGCATCAGTCGAGTATTATAACTGAGCACCTGTATTCCCCTGGTACGGGGCGACAGGCGGTGGTATTGGCAGAGCTGCGGAATGAAATATAGACCCGCGATAGCGGATAGCAATGCTGCCCACTGTATTTTTCTTGATTTCAGCCAGCAGATCGCAACCAGTAAAAAATTAGTGATCAGTGTGAAAGGAATACATAAGGCCAAAATTCCTGAGAGCTCGAATTGTTCAGGAGAAATAAATACCGACCCGTATATCAGGCCGCTAAACAGAAAGACTAACCAATTGATTGTTCTGATCATAGCACCTTAAAAAACGAGAGAATTCAGCTGATGTTTTTTTTTGAATTTTTATTTGAACAAAAATAATTTTATCGGCGATATAGCCCTTATTATTATCATTATATGATCAGATTAAAGAGGTGAAAAAACAATTTATTGATGCTTTTGCGTACCTTTGAAGACGTAATAAAAATAACGAGTTAAAATTATGGCAACATATCTTATTGTAATCGGATTCTTTGCTGCGTTCTTTGTACTGATGTCAGTTAGATTGATCTTTAAAAAAGATGGTCAGTTTAGAGGGACATGTGCCTCTCAGAGCCCATTTTTGAACAAAACAGGAGAACCATGTGGCTTTTGTGGAAAAACACCAGACCAGTGTAAAAACCGCAAAGACAAAGGGGCTTCGCCGTCAGTGGATGAACTGTTGGCAGGGAAATAGACATAAGTTGTATATTTTTGCATATTAACCCGTTTATTTATTGCCTTTTCAAGAGGGAATAACTCCTTTTTTATTATTTTTGCGCGAATCATTAGAATTATAGATGACACTGATAAAATCAATTTCAGGTATTAGAGGGACTATCGGCGGTAAGGCTGGTGAGTCTTTAACACCTGTGGATGTGGTAAAATTCGCTGCTGCATTTGGTACTTGGGTAAAAAATACCACTGACAATCCACGCATCGTGATTGGCCGTGATGCCCGTATCTCAGGAGAGATGGTATCGAATTTGGTAGTAGCTACTTTGCAGGGATTAGGGATTGATGTGGTCGATTTAGGCCTGTCTACTACCCCTACGGTAGAGATTGCAGTGACTTTGGAAAAAGCTGGTGGAGGAATTATCCTTACTGCAAGCCATAACCCACTACAGTGGAATGCTCTTAAATTGTTGAACGACAAGGGAGAGTTTATCACTGCGGAAAATGGTGCCGAAGTTTTGGAAATTGCCGAAAAGGAAGCTTTTGAATTTGCTGAAGTTCACCATTTAGGGGCTTACAGCAAGGCGGAAGGTTACATCGAGAAGCATATTGAGATGGTATTGGATTTGCCATTGGTTGATGTGGAGGCCATTAAGGCCGCAAACTTCAGAATTGCGATCGACTGTGTAAACTCAACAGGTGGTATTGCATTGCCAAAGTTGTTGGCTGCATTGGGTGTGGATCAGGTAAAGGAATTTTACTGTGAGCCTACGGGGCATTTCCCGCACAACCCAGAGCCATTGCCAGAAAACTTACGCCAGTTCTCTCAGGAATTACAGAGCGGTGCTTTTGATTTAGGTATTGTCGTTGATCCAGATGTTGACCGTTTGGTTTTCATGAAAGAAGACGGCGAATCTTTTGGTGAAGAATATACTTTGGTGGCCATTGCCGATTACGTATTGAAAGCTACAGGTGGAGGAAATACTGTTTCCAACCTGTCTTCAACTCGTGCATTGCGTGATGTTACCGAAAAGCTGGGAGGTCAGTACACTTCAGCAGCCGTAGGCGAGGTGAACGTGGTTACGGAAATGAAAGCTCAAAATGCTATTATTGGTGGTGAAGGTAATGGGGGTGTAATTTACCCTGAATTACATTACGGACGCGATGCATTGGTAGGAATTGCTTTATTCTTGAGCCATTTGGCAAAATTTGGTAAGTCGATCTCCTTCTTGCGTTCTACTTATCCAAGCTATTTCATCTCTAAGAATAAGATTGAACTGACACCCGATGTGGATGTTGACTTGATTTTGGAGAAAATCGCTGATAAATATAAGAAGCATCCAGTAAATACTATTGACGGGGTGAAGATTGATTTTGACCAAGAGTGGGTTCACCTGCGCAAGTCAAATACTGAGCCGATCATCCGTATTTATTCCGAGTCGCCATCATTGGCTACTGCAGACCATTTGGCCAACAAAATTATCTCCGATATCCGCGAGATTATTACAGACGAAAATTAAAAGCCCGTACAGCAGGCTTTCCAATAAAATATCAACCGCACGGCAATCAGGCTGTGCGGTTTTTTTTATATTTGAGAAAACCTTCCATTTTTCCGTTGAATACACGATCCTAAAACGATATGAAAGTATATTTTGATAATGCAGCAACAACCCCTGTTGCTCCCGCTGTTTTTGAGGCCATGATCCCCTTCCTCAGGGACCATTTCGGTAACCCTAACTCCATGCATGCCCACGGCCGAGAAAGTCGTTCGGCAGTTGAGCGTGCCCGAAAGGTGGTGGCGAAGCTGCTTGGTGCGGCACCTTCTGAAATTATTTTTACTTCGGGCGGGACAGAATCTGATAATACGGCCATTAAGGGCGCCGTGAAGGCTTACGGATTAAAGCACATCATCACTACTGCTATTGAGCACCATGCGGTGTTGCACACCGTCGAAGAACTGGAGCAAGAAGGGCTGATTAGCTGCCATTTTGTGAAGCTGAAAGAACATGGCGCTGTAGATATGGATCATCTGCAGGAGTTATTGAAAAGCTATGGAACTTCAGCACTGGTAACATTGATGCACGGCAATAACGAAGTTGGGAATTTGCTCGACATTGAAAAAGTAGGCCACTTGTGTAAGGAACATGGTGCGAAATTTCATACGGATGCTGTTCAGACGGTCGGGCACTACCCCTTCAACCTGCAGGAAAGTAATATTGATTTTCTTGCCGCATCAGCACATAAATTTAATGGCCCCAAGGGTGTTGGCGTACTTTATATCAAAAAAGATCAAAAGATTGGGCCATTTATTCAGGGTGGTGGCCAGGAGCGCGGAATGCGTGGCGGTACGGAAAATGTCGCCAGCATCGTAGGACTGGCGGAAGCGTTGAGTCTTGCGCATCACGACATGGCACAAGACCGAGCACATGCGGAACAGCTAAAAAGCCACATGATTAATGCACTGCAGCAAAAAATGGATGGCGTTACTTTCAATGGGCAATCTGGAGCTCTTGACCAAAGTCTTTATGGCGTGTTGAATGTTTGCTTGCCTTCCACCAAGGATGCTGGGATGCTATTGTTCAGCCTTGACCTGAAAGGTATTTCTGCTTCAGGAGGTAGTGCCTGTTCTGCTGGAGCACTGACGGGCTCTCATGTATTGACTGCTATCGGTGTGCCTTCTGATCAGCCAAGCATTCGTTTTTCATTTGGTAAATACAATACCATTGAAGAGGCCAATTATGTGATTGAGCAGCTAATGGGCATACTGTAGCCATCGGCACATTTTGCAAGCGTACTATTGGTCGCAGTAAAATGCTGCGACCAAATAAAAGGGGCGACCGATCGGTTATTGGAAAGGGGTCTTTTTCGCGCCTTAAAGCTTGCTGATATTACAGGCTGATCCAATGTCAGCCCAAACCATGATCAAATTTAGAGGTTCGGCTACACAGGGGCGCATCCGCAGGGCCTCTGTAAAACGATCAGTCCAAATGCTTATGCACCATCTCTTCGAGGCATTTTACCCAGGTGGGGTGCGCATTCAGGCTTGGTACCAAATCCCATTGTTCTCCTCCAGCTTCCAAAAATTCTTCTTTGAATTCATCGCCAACCTCAACAGTGGTTTCCAGGCAGTCAGCGATAAAGCTTGGCGAAAATGCCAACACTTTTTTATAGCCTTTCGCGGGCATTTCTTTCAGCATTTGGTCTGCGTAAGGCTGAATCCATGGGTCTTTTCCAAGCCGTGACTGGAAGGCTACACTGAATTTCTCCTCAGGAATTTGAAGCGCCTGTGCTACAAGGCGTGCGGTATGGAAGCACTGTGCACGGTAGCAATATCGGTTTTTGGCGTGGTAGGTATCGCAACATTTGCCAAGCTGACAGTAGCCGTCACATGAGGCCTTCTTGATTTGCCGTTCTGGAATACCATGAAAGCTGAAAAGGAAATGATCGTAATCGGTTTTTTCCATTAGCGGCTGAGCCTGCTCTGCAATGGTTTGTATGAATAGTGGCTCTTCGAGAAACTGCTCGACAAACTTAATGGTTGGAATTACCTGCCAATCCTTAACAATCTCCATCACTTTGTCAGCCACTGAACCCGTAGTCGCTGATGCGTATTGTGGAAACAGTGGAATCACTAAAATTTCCGATACATTTTTGGCCATCAGCTGATCCAGTGCCGAGGCTATACTTGGCTGCTGATATCGCATCCCCAAGGCCACTTCGTAGGTGGTGCCGAGCGCCTCGCTAAGTGCTTGCTGAACATCCAGGCCGTAAAACATCAGTGGAGAGCCTCGGTCTTCCCATAGCTGCTGATAGACCTTTGCTGATTTTGGTGCACGGAAAGGTGCAATAATCAGATTGACGAGCATCCACCGGCCTATAGGGTTAATATCGATCACCCTTTTATCTGAAAGGAATTCCCTTAAATATTTTCTGACATCAGGTGTTGAGGGGCTGTCAGGAGTACCAAGATTGACAATCAGTACACCTTTCTTTGATGGTTTATTCATGTTGTTGATGATTAGCGGTCCTGCTTCTGGGTTGAAATAAAAAAGCTCTTTCTGCATCAAAATAGCAAAAAGAGCTTTCATTCATCTATGTAATGATGTTTAATTAATCTTCTGAAGGAAGCTCAGCAATGATCGTCTTGCCTCCTTTTGTTTTTTGGTTCAGATTGACCTTCACTTTGGTGCCTATCGGTAAAAATACATCTACCCGAGAACCAAATTTAATAAAGCCATATTCCTGCCCTGCACTGTAAGGTTTACCCACCTTCGCATAGCATTTGATTCGGCGAGCCATTGCCCCGGCAATCTGGCGAACCAACACTTCTGTTCCTGATTCATTCTTCAGGACCATCGTTGTACGCTCATTCTCTGAACTTGCTTTTGGGTGCCATGCTACCAGGTATTTACCTGCATGATACTTGTAAAATGATACAATCCCTTTGATTGGCGCACGGTTGTTATGAACATTCAGTGGCGACATAAAGATGGAAATCTGCTGACGCTTTTCCTTGAAGTACTCATTTTCTATTACCTCTTCAATCACCACTACTTTCCCATCTGCTGGAGCAATAACTTGCCCGTCTTCCACGTTCAAACGACGCTTCGGCATTCGGAAAAACTGTAAGTTTAATAAGAAGAAAATAACACTTACGATCTGACTGATGCGCTGTGCTAAAATATGCTGCTCTAAATAGAAAATGATGCCAGCATTGATCGCGACTAATATAAGGAGCAGAATAGTTAAATAAGTTCTGCCTTCTTTATGTATCGTCATATTAAATTCTAAGAATGTCCGTTTAATGGCGGTTTTCCGCTGTAAAAGAACAAAGGTAAAAAAAAGCAAGCAATAAATTACTATTGCTTGCCTCTGCTTGATTTAAAAAAGCAAATATTCTATTAAAATCCTCCGCGATATCGGTAGGCTTTATCAATTTTACTCACCGCAACAATATAGGCTGCAATTCGCATCGGTACATCGTGGCGGAGAGACTTGTTGTAAACATTTTCGAAGGCGGCACGGATCGTGCGGTCGGCACGTCGGTTCACTCGCTCACGGGTCCATTTATACCCCAAACGGTTTTGTACCCACTCAAAATAGGAAACGGTTACCCCACCTGCATTGGCCAAAATATCAGGGACAACCATGATGCCTTTTTTATTGATGATATCATCGGCAGCAGCCATTGTAGGGCCATTAGCGCCTTCTACAATTAATTTTGCTTTGATTTTATCGGCATTGGAAGGAGTGATGACATCCTCTTTGGCAGCAGGAATCAACACATCAACGTCGAGGAACATGAGCTCTTCAGGGTTGTCCATTTTTTGGGCTCCTTTATAGCCTTCAAGCGTGCGTTCGTTATTGTCACGATAGTCAATAGCCTCTTGAATGTTAATGCCTTCTTCGTTATAATAAGCACCAGAAATGTCTGAAATAGCCACGACTTTTGAGCCTCTTTCCTGTAGGAGCAGGGCGGCAAATGAACCCACATTACCAAAGCCCTGAACGGCTACTGATGCTTTATAGGGGTTAATCTCCAACTTCTCCATCGCACACAGACAAGAGATCATTACGCCACGTCCGGTGGCTTCGGCACGGCCAAGGCTTCCGCCCAGGGTGATGGGCTTACCTGTAACCACTGCATTGACCGTCATTCCTTTGTTGCGGGAATACTGGTCCATCATCCACGCCATTTCTCGTGGTCCTGTACCCATATCAGGAGCAGGGATATCGCGGTCGGGGCCAAAAACTTCTGCCATCGCATTGGTGTACGCGCGGGTAAGTCGTTCGATTTCTCCTGCCGACATCTTGCGCGGGTCGCATTTAATTCCACCTTTGGCACCTCCGTATGGGATATCCACTACGGCACACTTCCAGGTCATCCAGGCTGCCAAGGCTTTTACCTCGTCAAGATTTACGCCCATATCATAGCGTACGCCCCCTTTTGAGGGCCCCAGGATGTTGGAGTGAATAACGCGATAACCTTCAAAGACCTCAATGGAACCATCGTCCATGGTGATCGGCAGGGAAACTAATACTTGTTTATCTGGTGACTTCAGAACGTTATAAACCTCATCTTCCAATCCCAGTTTTTCTGCCGCAACATTAAAACGGGACATCATAGACTCGAATGGATTCTCGTGATCCTTAATTGGTGCTGGTTCGATGTAAGCCATATTCCTTATATTGAAAAATTGTCGTTTGTATAAGTGACTGCTAATTTAGAAAAATTATTAAATCCTCAATATAAGAAGTTAAAAAACTTGCTATTTTACGAATATCCTAACAAGTTCAAAAAATGCCACTAAAAATGGGATCGACAGCAACAGGCCGTCAAAACGATCCAGAAAACCGCCGTGTCCTGGCAAAGTTGATGCTGAATCTTTAATGGCAATACTTCTTTTGAAGAGCGATTCGACAAGGTCCCCGTAACTGCCCGCCACAATGATGATAACTGATAGTCCTAACCACTCGTAAAGCGGAAGGGTTGTCCAGAAATGGGATAATACCACTGATACGAGGATTGAAAGGGCGGCGCCTCCGAAGAATCCTTCCCATGTTTTTTTAGGTGAAATCCGTTCAAAAAGCTTATGTTTTCCGAATTTTACCCCAGTAAAATAGGCTCCTGAATCACTTGCCCATAATAAAAGCAACATCCCCATAATGATTTGTGGGTTGTATGCTCCGCCAGAAAACGTACAAACATGCAAAAGCGAAAATGGCAGCGCAACATAAACAATGCCCATAAAGGTTTGCGCAATACTGTTAAACGGCCTGTTTTCGGGTGTCTGGTATAGTTTGGTGAAATAGATCAAGCCTACAAGTGGCATCAGTAACAGGTAGCTTCCTAACGGCCACTGCTGCTCAAAATGCATATAGGTGATCAGGTTTATTCCCCCACCAAGCAGCAGCCCGATCCATTGTATTGGCCGTAGTTTATCTGCTTTTATAAGTTTGTAAAATTCCAATTGCGCTAAAATGGCAATGATGAAAAAAAGCGCAAAATAGCTGTATGTGCCGTAAAATATTGCACCAATAAACACCGCAATGCCGATCAGGCCTGTGATGACTCTTTGTGTTAAATTACTAAGTTTAGTCAAACCGAATATCGTTTGTGATAATTTGTTGTGCACGGAGCAGGTCATCGCGCTCCACCAAAATTTGGTAACTGCCAAATATACCGTAGGCCAAATCTTTTTTGTCCATCAGGAAAGCAGGAATGCCGCGTTCTTCCAAAATATCACGCACAATAGTGGCTCTTTGAAGATTTTTGGTTTCGTATGCTTTTTCAGAATGCTCCATGACTGTCTTTTTTATTGTAAAAAAATACAGTCAAAGGTAAATATTTCTGTGGTTTAAACCGTTGGATTAATTCTAAAATCACATCTTATTTTATTGATTGGTCGAAGATCAGTATTCCTTCGCCAGATTGAGGTAGACCCCGTAGTTGTTTTTTCCAGGTAGAAAGGCGCTTGTGCCGACTGATCTCCTTACTGATCCGTGTATTGAGGAAAGGCATCGTATCATAATCGTTCTGTTGCCAGCAAGTCTGAACGGTATCATTCAGCGCCTGCAAATGCTTCTGACTCATAATAACGAGCAGGTCCATCAGGTGGTGGAAATTCTTAATGTCTTCAGGCTGCGGATTTACATTGGGCGTATGGGAATGGTGGCCACACTCCTGCAAGTATTCTACCAGGTCGTTATGGTTTGCCCAATGGTCATTGGCCAGCTGCTGGCAGAATAATTTGGTATTCGGGTAGCCATTTTTTTCACACCAGTTTTGATAAGCCATACAGATGGATCGTGCATTGGCTTCGTCAGAAATACGTTGGTGCAGTGCGTTTACAGTCGTTTCGGTAAGCATTATTATTTGGTTAGGTTTTAATACTAAAGGGTTGTAACAAACAATCTAACGGATTGGATCATTAAAAACCAAAAAAAATCGGTGGGAATCCTAACAAAAACAGAACGGAACAGGCATTTTAACTGATATTTACACTCAGAGGGCTTTTTTTGTGGCCATCTATGCTTTAACTTTGTAAGTCAAAACCCTTTAAACGCGTAAAATGTTGATAGTCTATGCTTTGGGCGCGTTTTTTGATGATTGACAATCAGGGAGTTGGATTGAAAAACAACTTGAGCAAAGATTTTATAAAGATAAAACATATGCGACGATGCAAATGAGCACGTGGCCTAAATGAATAACGCTATGGTAAAAATTGGTGAGGTAGAATTAGGCGAATATCCATTATTGCTGGCGCCTATGGAAGATGTCAGTGATCCTCCATTCCGCGCAGTATGTAAAGAAAATGGCGCTGATATGATGTACACGGAGTTCATCTCTGCAGAAGGACTGATTCGTGATGCCGCTAAGAGTCGCCAAAAACTGGATATTTATGATGAGGAACGCCCGATTGGTATTCAGATTTTTGGAGATAAGATTGAATCAATGCGTGAGGCTGCAGCGATTGCTGAAGAGGCCAACCCTGAGCTGATCGACATCAATTACGGTTGCCCAGTGAAGAAGGTGGCAGGCAAAGGCGCGGGTGCGGGTATTTTGAAGGATATCCCGAAAATGCAGCGCATGACGGAGGAAATCGTGAAGCAGGTGCAAAAGCCCGTGACTGTAAAAACCCGCCTCGGCTGGGATTCTACCACTATTCAGATTATTGAAGTAGCGAAACGTTTGCAGGATGTGGGGATCTCTGCCCTGACCATCCACGGCCGTACCCGCCAGCAGATGTACAAAGGAGTGGCCGACTGGAACCCTATTGCAGAGGTGAAAAACCACCCCGATATTCATATTCCAATTTTCGGGAATGGTGATATCGATTCTCCAGAAAAAGCACTGGAATACAAAAATACCTATGGCCTTGATGGCGCCATGATTGGCCGCGCAGCGATTGGCTACCCTTGGATTTTCAATGAGATTAAGCATTTCATGAAAACAGGAGAAAAACTTGCTCCCCCAACAATGGAAGAGCGTGTGAGAACTGCCAAACGCCATTTAGAGCTTTCCCTGGAATGGAAGGGCGAACGTCAGGGGATTTTGGAAATGCGCCGCCATTACACGAACTATTTCCGTGGTGTGGCCAATTTCAAGCCTTACCGAATGAAGTTGGTGGAAAGCCTTGATCCTAACGAATTATTTGAAGTACTCGAAGAGGTGCAGGCTTCTTTAAGTTTGCCTGAACCCGTATAATCCCTTATCTTGTTAAAAAAAAGGAAGCTATTGATGCATCAAGGCTTCCTTTTTTTTGCCCATATCAACCCTTATTTTTATACTATGGAAAGAGTCTTTGCTTACCTGAAGCAAGGTGTTACCTCAAACTGGGTCATGTTGATCATCCTGTCGTTTGTATGGGGAAGTTCTTTTATCCTGATGAAGCGAGGCCTGGAGGTTTTTACTGCACCACAGGTGGGAGCAATCAGGATTTTGTCTGCAGGAATGTTTCTTTTGCCAGTGGGTTATCAGGCCTTCAGGCGAATCAACCGCAGGAATGTACTTCCGCTGTTTTTCTCGGGTTTCCTCGGGAGTTTGCTGCCTGCCTGCTTGTTTGCCTTGGCAGAAACACAACTCAGCAGTGCTGTAACGGGGATCATGAATGCCCTGACGCCTATTTTTGTACTGATGATCGGCACACTGTTTTTCGACCTGAAAGATTTTACCAAACGGATTGTTTTTGGACTCTGTGTCGCCTTTGGTGGAACGGTCATTCTACTGCTTGCAGATGCTGGCGGGAGTTTCTTCAACCTGAACTTTTATGCCATATTTGTTCTGATTGCCACCGTCTGCTATGGGGTGAATGCCAATTTGGTGAAACACTTTTTAGGGGGGCTGAAGCCGCTTGAAATTACCAGTGTTTCCCTCGGGATGATGGTCCCTTTCGTTGGGGTTTATTTATTTCAGGTATCTGATTTTTCTCAGCGACTGTTATTGGAAGATCAGGCCTATGCTGCTTTAGGTTATTTATTGATTTTAGGGTTTATCGGTACGTCACTGGCTTTGATCGCATTTAACCGGCTCGTGCAGCAGGCAGGCCCTGTGTTTGCAAGTCTGGTGACCTACTTAATTCCTGTTTTTGCGCTATTTTGGGGCGTAATGGATGGTGAGGAAATTCTGACAGGCCATTATATGGGTATGATGACGATTGTGCTTGGGGTGGCAATAACGAATGAAAAGATATAAATGATGATTTTTGCCGCAAATATTACGTTGGTGTAACCTATTGTCATTCAGTGATTTTGATATATTTTGTTACCTTACAAAACGCTGTCTTACAGCCTCTTTCTGTAACCCAAAATCACTATTTTTATGAGCCCCCAATCCCCCATTACCGAAAATTCAAGTCAACAGCTTTTTGAGGCCCTTCAGCCCATTCAGGATAATATCAATTTACTGAACAGCCTCCTGCGGAAAAACCAGCGGTGTTCTTTGCCCAAAAAGTCGGAAGGCACCGTTTCTTTTGTCCGTGAGTCTTTACAGAAAGCCATCGAGCATGAGGAGATTATCCCGCAGCAGGTGGATGTTTCTGAAATAGCAGCTAAAGTGGAACTGATTGACCAGATCGAGAAGGCGCTTCAGCCACTGGAACAAATGAGAAGCCAGTTACTTCAGGCGGCTACATTTATGGCCAGCGAAGTTTACATTCCGTGTTTGGGGATTCATAACGCCATTAAATTGCATGAAATTCAGCAGGCACGACATGAACAGGAAGCCATTGATCTGGCGGTTGTCTGAGGGGTAAAATGCAGTTGGTTCACAAAACAAAAAGGCTATCACCGTTAAGTGATAGCCTTTCTTTATAATTACTTTTCAACCCTTATGACAATACCTGATAGACGATCAGGGAAAAAACATAAGCCATTCCCGTGAGGTAGCAAAGTTGAATCATAGGCCATTTCCAGGAGTTGGTTTCCCGCTTGACAATGGCAAGCGTACTCATACACTGCATGGCAATGGCATAATAAATCAGCAAAGATAAACCACTTGCAAGGGTGAAGACGGGTAAGCCCGTTTTAGGGTTAATTTCCGAAGCCAGCCGGTCTTTAATCGACTGCGGATTGTCGCCTGAATCGTTGGAGCCCACGCTGTAAATTGTCGAGATAGAGCCTACAAACACTTCCCTTGCAGCAAAGGAGGTGATCAGTGCAATTCCGATTTTCCAGTCATAACCCAATGGAGCGATGACCGGCTCAATTACTTTACCCAAATGCCCAGCATAGGAGTGCTCCAAACGGTAAGAAGCCACCATGTTTTCATGTTGATCCTGGTTCAGACCAGGGTGGTTTTGTGATACCAGGGCCTCCGCCTGATCCATCTCGTTGCTGGGGCCATAGCTGGCCAGTGCCCACAATACAATAGAAATTACGAAGATAATTTTACCTGCGGAGAAGATGAAAGTCTTCGATTTCTCGAAGATCGTCAGACTGACATTCTTCCATCTCGGCATACGGAAGGAAGGCAATTCCATGATCAGGAACGGTCGCTGAGGTGATTTTATCAGCTGGTTCATGATCAAAGCAACGATCAGTGCCAAAATAAACCCTCCCATATAAAGCGCCATCAATACTAAGCCCTGAAGGTTCATGAAGCCCAGTATTTCCCGGTCGGGGATAACGAGGGCTATCAGAATAGCATAAACCGGCAAGCGTGCCGAGCAACTCATCAGTGGGGAGATCAATATGGTAATTAACCTTTCTTTCCAGTTTTCAATATTTCTGGCAGCCATAATGGCTGGAATCGCACAGGCGACACCAGAAATCAGCGGTACAATACTTTTTCCATTCAGCCCAAATACCCGCATAATACGGTCGGTAAGGAACACTACCCTGGCCATATAGCCCGTTTCCTCAAGCATGGCAATGAAGGCAAACAGGATGGCGATCTGAGGGACGAAAATCACGATCCCACCAATACCCGGAATGATACCGTCGCTGATCAGGGAGTTTAGTGGCCCTGCCGGTATGGTGTGGTGTGCCCATTCGCCCAAAGCGCCAAACATGGCATCGATATAGTCCATCGGGATACTCGCCCAGGAGTAGATGGCCTGAAACATGAAGAACAGGATGGCGACGAAGAAGGCATAGCCAAAGATGGGGTGTACCAGGAATTTATCCAAAGTGGAGGAAAAGCTTTTGTCTTCCGTAAATTTCCGGCCGCCTTTTTCCACTTTTTTCAGAATGGCATCGAGCAACTTGTAGCGAGCAATGGTTTCCTTGGCTTGTAGCTTTGGTCCATTGAAATGGGAGTTTTGCTTAATTTCTTCCACAATTTCCCGGTCTTCGGGGCCAATACCAGTGTAGGTATCGGTTTGTTGCATCATCTGATAAATGCGATAGGGGCGTTGATCAGGAAATGCAGCCTCCAGGCGGTGGAAGAGTTCGTCGTGAATATACTCTTCCATTGGCAGGAAGGGTTCCGGCTCGGCATATTCGTAAGTCGAGATAAAATCCGTCAGGGCATTTACCCCTTCGCCATTTCGCCCATTGATCGGGAATATGGGAGCGCCCAAAGACTTTGAAAGTTCATCGAGGTCAATATTTTCCTGCTTGTCTTTCAGTACATCGAGCATGGTCATGCCAATGACGATCGGCAGGCCAATATCTTTAATTTGGGTGAAGAGTAATAAATTACGTTTGAGGTGTGCGGCATCAATAACCACGATGGCAACGTCAGGATAGCTTTCGCTTTCGGTATTACTGACTTCAGTAAAAAACACCTGTTCATCCAAGGATCTTGGATAAATACTGTACGTGCCAGGAAAGTCGATAATTTGAACTTTGCGGGACTTGATTTTTGTGCAGAGTCCTGTTTTTTTGTCAACAGTAACTCCTGGGAAATTCCCTACCTTTTGATTCAGCCCTGTAAGATGATTGAAAAGGGAGGTTTTTCCAGCGTTTGGGTTACCGATAAGGGCAACCTTTAGAGTGTTGTCTGGCACTTAATTATTTATTTTTTCAATCATCACAGTGGAGGCTTCACGGATTCGCAAGGAAACTCTTGAGCCAGCGACATCAATTGCGATCGGGTCACCCAAAGGTGCCTTACAACATAGCGTTACTTCTTCTCCTGGAAGGCATCCCATATCTAATAATCGTAATGAGAGTTCTTCGTCTGAAAATCCTGTAACGACGGCTTTCTGACCCAGCTTTAAATCGGCAATATTCATGATTGGATTTATGGACTAATTTAGACTTGTTCTAAACGCAATTTAACACATTCCGCTTATATTCGATAATTACGTATATAAAAAATCATGCTACTTTTAGCCTAAAGCGCATTGAATGAGGGAAAAATGACAACAATCCCGTTTTGTTTGATCAATATATGATCAATGTGGTGTTGATAAATGACAAAGCCACCTTGGGAGAGGTGGCTTTGTGGCGTTGTATTTTTAAAGTTCCTTTTGGGCGAATTGAAAAATGGGCATCTTACTGGAGATTCAGATGATTGAAATTGATTTTAAATTTCGATTCAATAACAGCGGTGCTATTTCCTCAAAACAATCCATCATCACTTCAGCCATACGCTAAGCTTTCATTGTGAGTTTAAAATTTTAAACTCACGCTTAGAAAAGGAAATTATTCAGTTTGACCAGGGTGTCTGTTTTATGGTTGGAATTAACGAGCAAAGAGATGTTGTAGTCGCTTCCTCCATAGGAGATCATCCGAATTGGTGTATCGACCAATGCGTCGAGCACTTTAGTGGCAATCCCTACTTTTTCCTCACCGAAATCCCCCACAACACAAATGATGGATTGGTCGGTATCGACCTGTACTTGCCCGAACAGGGAAAGCTCTTTGGTGATTTCCTCGAGTTTATCGGTGTTTTCGATGGTCAGCGACACGGCCACTTCAGAGGTGGTAATCATGTCGATTGGTGTTTTGTGTTTTTCAAAAACCTCGAAAATCCGACGAAGGAAACCATAAGCGAGCACCATTCTGTTGGAGCGTATTTTGATGGCCGTGATGCCATCTTTTGCTGCTACGGCCTTTACAGCGCCTGTAGCGGTAAATTTTGCATTGATCAGTGTTCCTGCCGCTTGTGGCTCCATGGTGTTTTTCAGTCGGACAGGAATATTGAATCGCTGTGACGGAATAATGGAGGTCGGGTGCAGGATTTTTGCGCCGAAATAAGCGAGCTCAGAGGCTTCATCAAAGCTTAATTCGGGAATCGGAAAGGTGTTCTCTACTACTCGGGGGTCGTTGTTATGCAGGCCGTCGATATCGGTCCAAATCTGAACCTCTTCTGCTTTAACTGCCGCACCGATAAGGGTAGCGGTATAGTCTGAGCCACCACGGCTGAGGTTGCTGACTTCCCCTTCATGATCCCGGCAAATATAGCCTTGGGTAATGAAGAGCTTGGTGTCTTCATAAGTAGAAAGTAGTTCGGTGAGTTTTGCCGAAGAGAAAGCAATGTCTGGCTCCTGCTCATCATTGATCAGCATAAAATCAAGTGCAGGAAGCAACTGGGCTTTCACGCCTTGCTCATGAAGATAGGTGGTGAACAGCTTTGTGGACATCAGCTCGCCTTGCGCCAATAATTCTTTATTCAAGCGGTTGTTGAAAAAGTGACCAGGCAGGGATCTGATGAAAGAAAAGTGGGTCTCGATGATTTTCAGTGCCTTGGCCTGTGCTTCGGTACTTTCTACCAGCTCGGTATAAAAGTCAAGGTAGTGCTCGAAAAGCTCCTCTATCAGGGTGCGTGCAAGGGCGTTGTCTTTGGCAAACAAAGCATTGCCAATTGCAACGAGGGAGTTGGTGGTGCCTGAAAGTGCCGAGAGTACGACAATTTTACGTTCCTGACCCGACTGTACAAGTTCTGCCACTTGGTGCATGCGTTCCGGTCTTCCGACGGAAGTTCCTCCAAATTTAAAAATCTGCATGAATTCTGTTGTTCTAATTTTTTAAACCATCCGACCGGCAGAAATCTGGAAAGAAGGCAGTGCTTACGCACTACCTTTTGCTGTATTTAGAATCCCAACATTTTAATTGCTGTGATTGCTGCCTCGTCGCCTTTATTGCCGTGCTTTCCTCCTGCTCTGTCCAATGCCTGCTCTTGTGTGTCGGGCGTCAGAACACCGAAAATAACGGGTTTATTGTATTTTAAGCTTACTTCTGTAACACCGATTGCCACTGCCTGATTAATGAAATCGAAATGGCGGGTTTCTCCCTGAATAACACAGCCAAGGCAAATGACTGCATCCACATCTGGGCGTTGGGCCATCCATTGTGCTCCAAGGGAAAGCTCGTAGCTTCCAGGAACATTTTTACGGATGATTTTCGCTTCGGAAACACCGTTGATTAACAGGGTTTCTTTGGCGCCATTGTACAAAGCTTCGGTTACTTCTTCGTTCCATTCGGAAACGACAATAGCGAAAGTTTTTCCACTTACATCAGATAAATTTTTATCTGAATACTCACTCAAATTTTTTAAAGCAGTTGCCATGGGTATTACACTCTAAAGGTATATGAATATTTAATATCAATTTTCATCGATTTGCAATTATTATGTAAATCGATCATAACAAAATGTTGCAAAAACAGCGCAAAGCAATGCTTGTGTTTGTTTTTGCTTCCCAATGTTATATTTGCGCGCCCCGAAGGGGTGCTTAATCAAAAATACAATTTATTTTTTGATCTGTTTCCGCTCCCCTGTTAATGCGCATAAAAAAAGGGCAAACCTGATGAGTTTGCCCTTCTTCGGAGTATCTGAAAAGATGCTTATTACTTGATCATACCGTTCACACGAGCTAATTGCTTGCGTGCTTCCTGGTACTCGTTAGCATCACTGTAATCGTTAACGATTTTCTCAAGGTTAGCTTTCGCCGACTCCAATTTGTTGGCTTGCTCAGCAGCAACGGCCGCTTTCAACAAGTACATTGGTGAGAAATGTTTGTTTTCGTTGTAGTTGGCTGCTTTCTCGTAGTTCGATAATGCCTCCCCAAAATTTTTCTTTTGCATGTAGCAATCACCTACCAATGCATAAGCACGAGCTTGGATCAGCAAATCAGATGGGTTGAAATCATTCAGCTCATTGATTGCTTCATCATATTTTCCCTGACGCAAGTAAATTACACCAGTATAATATGTCGCCAATTTTCCGGCTTTTGTGCTTCCATACTCATCGGCAATTTTAAGAAAGCCATAGCTATTGCCGTCACCATTAAGTGCGAGGTTGAGGCTGTCCTGTTCAAAATAATATTGAGCCTGGAACATCTCTGCCTGTGCAGTTAAATCCTTTTGAGAGTTATGGTGTTGAAAGAAGAAGAATAAACCAACAATAACGATTAATGCAATTGCACCACCGATGAATGGAACTTTATTTTCTTCCAGAAATCGCTCTGATTTACTCAGGCGGTCAGCCAAAGCTTCTGGATTCTCTAACAACTCTTGACCAGCGTACTTTTCAGTTTCCTGTTTTTTCTTATTATTTGCCATTTGAAAAAATTTTTAGGGTGCAATAATAACCAAAATTTATGGATATTAAAATAGCAGCCCCCACCGATTATTCTCTAACAAAAGGATAATCCTCTTGCGAATACACATCTGTGTAAATTTCTTTTGGGTCAGGGTAAGGTGACTCCTCCGCAAATTTAACACATTCTTTTACTTCTTCTTTGATTTCTTTGTCCAAAGCTTTCAATTCTTCCTCGGTAGCATAGCCCTTCTCAAGAAGTGTCGCCTTGATCTGCTGTACAGGGTCTTTTTGCTTGTAGCTTTCAACCTCCTCTTTCGTACGATATTTTGCAGGATCAGACATCGAGTGGCCTTTGTAACGGTAGGTTCTCATTTCCAACAAAACAGGACCTTTGCCCGCACGGATGTGCTCAGCAGCCTCTTCTACGGCAATGTGAACTTCCTCAACACTCATTCCGTCCACAGGACGAGATGGCATGTCGTATGACTCACCCAATTTGTATAGCTCAACGACGTTGGAAGTACGCTGAACCGAAGTACCCATCGCATAACCGTTGTTCTCAATCACAAAAATGATCGGCAACTTGGCGGTCATGGCCATGTTGAATGCTTCGTGAACGGCACCCTGACGGGCCGCACCATCCCCCATATACGCGATACAAAGGTTGTCTGTGCCTTTATATTTTTCTGCGAAGGCCAAACCAGTACCCAATGGAATTTGTCCACCAACGATACCATGTCCTCCGTAAAATCCTTTCTCTACATCGAAAATGTGCATTGAACCACCTTTACCTTTAGAAAGGCCAGTAGCTTTACCGTACATCTCCGCCATGATACGCTTAGGGTCAGAACCCAAAGCAATCGGGTGAGCGTGGTCACGGTATGCAGTGATGTATTTGTCTCCTTCTTTTAGTGCCGAAACAGCACCTGCCGCACAAGCTTCCTGCCCGATGTATAGGTGGCAAAATCCTGCGATTTTTTGCTGTCCATATACTCGGCCACTCATTTCCTCAAAACGTCTCATGTAGAGCATTTTCTCATACCACCACATGTAAGTCTCTTTGGAGAAACGACCTTCTGTGGCTTTATCTCCCGCTTTTACAGATTGGTTTGACATATTTGTTTTATGGTTTATTGTTGTCTTAAGCTTGATTTGCAGAAAACATTTGTAGTTAATAGGTTTGTAGTGGGCGAAAATAATAAAAATACGCCGTATTCAACACATTAAGTTATGTTTCTTTCAAATATCCAATTGCTCAATTTCAAAAATTACGAGGAGGCACATATGGTCTGTTCGCCGCAAATTAATTGCCTCGTGGGTGAAAATGGAAGCGGAAAGACCAATATGTTGGATGCTATTCATTATTTATCGTTGGTAAAAAGCGCCTTTGCGGGACATGACCAGCAAAGCATTAAGCACCAAAGTGGTTTTTTCAGCGTTATGGGGAGTTTTGATCTTGAGGTGCGGAAGCATAAGGTTTTGTGCGGTTTGCAGGCGGGGGCAAAAAAGGTGCTTAAATGCGATCAGGTTGCTTATGATCGACTTTCAGACCACATTGGGCGCTTTCCAGTGGTGCTGATGGCGCCGCATGATACCGATTTGATCCGTGAAGGGAGCGAGGAACGGCGACGTTTTTTTGACACCATCATTTGCCAGCTGGATCAGCATTACCTTCAGGCGCTGATGAATTACAGTAACTTGCTCAAGCAGCGAAATGCACTTTTGAGACAGTGTCAGCCTGTTGGGCGCATAGATGAAGACCTTTTGGCAACCTACGATCATGCGTTGTTGCAGAAAGGGCAGGCAATTGCGGAGCGTCGGCAGGTTTTTGTGGCGTATTTCGAGCCTTTGTTTCAGGCGCATTACCGTGAACTTTCAGGAGGAAGGGAAGCGGTGGCGTTAAATTACCGCTCCGAGGTGCTTACTGAGGGATTTGGCGACCGCTTTCGGTCTGCGGTTCAAAAGGATCTGATACTTGGCAGGACGACCCTTGGGGTGCATCGTGATGATTTGAAGTTTTCCATTGACGGGCATGCGGTCAAGCGTTTCGGTAGTCAGGGGCAGCAGAAGTCGTTTGTTATCGCATTGAAGCTTGCGCAGTTTGATGTGTTGCAGGAGCAAAAGGGATTTAAGCCGATTTTGTTGCTGGATGATATTTTTGACAAGCTTGACGATCAACGGATGCACCACTTGCTGTCGTTGGTGGCTGATGGGCGTTTCGGACAGATTTTCATTACCGATGCCCGACCCGAGCGTACCAAATCGCTGGTTGCGGGTATGGCGCAGGTGAAGGTTTTTAGGGTCGATCAGGGGAAGATCTCCGAAGAGGAGTAATTGCTGCGGCAATTTTTGGGCATAAAAAAAGCCTTTCAAGAAGAAAGGCTTTTATGCTTAAACATTCGTGATCCAGCAGGGACTCGAACCCCGAACCGCCTGCTTAGAAGGCAGGTGCTCTATCCAGTTGAGCTACTAGACCGAAAGGTGTGATCGCGCAGGGACTCGAACCCCGAACCGTCTGCTTAGAAGGCAGATGCTCTATCCAGTTGAGCTACGCAACCATTTCCTTGTATGTTTAAGCGGATGCAAAGGTAGGAATGAAATCGATATAATCAAATCCTGTCCCTCCTTTTTTGAATCTTTCTTTTGAAGGCGTTGATAGTCAAGGAGAAAATTTTTCGCTTATTTTAGTAAAAGCGTCATTTTCTCCAAATTGTTTGGGTCGTCGAGGTTTTGCCAGTTTTTTCTGTAAATGGTTTCAATGTCCCTTTCGTAGTGCTGATGAATCTTTGGGCGAACCATTTTAAAATTGTGATTCAGCTCTCCATTTTGCAGGCTGAAGGCTTCGTCGAGGATTCTGAAGCGCACGGGTGTCCATTTTGCCGCAATCGGACTTTCCTTTCTGAACTGTTTCAGTTCGTCTTCAATAAGCCGCAGGGCTGTTGTGGTATGCTGATTTTTTGGGATGGCTTTCAGCGCCGCTTGAATTTGCCGCATATTGGGGACAATCAGGGCAAGGGTAAACCTCGACTGGTTGTTATAAATGCAAACACTGTCAATGTATGGGCATTTTTCTTCCAGTTCTGTTTCAATAATTTCTGGAGGGTATTTCTCGCCGTCTGCAGAGATCAACAGGCTTTTAAATCTTCCCATAACATGCAGGTAGCCCTCTTGGTCGATCTTGCCCAGGTCGCCCGTATGCAGCCATTTACCCTGAATGGTGTCGGCGGTTGCTTTGGGGTTATTGAAATACCCTTCGGTCACATTTTCCCCATTTACGAGAATCTCCCCCATTTGATCGGCAGGTAATTCCTCCCCCGCTTCGTTGGTAATCATGAGGCGTATATTTGGCAGCGGGCGCCCTACCGAGCCTATTTTATGGTGGTTACGGTTGTTGGTCGCAACTACGGGAGCCGCCTCGGTAAGTCCGTACCCTTGATAAACAGGCAGGCCAAAAGCACTGAAATAGGAAATGACGTTGGGGTTGAGGTGCGCTCCACCAGAAACCATGAATTTCATATTTGGAAAGAGCTTTTCTTTGATTTTCCGTAAAACAGCATGCTTGAGCATCATGGCGCGTACCTTGTGCCGAAAGCCAAATTTGTTGCCCATGCGGTTTTTTCGGTAAGCCAGCGTTAGTGCCTTGCGGTACTCCTGTTCAAATTCCTCGCCCATTGCCCGAACGCCACGCTCAATATAGGCTTTCAGGCTTTTGATCAGGGCAGGAACCATCAGTAAGAAATCTGGCTCAAAAGACTGCAAAATCTCCGGGATCATGCGCAGCATTTCCATCATCGATTTCCCAGTAGGCGGAAAGCCAATGCTCCCTCCTTGTGCGATCACGCAATACAGGCCTACGGTATGCGCAAAGGCATGATCCATCGGTAGGAGCATGAAAGTCCGCGCTCTTGTAGGGATGGGAATGGTTTGCTGAATCTGAATAATATTTGTGCGGATGTTATGGTGGGTCAGGATTACCGCGCGGGGGTCTGACATGGTGCCGGAGGTGAAAATCAGATTGGCGATTTTCTGGGTGGGCATCATCGGTACCTGACGACCAAAATGGACGAGCTCATTGAGCGAATGAATATTTTCTTGTTCATTTTTTTCGGTCTCCTCATTTATCCAGATGGTGAGCCCCTCGGGGAGTGCGGATTTGTGCGCAAGAATAAGGGGGAGCTGATGCCGCTCGATGATCAGGTGGCTGCATTCCGCATGGTGGATTTGCCAAAGGAGGGTGTCGGTGCTAATCTTCAGATTGATAGGTACCACTACCCCACCTGCATACCAAATAGACAGTTCCGTGATGGCCCAAATTGGCGCTGATTCAAGCCACAGGGCTACTTTTTGCCCCGCTTCCAAACCAAAATGCTGCCAGCCGTTGGCTTGCTGATGCACCTGTTCGCTCACCTGCTGGTAAGAAATGGGGCTGTAAACCCCCTGCTGCCACTGCCAAAATAGCGGCTGCTCGGCATGGGCGTGTACCGCTTTTTCGAATAGGTCCAAAATGGTGAGCATTTCCATGAATTGGGGCTTTGGCTAAATAAATGGTTTGTCTGGGAAATTTACGCTAAGTTAAATTTGAATTTCGTCCTTCGGGAGAAAAAAATGAAATATTGCAGGTTTTTTTTACTTTAGTGTTTTATTAAACATTATGGCTATGATAAAATCAATGACGGGCTACGGTTCTTGTACCCATGAAAGCGAGACGTTAAGCGTTCAGGTGGAAATTAGAACGCTGAACTCAAAGTTTTTGGATGTTAACTTGAAGTTGCCGAAGACTTTAAGCGATCGTGAGATTGAGGTAAGGAATATCATCGGGAATTGCCTGGAACGTGGGAAGTTGGCCGTTACGATTGATTTTTCCCGTAAGGGCGATGCCAAACCGAAAGTTCAGATCAATGAGGGGTTGTTTTCGACTTATTTCACGCAATTGAAAGGCCTGGCTGAAAATGCGGGTGCCGATACTGCTGAGCTGTTGAAGCTGGTATTACAAATGCCTGAAGTGATGGTGAACGACCGTGAAGACACGGGTTCTGAGGAGGACGTGAAGTTGGTGATAGAGACCCTTAACCGCGCGCTTGCCGACTGTGATGCTTTCCGCCTGAAGGAAGGCGAGGTACTTGCGGAAAAGCTGACAAGCTATATTGAGACGATTGATCAGTTGCTTGCGCAGGTAGATCAATATGAAGATGAGCGTATAGATACGGTAAAAAATCGCTTGCGTCAGAATTTGGAAGAATTGACACAAAAAGACGATTACGATAAAAACCGCTTTGAGCAGGAGATTATTTTCTACCTCGAAAAGTATGATATCAATGAAGAAAAAGTGCGTTTGGCCAACCACCTGAAATATTTTATGGAGGTGCTGAACAGTTCAAAATCTTCTTCCAACGGTAAAAAACTGGGTTTTATTTCTCAGGAGATTGGTCGTGAGATAAATACATTGGGTTCAAAAGCTAACCATGCAGCTTTGCAGCGTTTGGTGGTGCAGATGAAGGAAGAGCTGGAGAAAATTAAGGAGCAATCTTTGAATATTCTGTAAAAATTGCGGATGCTATTGAAAAAGGGGCTGTCGATCTTTATCGTCAGCCCTTTTTTTAGATCGGTTTATTGAAGTTTAAAAGTAATGGGGAGGATCATTCGGACTTTTACAGGGCGCCCCCTATTTTTTCCGGCATGCCACTTTGGGGAGTTTTTAATGACCCTGATGGCCTCCAGGTCACAGCCTGCCCCAACTCCTTTTACCACTTGCACCTCTTTTACGCTCCCATCTTTGTCAATCACAAATTGTACAAACACCCGACCTGAGATTTGCTGCCGTTTGGCCTGTTGAGGGTATTTCATGGATTTCCCAACCCAACGATAGAAGGCAGCGATGCCTCCAGGGAATTCAGGCATTTTTTCAGCAATAACCACAGGTGCCACATCGATGATTTCATCGGGGATGGGGTCTTCAATAGCAGGCGCTACGGGATCATCCTCCTCAATAAAGGTGATATCGGGCAGGTCTGGATCGATATCCACATCGTCAGGAATGGCGATAAGCACTGGATTATGAACTTTTGGGGGCTCTGGTGGCTTGATAGCGGTTGGAGGGATGTCCACTACCTGCATCAGCTCTGGAGGGTTTTCGACAGGGTAGTCGTTCACGACCTCCATGGTTTTCCACTCGAAGGCTACAATACATAAAAATAGGCTGACGCAAAGGCCGATCATGAAAAATAACTGCCGCTTTGGGCGTAGATCTTTTTTAGGAGACTTTTTGGGCTTCATAAGCTTTAATTGTTTCTGTTAAACCATAGAATCGGCCAATTCCTTTAGGATATATTGAAACAAATAATATGCCCAAAATTAAATTTTGAGTAAATAAGTTAATAAAAAATTAAATTTTGCGATTTGGGACCTGTTCGATCACTTCTCTGTTGGTCTGAGGAGTGGTCGTATTCTAATGGAAGGAGGGCACAGAAGTTTTTGGGCAAAAAAAAAGATCGCCAAAAGCGATCTTTTTCTAAAAGTCTTATTTTGATTATCCCAATTTAAATGTAATTGGAAGAATCATACGTACCTTAACGGCACGACCACGTTGCTTACCGGCTTTCCAGTTTGGAGAGCTTTCGATCACGCGTTTAGCTTCTTCATCACAACCAGCACCGATACCTTTAATTACCTGTACTTCGCTGATTTTTCCATCTTTACCTACTACGAACTGTACGAATACCTTTCCTTCGATACCCATACGACGGGCTTGAGATGGATACTTCATGTTTTTACCAATGTATTTGTAAAAAGCTGGCATACCACCTGGGTATTCCGGCTGATCCTCTACAATCGTAAATACTTCTTCTACTTCTTCCTCCTCAGGAGCATCTTCAAATACCGCTTCTTCAATTTGGGTATCTTCAGTAACCTCAACGTCCAAATCGACGTCGACGTCATCCTCAATCACCTCTTCATCCGGTACCTCTACAATAACAGGTGCCTGGATTTTCGGTGGTGGTGGAGGGGGCTGTTGGGTCTGTGGTACTTCTGCTACTTCTTCGAAATCCACCTCTGCAACGGCTGCCTTAGTGAGCACTTGCTCATCATAAGATTTCCATTCAAAAGCGGCAATACAAAGACCCAGCGAAATACAAAGACCAATGTTAAAGAACAGCCCGGACTTTTTTGTAAGATCCTTACTAGGGTTCTTTTTAATCTCCATATCAGCTTCCTTTTTAATTAGTCAAAGGGATGTATAAGAAAAGTTGTTGTCGTCCCTCAAACTTATTAAAAATTTTGCAAAACAAAAAGAAGTCATCGATTATAGACGAAAAAAAATACGACTAACCCAATAAAAACACCGATAGTATCGGCTAAAATGTCCAAGAGCTCAAATTGGCGGTTGCTTACGGTAGTTTGTAAGATTTCAATAATGACCCCAAGGGAGATGCAGCAACTGATGGTCCATGCTCGGGGGTATTTGCGCATGGTCTGGAAGGTGTGCTGTTTGTGTGATCCGTGGGTCATGAGCCAGGAGAGGACGGCAAAGATGGTGATGTGTGCAAATTTATCAAAGGAAATATACCAATCGACTCCCTGTGGTAATGACTGGGATGGCAGTAAGGTCATGAATAGGATTATTATCATCCAGACGATGGTGAAGAATTGGTATCGGAGAATCATATGGTCGCTTTTTAAGTCCGGTGCCAGGAAATAACAGGCAGGCTGCGGTATTTTGGTCGCATCAAAGGGTAAGTCGTGTTTTGTGAAGATGATGGCGTAAAATATCTCTTCAGTAAGGGGGATGCTATTAAATTATACAACAAAAAGGCCAAAGAGTTGCTTACCCTTTGGCCTAAATAGTGCTATAATTATAAGAATTAGCCTACTAATTCTTCGTATGCTTCGGCAGTTAGTAATTCTTCAACCTGCGCAGCATCGCTCATTTCAATCTTGATCATCCATCCTGCACCATAAGCATCTGCATTTACCTGCTCAGGCTCACTTTCCAGGCTGTCGTTAAATTCAGTGATTGTTCCGCTGATAGGCATGAACAAATCTGAAACAGTTTTCACTGCCTCAACGGTACCGAAAACCTCACCTGCTTCGATTTCTTCGTCTACAGTTTCAACTTCTACATAAACGATGTCCCCCAATTCTTTCTGAGCAAACTCAGTAATACCTACTGTAGCGATGTTGCCTTCGATGCGGATCCACTCGTGGTCTTTGGTGTATTTTAGTTCTGCTGGAATGTTCATTGGTATATTGATTCTATTGTTAAAAAGTATGGGGCAAATATTGAATTATTTTTTTGAAAATCCATACGTTTTAGTGGCTGTTCCTTACTTTTTGTAATGCTGTGGAAAGGCGTGCCTATTGGGGGCGGGGGGCAATAAAAAAGCCACTGAACAAATTTGAGGTCAGTGGCTTTTGAAATTTATTATTGAGAGAAGTTAAATCTCACCTGAACGCCAAAGTTGGTGGCGGTTCTGAGGAAAGAAGTGGAGATCTTCGGTGCGTTGATCGTCTTCTCGTAATAGGCCTGAATGTTGAGGCGGTTATTGACCACATAGGCGATTGTAGGCCTGATCTGGTAGTTGATGTTTCCATTGGTAATGGTAGAAACATCGTCGATTTTCCGCTGTAATGTTTCGGTATTCCTGACCACAAAGTTGAGTCGCATGGTCAGGTCGTTATCCAGCACTACGGTCCGCCCTTTCCATCGGAAAGGCAATTTCAGGCCACTTTTGGTATACCCGAGGTCGAAGGAATAATCTTTATTCCTCATCTCCGTCATTTGGGTGTTTGAAATATTCAGGGCTAAATTTCGCTCCCATCGGTACTCAAATTTACCGCTGATTTTCGATTTCGTCCTGACATTCACCCCGATCAGTGGGCTGAACTTTTCCGTCATCACAATCTGATCCATCACATATACAGGAATGTAGAAACCATCCTCCCCGATCTCCGAAGCAAAAGGGTAATCCTCTACATTGTTCGACAGGTCGAGCCCATCAGAATAATTCAGTGAGTTGGTAAAGCTGTTCACGCTATAAGTTGAAGTATAGGCGTGGGTCAGGTTTACAGAGCTGAAGATCTTTTTCAGTGCTGGAATATTACGTAAGCCAGCATAATCCACCCGCCAGTTCGGAATAGGAATTTGCGGGAATGGGCTCAGTTTTACCTCTTCGGCCGTTTTTCCTGAATAAGCAGCAATAAAGGCTGGAATCAGTACATCCTGAGAGTTCAGGTTGTATTCCCCATTTTGTGATGGGTTCAGGGCATCGAGCCTTGCCTTGACGGTCTGTCGGTAATTCTCGAAGTTCTTAAAGGCATTGTCCATATTGTTCTCATCAAAAGAGGAGAAGGTGGTGGGCAACATGAAATAGGAAATCGAGTAGCTACCATTCCTTGACGGGGTCAGGGACTGGAAGTCATTCGACTGCGCATCGTATCGATAGAGTTCCTGGAAGTAGGAGCTCTTGGTTTTGGTCATGTTCAGGCGAATTTTCAGGTCCTTAACAGGTTCCAGGTTAGCATTCAGGTTCATATTGACCATCTCATTTTGCGAGAATTGTTGTGTCAGGTTTGGGTTTTCAACAAGTAAGCCCTGTTCTGCAAGCATAAAACGGATATCGGCATCCTGGCTACCCAGAATAAATGGCCAGCCTGGCGATGCGGTGCCGAAGTCTTGCCCGAATAAGCCTGGTGTTTTGGTGAAGCCTGGCAGCGTGGTACCATCGGTATAGCTGATGGTACCGTTTACATCCCTGACCATCATCAAAAGTCTGAGTACCCCTTTTAGGGCTTTCAGTTCCGAAGGCGGCTTGATGGTGTCGGCTTCAATTTTACGGGTTGTACTTCTCGAACGTCTTCGTCGTTTGGGTTTATTGATCTCGCGAAGCATTTTATTTTTATTGTAGAGCTTTACAAGGTCGATTTTCCCCGTTCCCCCATATTGGCGATAGTTGGCCAGTGTGTTGGCAAAGTCAAACTCCTTTTCAATATTTTCTGGTCCAGCAGTCCAGGTGTAGTTCACCGAGTAGTTCAGGTCTGCATTCAGGAAGTCGGTGATCGGCAACTTGTCGAGCGGCAGTCGGTAATCTGCTCGAATGTTCTGATCAAACGATTTCAGACGCCCAAGGCGCAGCAGGTTCATCTTGATGGAGTCGCGTTTAGCCTGCGTATTGATGTCCCCTTCGGGTTCGTCAATGGTAGAGAATGCCCGTGCATTGTACGTCAGCGACAAGCCTTTGGTCAGGGCCCACCTTACATTATAATACCTGTTGAAGTTGAAGTACTTCTCATAGGTTGGGGCGATGCCTGCAGTTGTCAGGTTGTCGTTATACAATTGGTTTCTGATAAAGCTCCGATCCAAATCCCCACGTACACTGATGCTTGTAGGCCACAGCGAAATATTGAAATCCTTGATGAGCTTCAGCCAGTCGGAACTCAGTGATTTGGTGTTTTTGAATGGCTCCAGGATAAAGGGATTGGCATTATAGTTATAAGCCACCCCTACTTTATGGTTGAAGTTGATGTAGTTCGCCAAATTGACATTCGAACGGGTGATCTCGCTGTAAGCGTAAGAGAACGCCCAGTTTTCGATGTCATATAAGTGCGGAACGGCATCTTCCTTGACTTTTACTTTGCGGACGTTATTAAAGCTAATAGAACGACGGAAGGTATTGTCTTCGACTTTCTTGCGATAGGCGTCACGTTCAGCCTCTGTATCGAAAGATTGCAAAGAGGCTTCAAGCGGAATGTCAGGGTCGAGCGGATCCCATTTTGGAGTCATTTTGCTGTGTTCGTAGCTGACATACATCGGGATTCTGATTCCGAAACGTTCCAGTCCAAATTTGTCAAGATTCAGGTTGGCGGCGATGTCATAGTTCAGTGATGATTCCCGCGTTCTTGCTGAGATATTATCCTGAATTCCTCCAAAACCTGTAGACATATAGCTTGTAGAGCCAGAAACGGTTCCCAGGTCTGCCAATTTGGTGTTGAAGCGCACATTACCTGCCCAGCCCGACTCCCGATCGAAATCGGTGGCCCGCAGTTCGTTAAACCACACAATAACATCTTTGGACATCCTGTCGGCAGAATCAGGGTTCCTTACCCCAAGCATGAGTGTTTGTCCCGAGCTCAGTTCTGGGCGACCGACAATGGTGATCTGGTATTTGTCCACCGTGGTGGTGTATGGCAAACTTTGCTCGAAGCCTGCACGGTTACGGGCAGATTTCACGGCATACAGTTGATCGAGGGCAATATCCAGGTTGTTCTCTTCAGGCCAAACCTCTTCGGCGGTGCTTGAGCCTGCTGGCGTAATTTTCAGCGGCCAGGAGACCTCGTAATAGTTCTGCCTTAAATCAGTACCAATCCGCATAAACACGCGCAATTGATCCGATTGTGTTTGTCCTTGCTGGATCGATTGCCCATGGACAAACATTTTCAGCCTTCCATAATTAATCAGGTCAAGGGCTGAGTTTTTGAACACTCCCCTTGCGTCCTTATTCTGCAGGTCTTTAATGGTCAGTTGCATGGATTGCTCATTCAGCTGACGGGAAACGACAGAGGTATTGTCGTAATCCTGATTGATCCCCGGAGGAATACGGTAAGGGATTTTTTCGCCAGAAGCCACAGAGTTTTCTTCGAGGTTTACCACAGATACCTGAAAGTCGGTATCAAATGGTTCAGGGATTTCACCCAGTCCGTTATCGTAAAGACTTTTTTCATATCGACGCCATTGCGAGCCTACCAATTGGAATTTCGCCATACGCAATACCACGGGCTGTTTCCAGCCTGACATATAAGTACGGATAAATCGGATGGTTTTGAAGCCTGAAATGTTACCGAAGGTTTTGTCTGGCTGGCGTACAGGAATACGGAACAAATACCAGTTTACCCCTTTGGATGGGTCGGAGACTTTATCGACAATATGGTTTTTACCAATATCAAGGTCTCCCTTTCTCAGGCGTAGATGATATTCATAATATTCTTCAAGATCACTGATGGTGTTATCGTTGTTCAGGTCCTCATTGTCAGGGTATGCTGATCCTGCTGAAGAGAAATTATTGTTGTTGTTCTGAATCGGGGAGTTGCCATCCATGCCATTGAAATTCTTGTATCGTTCAAGAATTTTGGCATCGCGATCGGTATAGGAGTTGTCAAGGTAATGAATGAAATCATCCCCGGAAACATCCTGCGTAATGGCTTGTCGTACGGCATCACTGACCAATATTCTGTCCAGAAAGTTGGTTTTGAACTTTTCGGCTTCCTCCTCATTTCTCAGTCCGTCAAGTCCCACATCCTGAAATTGTCGGGAGTTGGGGTCGTTGTCGAAGGCATTGTTAAGGTATTGCTGTGTGGTAACTTTACCCCACTCGTTTTCATCAAATCCACCAGCAGACCCATCAGGCGGAAGGCCGTTCTCGAAGGCATGCTTGCCGTCTTTCATCAGGTCTTCGGAAATACTTCCGAGGTCGAAGAACAAGTCTCCGCCGGTTTCATTGTTTTCGTTGAGTCGGCCATCGAGTACCCGCCCGTTGGTGCCATCAAGGAAAGGGTCCATCATCCAGAATTCGATGTACTCAATGTTGGTTTTATCAAAATCGACATCTGAAGTAATGGCACGGGTAATTCCCCCCCAGTTGTCTTCGGGGTTTTTCAACAGCCCTTCGTTGGTCAGGTCTGGATTATAGTTGTAAGGGCCCCTTTCTTCAGGGTAATAGGCAAGGTCAAAAGTTGAAATGTTGGCATTGATCAGGGTCTGGTCCCGCTCTCTGAAAATTTCCTGCGGCGGAATATTCCTGACATAGTTATTGGCCACATCTTCGGAAGAGATATTGGCAGGCTTGTTTCTGCTGCTACTCTGGTAGAAGGTGTTGTCGATGGTGTACCAGGCCAGTTTCGCCCGCTTGAAATTGACCCCGAGTTTATCGATGCCATTATCTTCAATGAAGCGGTTATCAGCCGTGCGTGGCGTGGCCCCGAGATACCAGTTGTTGGAAATCGAATAAGGGGTAACGGTGGTTTCAAAATCATCGATATAGGCCGTTCCTGAGCCATCCACTTTATTGGATGTGCCTGGAATCAGCTGTGCAAATTCGGCATTGATACTTACTGATGAAGGCTCTTTGGTTTGCACCAGCGGCAGTGCATCCACCATGCGCGTTAGTGCCCGCGATTCATTTTGGTAACTCAGGTCAAAACCATACTTCACGTTCCGTACGGGTTCATCGCCAATACCTACACGGCTCACGACCGCGCGTTCGTTGAGGTAAAGTAAAGTACCACCAATATTGAAGTTATCGCTTACTCGGTAGTCCATTCTTGTCCCCAATAAAGATCGGGTCTGGAAGTTGAGTAAATCGGCCTGTTCGTAGGTGATGGTAATGGATTTTCCGGAATTAAGAATGGCCTGATTGGTGATGTTCACCCTGCCCATATTGTAATCTACGGTGTAATCCACCCCTTCAGTCATCGGTATTCCCCCTGCGGAGAGTTTTACCGAGTTCGGGGAGATGTCGATGCCCGGCAGCACAATCTCGGATCCGCTACCTGCCTGGAATGAACCCTTAATGAAGAACTTGTTCTTTTCATTTTCCAGTTCTGCATCGGCTTTGGTTTTGCTGTAGAGTTCGTCGTAAACATATTTTTCTTTCAGGAAGTCCTCCGAAGGAAGGAACTTGCTATCGAGTTTTTCACCGAAAGGTTCAAGGACGGGAAACATGATATTCCCTGTTTCGGGGTAAACGGTGATGTCTGCGACGTAATCAAAAATACCATCAGGCTGTGGGTCATTGTTCCTGTTGAGGCGATCGGCCTCGAGGAGTTGTACCAGCGGAATATCTTTGGTTTGTGACCCTTCGTGCAAACTTGGGTTATCAATTCCTGTGCGGTCATCTCGGTAAATGACCTTCAGGTCAAAGCCTTCAGGCCCAATCTGAGAAGAACCCAGGTTGTAGATGTTTTTCATCATCAGGTTCCAGGTCGGGGCCTCAACATTGATTTTGTTGGGGCGCAACATTTTCAGGAAGATCAGGTCGGAGTCGGGGCGGTTCTGGTAATCTTCAGAAAGTTCACCGACTTTATAGGCTTGCCCATTGTAAGTGTATTCGTAGGCAACGGCCAGCATTTCGTCGTTTTGCAAACGGCGGAATAAAGAGATGTAACCGAGTGATTTATGAATGGTGTATTCCTGCTGATCGAGTTTTCTGGCACCGTTTATTTTCACGAAATCTTCCGAATTTTCAAACCCTTTGGCGATCATGGCATCGGTAAAGGTGTCGGCATTACGCAATGAGGGGTCGGCGGTCAGGTTTTTGAACATCGCATTGGCGCTGTTGTCATTCGGTGAACTTGGGACAATCGGCGCAATGAAACTGTTGTCAGGTTTTCCCATCGTGGTGCGGTCAGGCTCTGCCATGTCCATCATTCCCGCGACGTTCCGTAGGGTCTGGGTGTCATTATTTCTGTTCAGTACATACACTTCCACCCTGGTGATGTTCACCCCAGAAATCACCTGAGGCAAGCCGCGGGTCCACTTTTCGAAGTTGGAACGGAAGAATTGCCCAAGGAAAAAGTTTCGGTTTTCATCGTAATTCGAAGCGACCATTTCGAAATTTTTCCCCTGTCCACCAGCATTTCCCTCAATAACAATGGAGTTGGTTTTCCCCCGCTGGGTAGAGAATAAAGTGGTGGCATATAATTTACCAAACTGAAATTGAGCTTTCACCCCGAAGAGGTTCTGGGCGCCTGTAATCAAGCTGTTTGAAGATGGTAAACTCACATTACCAATCTCAATTTTTTTAATGATCTCCTCTTTGTGCCCCGTGTATTCCACACGGAAATCGTTTTGGAAATTGAAGGCTTTGTTGTTATCGAAGTTGGCGGTAACTTTCAGTTTGTCACCAATTTCGCCAATAACGTTCATGCTGATCTGGTTCTGGAACTCAAAACCGCCGTTTCGTTGCTGTGCAACAGGTACCGCAGGGTTGGCGACTTTCTGGTAGCGCAGGCCAAAATCCAGGGTGGCATAACCACTGGGGTTAATATCGATATAGCTACTGCCAAAGATTCTGTCGAAAATTGGACTGACATAAATCGGTGGAATCAGCTGGCGACCACTTACGGCACTTTCGCCATCGAGGCCTTTGGAGCGTTCACGCCAGTATTCTGTCTGAATTTTATCGTCATTATACCGATTAAACTCCTCGAAAGTCATATTGGTGGTCGGCCGGAAATTGACGTTACCCATTTTTTCATAAATGGTGTAATTGTTTCCCGTGTCAAGCTCCACATCGAGCTTAATGTTCGAAGGGTCTTTGAGGTACAGGGGCGAGCCCGACTGATAAGAGGAAAAAGGGTCCCCAGGACGGTCCACCTCAGTGGTGGTGTCAGGGGTTCTTCTTGGAATGTATTTTTGGTCTATACTATCTTTGGCGGTGCTGTCAGCCTGCACAGTATCTGCCTGTTGCACCAGCTGAAACAGCGGTGTGGCAGTGGCTGAGGCCAATGGGATTGCAAGTAGGGCAATAAAGGCAACCACCAAAAAATGATAGAATTGATCTTGGAAAGGCTTCAATACAGGATCGATTAAAAAAAGTGAGTTGAAAAAAGTTAGTTCTTAAGCGCCAATTTGATGATGTCTTCGACAGTAACATCACTTCCATGCTTTTTGATGATCGTCGCGATGCTTTTTTCGGCAGTAGCTTTCGGAATGCCGAGGGTGGTCAGGGCCATCAGGGCCTCTTCTTGAACTTGTGAGCCTTTGGCTGTAGTGCCTCCAGCAGGCGCTTCCAGGCCTTCTTTAATAAATTTGTCCTTAAGCTCAAGGATGATTCTCTGGGCAGTTTTTGCGCCAATCCCCTTAATTTTTTGCACGGTTTTTACATCCTCCGCTACAATGGCCTCCTTTAGGGCTTTAACTTCCATGGAAGAAAGCATGACCATAGCGGTATTTGCTCCGACGCCATTAACACTGATCAGCTGGGTGAAAAGCTTTTTTTCAGAGATGTCGAAAAAGCCAAACAGGGTATGTGAATCTTCTTTTACCTGCAGGTAAGTGGCCAGTCGAACTTCCTCTTTTTGGTCCTTTAGGCGATCATAAGTATTCAGTGAAATACGGATATTATAACCTATCCCTGCAGTTTCAATTACTACATAGGTAGGCTCTTTTTCGGCCAAACGACCTCGGATATATGCAATCATTGGTTCTTAAATTCTAAGGTGTAGTATCTCATTGGCAGTTCAGCCAATAAAACATCCTTAAATTAATAAACCTTCTACAATTATTAGTACCTCATTAAAGATTTAATCTTTTAATGTTTTCGATTTTTATCGGATTGGAGTTCTTTGGTATCAGAAATTACTCATATTGTTAGAGAATAGTCGTTTACTGACCATGCACCGTGATCATAACTCGCCTTTGCCCTCCATAATTCCGATGCTCGCCAAGATAGACCCCTTGCCATGTACCGAGGCATAGTGAGCCGTCTTTTATTGGAATAGTTATATTTGATCCGATTAATGAAGCTTTAATGTGTGCAGGCATGTCATCGGGACCTTCGTAGGTGTGCTCGAAGTATGGCGTATGTTCAGGAACGAGTTTGTTGATGAACGCTTCGAGGTCGGTACGGACAGTCGGGTCGGCATTTTCATTGAGCGATATACTGGCAGATGTATGTTGAATAAACAGGTGAAGGAGCCCTGTTTTTATTTGTCTGATCTCCGGCATGGCCTGAATAATCTGATCGGTAATCAGGTGAAATCCGCGAGGGTATTCTTTGAGCTGAAGTGTCGTTTGAAAGTACTGCATTTTTTAAAAAATAGATGTTGAGCCAAGATAACAGTTTTTGTCAGAAGGGTCAATCAAAGCTGAAATACGGACGGGCCATTTGTGTTTTTTGATCGTCCCATTCAAGGACGCTTTGTAAGTGGGCAATATTGGTGAATGGGAAATCTTCGCGTTGGTTACATATGGTTTTTACCATTTCGTATTCCAGGTATGGATGCCGAAGCAAAGCTTTAAATTCTGCTCGATTGATTGAAATAGGGGCGATTTTTACGGTGGCGATGCGCCCATGCTTGTGAATGAAAGCGATACTCTTCTCATCCATGCCATAGACTTCCTCAAGCTGACTGATATGGTGGTAGCCGCCAAGGGCCTTTCGATAATTAATGATAATTTTAGCTCTTTTGGCACCTATGTAGGGGATTTTTTGCAGGGCTTCGGCATCAGCGGTATTGAGGTCGAGTGTCCATTTTTTAGCTTTCGGTTTCTGTTTGGGAAAGGGCTTATATTTTAGCTTGGCTGATTTTGTTTTATACTCAGGGAGCTGCACAAAGGCCTGTAGTTTGTGGAGCATGGCGGTGTCAATTTTCGTGATCTTCAGCAGGTCTTTTTTATATCGAAATTGTCCCCCTTTGTTGCGGTAATTGGTGAGGTGTTTTCTGCTTTCGGGGGCAAAGCCTAATTGCCGCATTTGGAGGTCGGTAACGTCATTGGGGTTGAAGAGAAACAGGCTGTCCTGCTTTAATGATTCTTTAATTTTCAGTAGTGCGGTGGGGGGCTGTGGTGTTGGTATAATACCGGCGTACTGGGCGAGCTCTTTACTTGATTTACTGAGGATTGGTGCACAAAACAGACAAGCAACCAACAGAATGTGGAGTGCCAAAACAGCAGAAGCTTGCGTGGAGGTCAGCTCAAAATGATCCTTGAATTTATTAAAAAAGCGCATAGATTTTTAATTAAATAAAGATCTATGCGCTACTTGGGTTTAATCATCAGCCCTATGGAAAGGGTGCTTTTTTACCTGATTCTTATTGCTTTGATTTTAATTTTTCCATTAGAAAATCCTGATAACCACCTTCGAAAAGTCGCTGGACATATTTTCCCAAAATATCAAACTCAAGGTTTACAGTATCTCCCGCTTTCAATGTTCTGAAGTTGGTGTGCTCGTGCGTGTAAGGGATGATGGTGACACGGAATTTCCCTTTTTCTTCAGTATTAAAAACGGTCAGGCTGACCCCATTAATGGTGATTGAGCCTTTTTCTACACAGAAATTTCCCGTAGAAGGATCATACTCAAAATCATATAACCACGAACCGTCAACCTCCTGAACTTGCGTACAAGTACCAATCTGGTCCACATGCCCCTGAACAATATGTCCATCATATCGTCCGCCAGAAGCCATTGCACGCTCAAGGTTAACGAAATCTCCTGTCTTCAACTGGCCGAGTGCTGTTTTCTTCAATGTTTCGTCCACCGCAACTACCGTAGAGGTATTTCCATCCAATTCAGTGACCGTAAGGCAAACCCCATTATGGGCAAGACTCTGGTCAATCTTCAGCTCAGGAGCCAAAGCCGATTCAATCTTGATCACGGCATTGGATTGCTCCCTGATGATCTCTTTGATGGTCCCAAGTTGTTCAATAATTCCTGTAAACATATATGTATGGTTTTTTTAGCCTTTGCTTTTCAATGTGGCAAAATACAAAATTTTCTTCAAGGGAAGTAATGCTGTTGGCCGTGTGCGGCAATAGATGATTAAGCCCTCGGACGGATCTTTTGTTTGAACAGCATACTGAGGCTTTCGTAAAGTACCTCGCCCATATTTTCACACTTCAGGAAGGCTTTGGATTTATAAAGTTCAGACAGTTCACTTCGCAGGGTAATCACATTTTCGGGCTTGGAGATATGGTCGGTCTTCATCACGTCGATAATCTGATCCACTTTGTAATGCGCCGCACGAATTCGGTTTCGCATTCTTGATCGTTCTTCTTTTTGATATTGAAGTTCCAGCTCTGGCTCAATGTGCTTCATGCCGAGTTTAATAATCGGGTTGTTTTGCATAAAGTACTGCGGAAGGTAAATGACCCTGCGACCTTCATAGCATTGCTGATCAAAGTCAATAGGGCGAATACGATAGTGCACCTCATCAAAATCAGGGATAATCTCCACCACAAAGTTGTTGGCGTGCATGTCTCCGAGTAGGCGAACAAAGCAGCGCTCATTGAATTTTACAAATTCTTTGGCCAGACGAATCTCATTTACCTGACCTTCAGTCATATAATCAGCCATAAACTGGTCGCCAGGCATTCCTTGAATGTGTTCCTCGATCAGGGTGTTGTTATTCACAAAAAAGGTCATGTTGTTCGGCGAGAGCAGGTGCTCGAGCTCAAGGCCGTAAACCCTGGAGGCATCGGCTCTTTTGACATAAAAATAATCGAAAAGATCATTGATACGGTTAACGACACGAATACGGAAAGGGCGGGTATTTCCGTAGGTACATACATCAATGCGATCGATATACAAGTGCCTGATGACAGACTCATCACCATCAGATTTCAGTAGCGCATAAATATATTTCAGGTTCGAATGGACGTGTTCCATCTCATTGGGAGGGAAGAAAACGGTCTCCCAGAGGGTGTCGTTGTCATGTGCGTCAAAGAGTGGAATGGAGCTGTCGTAGCGCAACAGGTCCTCGTAAGCAATGGGTAAATCAGCCTGCCGACCATGCTGATCACAATAACCAAGCAGTTTGTCTGATATAGGATATATTATTTTTTTCTTGCTAATAATAGCCATAGTGTTCTGTTTGATTGTCTGAACACAAATATACCAATTGGAATTACTTTTGACTTCGAATATTCTTCAAAAATAACAATTAAAGGATATTTATCTGTAGGCAAGGAACAACAGCCTGCGAGAAATTAAATGCGAAGGTGTTCCCGCTTGTGCCACAGCCCGCCAAGGCCTTTTAGTATTTGTTCTTCAGCAAGGCTGAACCATTGGCGTTGAGGGTTTTCTGAGGAGGCAGCTACCTGCAGGTGATCGATCAGCAACTGAATGTCAAAATGGTCAGCGGTAATTCCTGCCCCTGCATTTTGGGCATCTATGGCATTGGTGGCTTGCTCGTATTGGCGTGCAACGGGCACCATGAACACCTTTTTGCCCAGGTGCATGGCTTCTGTTACTGACTCAAATCCTGCGGTGGTAATCAGCCCTTTGCATCGGCTCATTTTTTCGAGAAATGACGAAGCATTCAAGGGGTGGCAAGTGAGGTTCGGCTGAGGTGAGTGAGGGGCTTTCCATGTTTTCCGATCAGAAAATAAGTGAATACAAACCTCAGGATGTTGGCTTTGCCAGGTCATGATATCATCAGCGTAACCATCATTGACGACGTAGGCCAGAAAATAGTCTTCGGCATGCTGGCTTGCTGTGGGTAAGTCGTCCCGTAAAAGTGGCGGACAAATGATGGTCTTGCTTTCGGTGGGCAAAGGTGCGTAAGGAGCAAAAGAAAGGGCAATTTTGAGGTCGGCACCCCAACCCATAAAATAGTTGCTCAGCTGATACATCCAACGCTCAAACTGTCGGTGTGGTAAGTGTGGGAAGTCGGGGTGAGTGGCCAGGAACTGGTGCCCGACGGTGATTAGTTTCGATTTGGGCTGAAAGAGCTTCTGGTAGCACCCACCGAGGAAATCACAAAAACTGATGATGGCATCGGCTTTTTTCTCGGTGCTGACCTGATGAATGCGTTGGCAACTGCGAAAATATTGCCCCAAATACAGGCATGATTTCAGGGCAGACCGAACCACACGGATTCGTTTTCGGTGGCGGTCAGTGATAAAGTTGGGGCTGTGGATCCGCTCTACTGGGCACGTAAAATGCGGTTCAAAATAAGGGGGGGCAGCTCTTCGCTTTCCTTTTCCCAAAAACACATGTACCACCTCGTGCCCTGCCCTTTCAAGCAGGTTTTTCATTTGCATGGCTTGGGTCATGTGCCCTCGCCCTTCAATCTGTACCAGGAAAATGAAGCGCATGTGTTGGCTTTTTGATGTTGAAAGTGGGAAAGATTAAAGCTCGTAATTTTTCAGACGGATCGTGAATGTAGTCCCCTCCCCTTCTTTAGAAACTGCGGAAAGGTTGCCTTCATGCTGACGGATAATCTGCCTTGAAAGTGCCAGTCCAATGCCCGAACCGTTCTTTTTGGTGGTGAAAAATGGGATGAAAATTTTGGTCAGGGCTTCCTCTTCTATACCACAACCATTGTCGGTGATTTTCAGGTAGGTATACTTATCGTCTTTTGTGGCAGAAAGCATGATTTTTCCATATTCCGAAATGGCATGGCAAGCATTCAGCAACAGGTTGATCAGCACCTGTTGTAATTGCTGAGCATCGGCATTAATTTTCAGGTCATCAGGAATGATCTGAATGTCCATCTGAATATTTTTGGCGCAGGTTTCATGCTCCATCAGCTTGGCACTTTCGTCATACAATGCCCGCACACTGATGGTTTGCTTGTCAGGCAATGGTACCTTGGTCAGGCTTCGGAAATCTGTAACAAACTGAATCAAGCCTTTTCCACGTTTCTGAATTGTGCGGACGGCCATCTGTAAATCTTCGAGGTCTTCGATGGGATAGGCGCAGTGGCTGGCATCGTCCTCACAATTATCGAGGGTCTGTACAATATCACCTTCAATTGTGGAGGCCAGGGAAGAAATCGGCGTGATCGAATTCATGATCTCATGGGTCAGTACCCGTACCAGCTTCTGCCAGGCTTCCATCTCATTCTGATCCAGTTCAGACTGAATGTTCTGAAAGGAAATCAGCTTGAAATTCTCCCCGTTCAGGGTCAGTTCAATGGCCAATAAAGAGAGGTTGAGGGTTTCACTGTTTTTGATGATTTTCACCAGGCTCCGCCCGCCAGTCTTGAGGTTCTTGATTTGCTGTCGTAGTGCAGGGTGTTCGGCGCCCAGGGCAGAAATATGGTTGATCTTATCAATCCCCAGTAAATTTTTAGCTTCGGCATTACAGATCTCCACCTGCCCTTTGGAGTCGAAGGAGATCAGTCCAATACCAGCATGCTGAACAATATTTTTCAGGTAATGATATTTGCCCTGTTGTTCTTGCGGCTCCATTCTAAACTCGTCTAAAAAGTTATTGAAGGAATGGTAGAGCGAGGTCAGGTAGCTGTTATCCTTGAGCTTCGGAAATCTAAATTTGGAATTAGGCTGATTTTTCAGGCTGTTGAATTTTTCAATCACATTATTGATGTCTTCCACCATGCGAATAAATAATACGACCTGGAGGCCGATTAATCCCAGCAATAACATGGAAGACAGTATGGCATCCTTTTTAAAAACCATAAAGGCAAGGCCGAAAATGGAAATGCTCAGGGCAATAATGCGCAGAAAGACTTCCTGCTTGAAGGATTTATATTCCATATTTTTGTAGTCGTCTGTAAAGGGAGGCGCGGGTGAGGCCAAGTTCTTTCGCTGCCTGTGAGATATTCCCGCTATGTTTGTCAATGGCTTGCTGAATGACTGTTTTCTCTACATCGTCCAGGTTGAAATTGGCAGGAGTGGCAGCAGGTTCTTCCTTAATGCTATGGATGCTTTGCTGTAAAAAGAAGAAGTCTTGATCTGTCAGAAACGCATTATCACACATGATAATCGCCCGTTCGATGGCATGCTGAAGCTCGCGGATATTTCCTGGCCAGGCATATGCCTTGAGTTTCTGATGCCCCGCATCGTCGATGCTGATGCCTGCCTTTTGATATTTTTTGCTGTAGGTTTCCGTAAAGAAATTCGCCAAAGTGGGAATGTCTTCTTGTCGGTGGCGCAGTGGCGGCAGGTGAATTTCCACCGTATTGATTCGGTAAAGCAAATCCTGTCGGAAGCCACTCTGGTGCACCATATCATGAATAGGCATGTTGGTGGCCGCAATCAGCCGAATATCAATCGGGATAGATTTGTTGCTGCCGATTCGTGTAACTTCCCGTCGCTGAAGGGCTGTTAATAGTTTGGACTGAAGTGGCATGCTCAGGTTCCCGATTTCATCCAAAAACAGAGAGCCTTTGTTGGCCATTTCAAATCGCCCAACACGGTCGTCTTTGGCATCGGTAAAGGCGCCTTTTTTATGCCCGAATAGCTCGGACTCAAAAAGGGTTTCGGTGATGGCGCCCATGTCCACATTAACAAAGATATTTTTTTTGCGCAGCGAGCGGTTGTGGATTTCCCTGGCCACAAGTTCCTTTCCAGTACCATTTTCACCGAGGATCAAAACATTGGCATCGGTTCCTGCTACTTTATCGATGATATTGAAGACATTTTTCATTGCAGGGCTGTCGCCGATCATCTGCCCGAAGTTATCCTGCTGGGCAGCTTGCAGCTGACGGTTGGTCTGGCGGAGGGTGTCAACCTGTTCGTAGGATTTCCGCAGTTTCATGGCGGAAGTCAGCGTGGCCAACAGCTTCTCATTTTGCCATGGTTTGAGGACAAAGTCAGTGGCGCCTTCTTTCAGTGATTTTACCGCCATTTCTACATCTCCGAACGCGGTGATCAGGACTACAACCGCATTGGCATCTCGCTCCAGAATATGTTCGAGCCAATAAAAACCCTCCTTACCCGAGGTGGTGTCTCGGCTGAAATTCATGTCGAGCATAATGACATCATAGGTGTCATTATTCAGCAGGAAAGGGATTTTTTTAGGATTTTTCTCGATAATGACTTCTTTAGCGTGCTTACGCAATAACATCTTTGCTGCAAACAATACATCTTCATCGTCATCAATGACTAAAATTTTGCCTAATGCTTTGTCGTCCATCATGGTTTTGTTATTTGTAATATTTATTCCCAAGACAATGCCAAAAAGAAAAAGGCGGCTGTGGCATCGTGCAGCGGGTTAGGTGTGCCTTTAGCGGACACTTTTGTGAGCGATAGTGAACACTACTGTCCGATTTTGAACAATATACTCAATAGTAACAAATAATGAAAAGGCATAAAAAAAATCAGGCCACCTACTGAAATGCAGCAAGGTGGCCTGATCAAATTTTCGTCGTGAAATGGCTTATTTAATCACGCCCAATTTCTTACCTACTTTAGTGAAAGCAGCAATTGCCTTATCTAAATGCTCACGCTCATGAACCGCCGAGATTTGCGTACGGATACGTGCCTGGCCTTGCGGTACGACAGGGTAAAAGAAGCCAATCACATAAATGCCTTCTTCCAAAAGGTCAGCAGCGAATTGTTGTGCCAATGGTGCATCGTATAACATCACAGGAACAATTGGGTGGTTACCTGGTTTGATATCGAAACCTGCAGCCGTCATTTTTTCACGGAAATAAGCGGCGTTTTCCCAAACTTTATCACGCAATTCGGTGCTTTCTTCCAACATGTCGATCACTTCGATCGATGCCCCAACAATACTTGGTGCCAACGTGTTGGAGAACAAATATGGACGCGAACGCTGACGCAACATGTCGATGATTTCTTTACGACCTGAAGTGAAACCGCCAGAAGCGCCTCCCAAAGCTTTACCGAAAGTACCTGTGATGATGTCAATTCTGCCCATTACATCGCAGTGCTCATGCGTTCCTTTTCCTGTTTTACCCATGAAGCCTGAAGAGTGGCACTCATCCACCATCACCAAAGCTTTGTATTTGTCGGCCAAATCACAGATTTTATCCAACTGGGCAATGGTACCGTCCATAGAGAATACAGAATCTGTAACGATGATGCGGTGTTTGGCGTCCTGGGATGCTTTCAGTTGCTCTTCCAAATCCGCCATATCATTGTGCTTGTAGCGGTAACGTGCTGCTTTACACAAACGCACGCCATCAATGATCGAAGCGTGGTTCAGGGCATCAGAAATAATGGCACTGTCAGGGCCAAGAAGCGGTTCGAATACCCCACCATTGGCATCAAATGCCGCTGCATATAAGATCGTATCTTCGGTTCCCAACCATTTGGCCACCTTTTGCTCTAACTCACGATGGATGTCCTGAGTACCGCAAATAAAACGTACAGAGGATAAACCGAAACCGTGGGTGTCGATTGTTCTCTTGGCAGCTTCAATAACACGTGGGTGTGAAGAAAGGCCAAGGTAGTTGTTTGCACAAAAATTGATGACTTCTTTGCCTTCAGTAGTTTTTATTTCCGCTCCTTGTGGAGTAGTAATAATACGTTCAGATTTGTAAAGACCAGCGTCTTTTATTGCCTGAAGTTCTTGCTCCAATACGGGCTTTAACGTTTCGTACATAATTTTAAAAATGGAGGTTTATGGAATGTATCCGAAGATAACATTGAGTAACTAATAAATGACAGTCTAATATTTTGTTAAAGGGAACTTTCTTCGAATATTATTAATTTCAAATAATTTCTGCATGGTAAAACTTTTTGGGTGCATTTGGCTAAACTCTTGATTCCAAAGCTGATACTTGTCGGTATCATTTTTCTCAAAAAGGTTTGGATTAATATTCTTCGATCTCAAATATTCGATAAATTCCATAATCTTAGGCTGTTTACTGATTCAAAAATCATAAATTAGACCCGAAATCCCAAGGTATCATGAGTGCTTCAGGGGTGATTTTAAATTTATTCATATTTCGATAAGAATAATTAAAATTAATTTAAAAAAATTCATCTTTTTTTTGTTTCAGGAATGGAGAGAGTATTAGTCATAGGCGCTTTTGGGCAGTTGGGATCAGAGTTAACCGATGAGCTGAGAAAGCTTTACGGGGAGGATAATGTCATTGCATCAGATATTACAGCAGCACGAGCACAGGCAGCACGTGGCCCGTTTGAGCAGTTGGATATTTTGGACCGTGCCCGCTTGGGGGAAATTGTTGAAAAACACAAGATTACACAAATCTATAATCTGGCAGCTATTTTGTCTTCTATTGGGGAGTCGAAGCCAGGTGTAGCTTGGAATGTCAACATGAATGGTTTGGTCAATGTATTGGAGCTTGCACGTGAGAAAGGGTTGAATAAAATCTACTGGCCTTCTTCTATTGCTGTTTTTGGCCCTGATACTCCCAAGGTGATGACTCCTCAGGAGACGGTGATGAACCCTTCGACGATGTATGGTGTCAATAAACTGGCTGGAGAGAAGTTGTGCCAATACTATTTTCAGAAGTTTGGTGTCGATGTTCGCTCGGTAAGGTACCCTGGCTTGGTAGGCTATAAAGCGATGCCTGGTGGAGGAACAACAGATTATGCTGTTGATATTTACTTCAAGGCAAAGCAGGGCGAAGAGTTTACCTGTTTCCTGGATAAAGGAACAGTTTTACCAATGATGTATATGGATGATGCGATCCGAGGGACAATTCAGCTGATGGAGAGCCCTGCGGAAAAAGTGAAGATCCGTACTTCTTACAACCTTGCAGGGATGAGCTTTGCTCCTGAAGAAATTGGTTCTTCCATTCAGAAAATCATTCCAGATTTTAAAATGATTTATGCGCCAGATCACCGTCAGGAAATTGCGGAATCATGGCCAGATTCCATCGACGATCAATTCGCACAAGCGCATTGGGGGTGGAAACCAAAATTTGATTTGGATGCGATGTCAAAAGACATCCTGGAAAATATTTAACAATCGATTTACCGATTACGAGCTGTGAGTAGTGATGACTCATTTTGACATAAAAAAAGCCCGAAGCATTTGCCTCGGGCTTTTTAGTTAATCTCTCAAATTATGGTGCACTGTAAATATTGTTTGTATTTCGGTAACCTGTCTCATCCATGTACCAGTCTGTAGCACTTGTACCACCTGACTGTACCCATTCGATAAACTTCAGGTGTGCCGTATTGATGGCTCTACCTTCTTTAGGGTAAGCGAATGAGGTTGGAATATTGATTGCCCACGGCAAGTTGTTTCCTGATTTATAATATTTGTCAATATTCGGTCTGGTATCATCATCATGTTGTCTGAATAATGCGATATCAGCAAGTGCTGTGTTAGGCTTTCCCGGTAAGTGAACCTCAGTTCCTCTACCTTGATCCGCAATCAGGAATGGGTCAAATGGAGCCTGTCCAATTTCAGTGAATATCAATGGCGTATTCAGCTCAATAGACATTCTTATTGTATCAGGTGTAGTATATTGATTTTCCTGAATTACATTGACATATGATTTACCTTCAGGGGACGGCATGATATCATAGGCATTGGCGAAAATTGGAATAACTGCAGAGGTGGTAATGCCAGACTCCACACCATTTACAGTTTCGAACAAGTTCTTTTTGAATGGCTCGTCATCAGGATCAGAAGTCAATAATTTCACAGATTTAATATCTGAAGGTAACAGCGCAGGGAAGTTGATCGCAAAACCGTTCAGGTAACTTGCACCAATAGCTTTAATAACAAATTCTGCTTCGATAAAGGTAACACCATAATCGCCATTTTTAACAATTTGGTATTGGTAGTCAACGACCAAATCATTGAAGTCATAATCTCCTTTACTTGGCCATAAATCCTCATAAGCTAATGAAGCATAACCTCCAGAGTTTGGATAATACTCATAGTAAGTACGGTTAGGATCGTTAGGGTCTCTGTCGAATTTATTATCTAAACCATCATCATCATCATCTTTTGGAACAGAAGTATTTGGTATATCATTGATGTCAATCTTCTTGCTGTATTTTAAGGTAAACATCAAGTCATTAAAGTCCTGATCACAAGCTGGAGAATTTCTGAAAATATCCTCAAAACCAATCACCACCTGATCTTCTGGCGCATAATAAAGCAATACCATGTGTTTTTGCAGTTCAGGATCCGACTCAGGGTTGAATTCAGCTCTTGAATAGAATGTACCCTTTGAAGTATTCGAAGGTTGATAAGTTGTTCTGTTGAAACCATCAGCAATTAAGAAAAAGCCAAGAGTTGTACCTTCGTCAAAAGAACCTAATTCAAATTTATCACCTGAATATAAAGCGCCACCACTGCCGTAATAAGAAGCATTTGGGAGTATAATAGTGCGGGAGATGTTTTCAAGGGTAGGCGTTGTGCCTGTTGGGTAAGTGTAGAAGCCCAATACATTGCGATATCCAGCGCCTTCATGCATAAAGGTAAGCGTGATTTCTGTGTCATCTTCCTTAATTTCGACTTCCTGAATATCGGATGCGAGGTATTGAGGGTTATAGTCTGGTACAGGGTAACCCTCAGGAAGTGAAACGTTAATGGCATCTATAAGGTCAGTGGATGCCGCTACAAAAGGTAAAACAGTGTAAGAAGGGAAACCATATTCGTTCCAGGTACCCAGATAATTAAATCCTAATGCAGGGTCTCCGGTGATTGTTGCCTGTACTGCTTCAGTACGATTGTTTGCTGCACGGTCACCATTGAACTCAAAGGTAAAGGCGTCAGAACGTTTGATCGCAAATGAATCTTGAGGGATACCAATATCAGAAAATTTAATATACATGTTTTCTGTTGCTGTTGGTATATTCATTTCATAGAAGAAACTGCCATCATCACCTGTAACTCCCTCAACAACTGGTTTGAAGTCTTCGGACATCAGGGTGAAACGTTTGTTTTTTAAGGAGGTGTTAATTGTTACTCCTTGAACTGCCTCCATCTCATAATTAAAGCCATCAGGAACAAGGGCTCCTTCAAGACCATCGGGTGGTGTTGGGTTGGGGTTAACATTCTCCCGATCGGATTTACAGGCAAATAATGCCATCGCGGCGAATATGATTACTAAATAATGTTTTTTCATTTTGAGAATAGGTTAATAGTTTTTGAAGAGTTACGAGCCCTCCGTGGTGTAGTTATTTTTTCAGGAAATTAGATCTCTTGGTATTATATAATGGATGTAAGGTTGGTTGTGGAAAGAGATTGCTTTGTGTTAAATTAAGGCTCCCTTCAACTAAAGAGGGCAGAAGGGAGCGAGGGCTTACAGGCGTAAGCCAGATGGCTTAATAAATATTACTGTCATTCCTGTATTCAGGTAAATCAAGATACCAATCCTGGTAACTGCTTCCGCCAGATTGCACCCACTCAACGAATTTTAGATGGCCTTTTTCAATAGATTTTCCCTCTTGGGTATAATCAAATGAAACAGGAAGGTTGATGGCCCACGGAAGGTTATGGTTTGATTTGTATAATTTGGATCCTGAGAGGTTTGAATCGTCATCGCCTTCACCAAACAAATCGACATCTGCCAATGAGGTGTTTTCATGGCCAGGAAGGTGGATTTCATAGCCACGTTTCATGTTGGCGATCATGAAAGGATCGAAAGGGGCATTACCGATTTCAGAAATAAGTTTAGGAGTGGTCAGTTCAATAGAGAAACGGAGGGTGTCGGGGGTTAAGTAAGGATTGGCTTTCACCACATTAACATATGCCCCTCCAAAAGATGGCATGATATCATACGCATTTTCAAAAATTGGAATAACGGCATGTCGCTGCCCTCTTTCTGTTCCGTCAGAGGCACGCTGGAAGAGTCCAGTACTGAAGACGGCATCATTCGGGTCTTTCGTTACGATTTTTGTTGATTCAATATCACCTTGTCCGAGTTCTGGGAAACTAATTGCAAAACCATTGCTATACCCAGCCCCGATGGCTTTGATAATGATTATTCCTTCAATAAAGGATACTTTGTAATCCGCATTTTTAACGATCTGATATTGGTAATCCAAAACAAGGTCATTAAAGTCGTAATCCCCTTTACTTGGCCATAAATCCTCAAAAGTTAAAGAGGCATAAGTCCCTGCACCTGGGTAGTAGTCATAATAAGTTCTGCGGGCATCATTCGGGTCGCGATCAAAGGCATTATCCACACCGTCGTTGTCACTGTCTGAAAAGGTCTGTGTCGTTGGTACATTGCTGGTCGAGAATTGAGGTGTACTGGTAATGGTCAGTACAAGGTCGTTAAAGTCATGGTCACAGCCACTGTTTTCTCGGTTAAGGTCTTCAAAGCCAAGGACAAATCGGTCTTCGTCCTGATCCCATAGCATTACCATATGCTGCTGGTTTGGATCCTGTTCAGGATTCAGGTCAAGTAAAGAATAGAAGGTGCCTAAAGGAGATCGGGAAGGCTGTTGGCCATCGTAACCACTTGGGATGATGAAAAAGCCAATGGATGTTCCAGCATCAAACGTTCCTAATTTTACTTTATCGCCCATCATTAGTCCACCACCACTGCCGTTCAAGGACGCATTAGGGAAAATGATTGTTTTATGGCTGAGTTCTTCAGGGGTCTGTGGAGGCGTATTTGTTGGATAGGTGTAGAATCCGATTGTGTTTTTGAAACCCGCACTTTCATGCACAAAGGTAATCCAGACCTCAGAATTGTTCTGAGTTACTGCAAATTCCTTCACACTGCTTTGGAGGTAATGTGGGTTGTATTCAGGGACAGGGTAGCCTTGTGGCAAAGTGGTCTGAATAGTTTGGATAAAGTCCCCACTGATATTGTCTGAGATGGGTTCAAGGTAATCTGGCACACCATTGGTATCCCAGCCACCAAGATAGGTGAAGCCGAGTCCAGGGTCGCCGTTGATTTTTGTCGCCTGGGATCTTTCGTTTCCTCTGCTGGTTTTCAGCTGGAAATCAAAGCCAGCACTTCTTGAGATGGCAAAGGAATCTTGTGGAACGCCAATTTTATTGAATTGAAGGTAGATTTTGTCAGAGGCAGTAGGGATATTCAAGGCGTGTGAAAATTGACCATTGGCATCTGTTTTCTCTTCAAGGATAACGGCTAAATGTTCATTCATTAACCGAAAAGGGGTGTTTTTAAGGTCAGTATCAATAGTGATACTGTTAATGTTTTCAGTTTCAAAATTGAAATCCTCGGGAATCGACAGGTCTTCTAATGCAGTAGAATTTGGTTGGACTCCTTCGTCAGGTTTATTGTTACAGGCCGCGACCAATAGCAATACCATAAGGCAAAGGAAAGAAAGATGCTTTGTCATCGTCATAATTGAATGGTTGTTTGGTGGGTATAACGATGACGATCAGTATGGTATTAAAGAATTTAAATTTAGGAGCTTATTTAGATGTAATATTTGGAGTGCAAAATATGAAGATGATTTTTTGTGTCGAAAATCGGGGTTATTTCTACTGGAATGAAACACAGATTTTTTGAATATAAAAAAAGCGATGACCTATGCTGAGTTATAGGTCATCGCTAAATATTTAATTATAACATGGCGTTTGTCAGTTCATAGCTGACCTTATTCGCCCTGTCCTAAAGAGTAACCTCTTTCTCCGTCAAAATCATACAAGTGTTCCGTTTTGATAAAATCGATATTCTTTTTCGCCATCAAAGTTAAAAGATCAGCCACCTGCTGATGGGTGTTGGTACCCGCTGTAGCGGTGAATCGACAACGCCAATGGTCTGAACAGGAAATTTCAGGGTTCCCATTAGGGTATACCTTGACACCTCTATTGGTGATCATTTTTAATTTCAGGCCGTCAGGTTGTAGTGCGGCTAACCTTTCCCCTATTTCATTAGGGTTCATGGTTTCACTTTTCCAGTCCACGAATACATCAATTCCAACAAGTGTTTTGGTTTGTGGAGGGTAAACGCTCATCGGTAATGGCTCGCTCTTTTGCTCGGAATAGGTTACGGCTTTTAGTTCCGAAGGTACCTGACCCAAACGCTCGATTACGGCATCGGCAAAAGCAGTAGTGCCTACCAAGGCCTTGCTGTTGTTCTTATCGTAGATATCAGCAGTGTGAAAGCCATCTTCAATGGTTTTTAACCATGCATTCTGAATTTTAGCCGCCGTTTCTGGGGCACCAATATGAACAAGCATCAGCACAGCGGCATTAATCAAGCCCGAAGGATTGGCTATATCCTTACCCGCAATATCAGGTGCAGACCCGTGAATGGCTTCAAACATGGCATAGTTCTCCCCTACGTTTGATGATCCGCCAAGTCCCACGGAGCCCGTGATTTGCGCAGCGATATCAGAAATGATATCACCATAAAGGTTCAGGGTGACGATCACATCAAAAATGTGAGGGCGATCGGCGATCATGGCAGAGCCAATATCAATGATCATATGTTCCTGCTTAATTTCAGGGTATTCTTTTCCTACTTCATCAAAGACTCTGTGGAACAAACCATCGGCTTGTTTCATGATATTGTCTTTGGTCATACAGGTTACTTTTTTACGGCCGTACTTACGTGCATACTCATAAGCGTAGCGGACAATCTTTTCACAGCCTTTTCTTGAGATCAGTTTCAAACACTGTACAACATCTTCTGTTTGCTGATGCTCGATTCCTGCGTAAAGGTCTTCCTCGTTCTCACGAATAATCACCATGTCCGTTAGCGGATGGTGCGTCTGAACATAAGGGTAGTAAGATCGGCAGGGGCGCACATTGGCGTAAAGCCCCAGGGTTTTTCGGGTGGTTACATTAAGGCTTTTGAATCCTCCGCCTTGTGGAGTGGTGATCGGTGCTTTAAGGAATATTTTATTTCTTCGCAGTGATTCCCACGATTCAGGTGCAATGCCTGCGGAAATCCCTTTCAGGTAAACCTCTTTACCGATCTCAATTTCTTCAATATCAATAGGTGCATTCGCCGCTTTAAGAATGGCTAAAGTGGCTGCCATGATTTCTGGTCCGATGCCGTCGCCATGGGCAACAGTGATGGTTTTGTTGGGCATAATTTGGTATTTAGGGATGATTTAGGCTTTGTTGAATATCAATTCTTCGATCAATTTAAGAAAAATATCAATGAATTCTTTGTTATGATTTACACTAAGTGGTGGGTTTTATGATTTTTTTTAACAAAATAAATTATCGACTTGACTTGTTTTGCTTTAAAAATAGATTTTTATTAGACTGATGCTTAAATTAAGCACGAATGTTTTTTGTGGTCAGGAAATTGCTTTAATTTCGCCACAATAAAATTTCAAATAAAGCTAATGGGCTTAAAATGAGGAGTCATTGGAGGGAAGGGAGTTCAGGCGGGTACTTGTGCTGGCTTTGTAGTTTCTTTAAATTCATTCAACATCCTTTGTGATTTTAAGGTCATCCTTTATATTTGGTAAAAAAATTCCATTTAAGTAATGTTTAAATCCATCGAGTTTGCGGTAGAAGATCACGTTCTGCTACTGACGATCAATAAACCTGAAAAGTACAATGTGCTGGACTTACAGACATTGGAAGAACTTCGGGAAGCTATTCAGCAGGGATATGATGACGAGGAAGTGTTGGGGATGATCATCACCGGCGCAGGCGAGAAATCGTTTTCTGCAGGGGTGGATATCAACGAAATCAAGACCCTTAATGAGCTGAATGGAAGAAAATATTCCGAAACAGGGCAGGAAGTGTTCGCACTTATTGAGGATTGCCATAAGCCCGTTATTGCGGCAGTGAATGGCTTTGCTCTTGGGGGCGGTTGTGAATTGGCGATGGCTTGCCATATTCGTGTGGCGACAGAAAATGCGCGCTTTGGCTTACCAGAAGTTAATTTGGGGTTGATCCCTGGTTTTGGTGGTACGCAGCGTATGGCACACATTGTTGGTCGTGGAAAAGCAATAGAACTTATGCTTACAGGAGACCATGTTCCTGCGGCTGAGGGCAAAGCTTTAGGCTTGGTGAACCATGTGGTTTATTCACATGAAGAGTTGATGACTAAGGCGCGTGAGATTATGTCGAAAATCATTAATAAAGCTCCTTTGGCGATTGGTTCTGTGATCAGCTGTGTGAATGCGGCATCTAAAGGTACCGATGCTGGTTATCAGTCTGAGGCGAATAATTTTTCCAATTTGTGTAAGTCTTCTGATTTTAAAGAAGGCGTAAATGCTTTTTTGGAAAAGCGAAATCCTGAGTTTTTGGGAGAGTAAAATAAGAAACAGATAGTTTTAAAATAATCAGGAAGGATTGGGCTACCCAATCCTTCCTTAGTTTATAAGCATTTTTGAATGAGTAGGTTGAAAAAACTTGCTGGCGATACGGTTCTCTATGGGATGAGCAGTATCGTTGGGCGGACTCTAAATTATTTTTTAGTCCCGTTATATACCAAATTTCTGAGCCCTTCAGAATATGGTGTCGTGACAGAGCTTTATGCCTATGTTGCCTTTTTCCTGATCCTGTTTACCTTCGGGATGGAAACCACATTTTTCCGCTTCGTTTCTCAGAATAAAGCAGACACGCAGAAGATTTTCAATCGGGTATTGTCGATAGTAATGATTGTCGATACCATTTTGGCCTTAGGCTTGGTGGCCTGTGCTACTCCGATCATGAATTACCTGGAATACCCAGGCAAGGAGGCTTATGTGTATGCGCTGGCTTTTATCCTGATGCTCGATGGTATCAATGCCTTCCCTTTTGCAAAGCTGAGGATTGAGGGGCGTGCCAAGCGTTTTGCCATCACCAAGATGATCAATATTCTGGTGAACATGGGGCTGAATATTATACTTTTGGTGGGGATGAATGAAATCATGACCAATGGTGCCTTTCCTGCCCTCTACCCTTTTGTCAGTGAAATTTACACTCCAGCACTTGGGCCCGCAATTGTGATATTTTCCAATATGGTGGCCTCCATGGCAAATTCGGTCATGCATTTTGGTATTTACAAAAGGTTCAGGTTTAAGCTCGACTGGAAGACCGTTCGGCCGATGGTGATTTATGGTGTCCCATTGCTATTTATGGGTGTTGCAGGAACAACAAGCGAGATGTTTTCAAGGCTGATGCTAAAGAAAATACTGCCTGTTGGCTTTTACCCTGGCTACACCAATCAGCAAATTTTGGGAATATTCGGCGCATGTTACAAGTTGGCAATATTCATGAACCTGGCGATTCAGGCTTATAAGTATGCCGCAGAACCCTTTTTCTTCAATAATGCTCAGGATAAAAACTCCCCCGCTCTTTTGGGGAAAGTAACCCATGTATTTACCGCTTTCGGGAGTATTGCCTTCTTGGCAGTGGTAGCCAACCTTGATATTATCTCCCATTTATTTCTCCGTCAGAAGGCCTATCGCATGGCCATGGATGCTGTTCCAATTTTGCTGATGGCCAACTTGTTTTTGGGTATTTATTATAACTTGTCCATGTGGTACAAGCTTACCGATAAAACTTATTTCGGCACTTACCTCTCTGTTGGTGGGGCAATCATGACCATCGTTCTAAATTATTTTCTGATTCCTGTAATCGGATATATGGGGTCTGCCTGGGCTACTTTTGCCGTTTATGGCGGAATGACGGTGGTGAGCTACATCTTGGGGAAAAAGCATTACCCTGTTCCTTATCAGGTTGGTCGGGGCTTGCTTTATCTGAGTACCTCAGGCGTGTTGGCCTATTGCTGTTATCATATGCATTTTGATAATTATCTGATATTAAAAGGGATTCAACTGCTGATCTTTTTGATCTTTGTCGCAATGGTGTTTATTTTGGAGCGAAAAATGATTCAACGCCGATCTGTATAGAAGTAGGCTGAAAAATATATATCGTAATGAAAGTTAAAGTAATTAATAAATCAAAGCATGGCCTTCCGCAATACCAAACGGAAGCAGCGGCAGGTCTTGATCTCAATGCCAACCTCTCTGAACCTATTACCCTTGGTCCACTGGAGCGTGTATTGATCCCAACGGGTTTGTTCATGGAACTTCCTGTTGGTTTTGAAGCGCAAATTCGTCCACGTAGTGGTCTGGCCTTCAAGCATGGCTTGTCAGTATTGAACAGCCCAGGAACCATTGATGCCGATTATCGTGGCGAAGTGAAAGTGCTTTTGGTAAATTTATCCAATGAGCCTTTCGTCGTGCAGGATGGAGAGCGCGTTGCGCAAATGGTGATTGCCAAGCATGAGCAAATCGCCTGGGAAGAAGTAGAAGTGCTGGAAGATTCTGCGCGTGCAGCGGGCGGTTTCGGAAGCACAGGAAAATAGTTTTTTAATCTCAATTCATCATATAGTTCATGAATATTATTATTCCTATGGCAGGAATGGGGAAAAGAATGCGTCCGCATACCCTGACCGTGCCTAAACCATTAGTTCCAATTGCAGGTAAGCCTATTGTTGAGCGTCTGGTAGAAGATATCGTAAAAGTTTGCCCTTCTGAAGTAGAAAACATCGGTTTTGTAATTGGTAAAAATTTTGGTGAGGATGTAGAGAAAGATTTGATCCAAATTGCCTCTCGCACAGGTGCTAAAGGCCATATTTTTTATCAGGAAGAAGCTTTAGGAACTGCACATGCCATTTATTGTGCGAAGGAAATTCTGGAAGGAAAAACCGTAGTGGCATTTGCTGATACCCTTTTCAAGGCAGATTTTACGCTGGATATAGAGCAAGACGGTATTATTTGGGTGAAAGAAGTGGAAGACCCTTCGGCTTTTGGTGTTGTTCAGCTTGATGATCAAAAGCGAATTATGGCCTTTGTGGAAAAACCGAAATCTTTCGTTTCCAATTTGGCGATCATCGGTATTTACTACTTCAAAAAAGGAGAAGACCTTCGTCAGGAAATTAGTACGTTGATTGACAATAAAATCATGGACAGCGGGGAGTATCAACTGACCCGTGTGTTGGAGAATTTGACCAACAGCGGCACGAAGTTTTACCCTGGAACAGTGCAGGAATGGCTGGACTGTGGTAATAAAACGGCTACTGTAAATACCAATCACCGTTATTTGGAATATATCAAGGATGAAAAAGATTTGGTAGACCCTACCGCACAAATCATCAATTCCGTGATTATCCCTCCTGTGTATATCGGCCGTCAGGCTCGAATCATCAACTCTGTGGTAGGGCCTCACGTTTCAGTAGGGCACCGTACAGAAATAACAGACGCAAGGGTGGAGAACTCCATTATTCAAAAAGACAGTGAGATCAACCGTGCGATCCTAAAAGATTCTATGATTGGTAACCACGCCTCTTTTGATGGTAAATCAAAAACCATGAGCGTAGGGGATTTCAATACGATTGCAGAGTAAACGGCAGTCAATCATCATGAAAAGGCAAAGAAATGACGTGCTCATTTTTTTGCCTTTTTTGTGTATAAATAAAATTATTTTTGACCGATTGGCTATTGAATCCTTTGTTTTTACAATTTTAACAGGGGATATTGGCTGTTTATCCGTAATTTTCGTTTTACTAAGACGGTCAAATTGGATCGCACGACAAATTTTAAAATAATACGCGCACGAATGAATATTTCCAAAATCTTACGTGGTGTTGGGGTAAGCTTATTGATCGCTTCCTCAGTACTTGTTTCTGCCGATCAGGCGATGGCTCAGAAAAAAAAGAAGCGTAAAAAAAAGCATAAAAAAGAAGCGGTAGCAAAAGTTCCTACGCAGAAGGAAATTAGAAATGCGGAGATGTATTTTACCCAAGCGGAGAAATATTTCATGCTTGAAGATATGGCGAAGTCTTTTGTTTACTTCGAGAAATCACTTGAATTCGACCCCAATAATGCGGCGGCTTATTTTAAACTGGCGGAAATTTCTATCCATCGAAAGGAGTTGGAGAATGCCAAGAAATATGCTGAAAAAGCCCTTGAACTTGACAACACGAACCGCTACTATTACCTGATTAATGCGGAGGTTTATAAAAAAACTGGAGAGCTTGAAAAGGCAATTTCAACTTACAAATCCCTGATGGCAAATGTGGAGAAAACCGACGAGTTCAGCTATGAGCTTGCAGGCCTGTATCTTTACATGAAGAAATATGACGAGGCTTTGGCGGAGCTCGATAAAGTAGAAGCTCGCTTTGGTTTGAATGATCAGGTGATTTTTCAGAAACAAAAAATTTATATTCAGCAAGGAAAGCTGGATAAAGCCGTAGCAGAAGGTGAAAAGTTAATCAAGGCTTTTCCTGATGAGCCACGTTATGTATTGGCACTGTCAGAAATTTTATTGTCAAACGGTAAAACTGCTGAAGCACAGAAAATGCTGACAGATTACCTTGAAACCGAAAACAGCTCTCAGGTGCGAATGCTATTGGGACAAATTCAGCAAGAGCAAGGTGATTACGTCGAGGCCAAAAAGAATATCCATTCGGCAATGGCAGATCCGAAAATGAGCATTGAAGCCAAGCTGCCTTATGTGGTTGGGTTGTTTCAGAAAATGACAAAAGAAGACGTCAAGGAAGAAGCTCAGAAACTTTGTGAGTTGTTGGTAAAAGTACACCCTGAAGATGCCAACGCCCGCGCACTTTACGGTGATTATTACTTTACACTGAATGAAAAGCAAAAGGCCAAAGCAGCCTATCTGAAATCTATTGAATTTGATGATAACAATTTAGCCGTTTGGCAGAATATCATCAATATCGATTTTGATGAGCAGGACATGAAAGCCGCTATCACACATTCAGAAAAGGCATTGGAACTGTTCCCGAACCAAGCGATGCTGTATTACTTCAGTGGTACTGCTCACCTGATGGAAAAAAATTATGACAAGGCGGTCAACGCTTTGGAGCAAGGAAGAAAGCTGTCAGGAAATAATGAGCAGTTGGCGACTGTTTTTTACGGACAGTTGGGCGATGCCTACAATGGTGTTGGGGAAAACAGCAAGTCGGATCAGGCTTATGAGGATGCCCTGAAAATTGACCCTAACAGTGAGCATGTCCTGAATAATTATGCGTATTTTCTCTCGCTGAGAAAAGAAAAATTGGATGAAGCCAAGCAGATGTCCGAGAAGTTGGTTAAACTGCATCCTGAAAACGGAACTTACCTGGATACTTACGGCTGGGTGCTTTACCAAATGGGTGACTATGAAGGCGCCCGTACAAACATCAAAAAAGCAATTGATGTAGGAGAAGCCTCAGGGGCTGTTTTGGAACACTACGGCGATGCACTTTTTCAGCTTGGCGATAAAGAAGAGGCATTGAAGTTTTGGGAAAAGGCAAAGAAAAAAGGGGATGCTTCCGAATTTATCGACAAAAAGATCAAGCATCAAAAATTATATGAATAGGAATTATTCCCTCCTTTTAGTAGTTGTATTTTCAGTAATCATGATGTCCTGTAACAAACGTATGGCAGGATTTAAACTGGTAGAGAAAAGTGATTTCAGAGTTGATAACCTTGACTTTGATTACCTTTCTGGAAAGATGAAGGTTGGCTTCTCCGATGGCGACAAAGAAATCGGGGCGACGGTCAATCTTCGGATGAAAGCCGATTCCATTATCTGGATGTCGGTTTCTCCAGGCTTGGGCGTAGAGGTGATGCGTGCGCAGTTTACCCCAGATACCATCATGATTATCAATAAACTGAAAAAGGAGGTATATGCCCTCTCCTATTCACAATTAAGCGAACGCTATAAAGTAACACTGGATTTCCACACCCTGCAATCTATTATTGTAGGGGATTTGGTGGAAGATAAAATGCCCAAAGACCGTGTGAAACGGGAAAGCAGTTATTTTTTGCTCGATCAGCAGCGTGATAAAATGCGCTACCAGTCGCAGGTTGATCCACTGACTTACCGAATCGTACAGACACAGGCCTTGCAGCCTACAACGGGCAACAGCCTGACCCTTCAGTATGCGGACTTTCAGGACATCAAGAGTAAAATCAAGAAAAAACAGCATAAGAAAGAATACAAGGAAAGTAAAAATACAGATAACCCGATGATGAAGCTGAGCCGTCGGGAGCGAAAATCTGATATTTTTCCTTTTGAGAATACCGTGGACTTGGTATTTTATGACCAATCTGGACGTACCCTTTCTACCAAGGTGAAAATGCACTTCCAGAAGGTTGATATTAATGAAAAGAAGCTGAGCTTCCCTTTTAAAGTTTCCTCGCGGTATGTCATTAAATAAGTTATTTTTCAGCATCCTTTTTTCGCTCTTTGTTTTCACCTGCCTCCCGCAGGTTACTTTTGCGCAGCGCAATAAACAGCAACTCGAGCGTGAGCGTGAGCAAAACAAAAAGAAGATTGCCGAAACCGCCAGAATCCTTTCTCAGAATGCCAAGACCACCAAAGCGACGGTCGGGGAGTTGAATGCACTAAATGAGCAGATAAAAACCCGACAGGAGATGATGTCTTCGATTACACAGGAGGTAGACGTGCTCAATGGTCGTGTAGAGGAGCTTGGTGAGGTGATCGAAAGCATGAGCAATGACCTTGAAGGGCTGAAGAAAGAATATGCTAAAATGGCGCATACGGCTTATAAGTCGCAGCTCAGTCAGAATAATCTCCTCTTTTTGTTTTCCGCAAAAACATTTCACGACTTCGTGATGCGGGTGCAATATATGCGGCAGTACTCCAAGGCGCGTAAAAACCAGATTGAAATGATTCTTTCCGTTCGCCAGACACTCGAAGATCAGCAGCAGGCGATCAATGAGGCCAAGCAGGAAAAAGATCAGTTGCTGGTGGCAAAAATGGGAGAGTTTCAGGAGCTCGAAGCCTTGCGTAAAAAACAGGGCAGCGTATTAGCTGAGCTGAAAAAGAGCAGCCGAAAACTAAAGAAAGAACTGAAAAAGCGGAAGCAGGCTGATGCGCATTTGGCCACCCTGATTGCCGATGTTATTCGGGAGGAAATGGCCAAGGCGAAAGCATCAAGCAAGACCTCAAAAGCGAAGAAATCTGCTAAGGTAAGTAAAGCGAATGTGGCCTTCATTGGTGCGGATTTCTCGAAATTCAGAAAAAAATTGGATTGGCCCGTAAATTCTGGCTTTGTGAGTCAAAGCTTTGGAAAGCACCCTCACCCTGCCCTGAAGGGGGTAATGATTGAAAACCCTGGCGTTGATATTCAAACTAAATCAAAAGAAATCGTTCGGGCAGTACACAAAGGGGTTGTAAAAACTGTTGCACATGTACCTGGGGAGATGAATACGGTCATTATTGTACAGCATGGGGAATACTTTACGGTTTACGCCAAGCTGAAGCAAAGCACGGTGAAAGTAGGGCAAGTGGTCGAAGATAAAGACCCGATCGGGATTGTAAGTACCGATGCTGATGGAAAATCGGAACTTCAGTTTCAGGTTTGGAAGCAGCGCGAGAAACTGAATCCGCAATCTTGGTTGCGAAGTCGTTAGCTGTCATTAATTTGAAATGAAATTTGTGTTTTGTCGTCGCAGTCGGATTGTGTATATTTGTTTATAGAACAAGAAATTATATTTAAAGATTAGTGATATGTTTAATATGGGTGGCTCAGAATGGATAATTATTATTCTGTTTGTTGTAGTGTTTTTCGGAGCAAAGAAAATTCCTGAATTGGCGCGTGGCTTAGGAAAAGGAATTCGCGAGTTCAAAGATGCGACCAAAGAGATTAAAGATGAAATTGACGATGCAGGTAAAGAGATCAAAAAATAACGCTTGATCTTCTACATAGGGCCGCCGCAAGCTGCGAAGGCTAAAAAATAATAAAGACTCCTACTTAAATCGTAGGAGTTCTTTTTTTGCAATTCCTGAAAATAAAGCAGCTAAACTTTCCTTTTGACCCCTATATCTCGAAAAAAATCGTCATTAAGTCATACAATTGTAAGGGTAATCTGTATTTTTGCATCTAATATCCTTATTAACAGTCTTTTAGTGCGGTAATGGTTTTGCGGGTAGAATATAGGCTGGGATGTAATTAAATAAGTTGGTGCAAATTCAGGTTTGGAATCAGCCTTTGGTCTCCTCTTTGTACGAGGCAAGAGTTGATAGCCTGAGCTGCAGGTGCCTTGATGGCAATCACCGCATAAAGCGTGATTTTGCGTTGGAAGAAGAATGATTATGAAGAAAACAATAGGATTGGTGAGCTTGATGTTGGCCCTAACCGCAACAGTTAAAGCTGAGCATACTGATAATAACAAAGTTACCCCCGATCATGAGGTGTCGATGCCGATGGTATCACCAGATTATGATTATGAATATATCCCAGATCCTGGTTATAAGGTGGTTGGTGAGCGTATGGCATTGTTGGATGCCGAGCAGCGCATTCCAATGCATTATAACGAAAAGGTGAAGAATTTTATTGACTACTTCACCCTGCGTAACCGTGGCTATACCAAGGAAATCATTCGAAAATCACATATGTATTTCCCGATTTTTGAAAAAACACTGGCGCAGTATAATCTTCCCGATGAGTTAAAATACCTTTCTATTGTAGAATCAGGGCTGAGGCCTGCAGCAAGGTCGCACGCAGGGGCGATGGGGCTTTGGCAATTTATGTATTTTACAGGTCGTGAATATGGGTTGCAGCGCACCTCCTATTATGACGACCGAGTGAATCCTGTGAAAGCCACAGAGGCCGCCTGTAAAATGTTTACCAGTTTGTACAGTCAGTTCAATGACTGGGAATTGGCCTTGGCAGCCTACAACTGTGGGCCAGGAAATGTGCGTAAAGCCATTCGTCGATCAGGAAAAAAGACCTTCTGGGGAATTTACAATTACCTCCCGCGCGAAACCCGCTCCTATGTACCGCAGTTTGCGGCGGTCGTTTATACCATGAAATATGCTGAAGAGCATAATTTGTATGTCGATGACCCGGCCTATTTGCCAGATTTTCGAGAGGTGCTGGTAAGTCAGTTTACCAACCTGAAAGTGTTGGCCAATCAGTTGGAGATTTGCCCTGAGGACCTTCGCAAGCTCAACCCATCATTAAAGCACGATGCTATCCCTCCTTTTGCAAAATCTTACCCATTGATTTTGCCTGTGGAAGCTGCGGAGCGGTTTACTGCCGATGCTGAAATTTTACTGGATTCAGCAACTTACGGTCAGAAGGAAATCGACATGATCGCGCGAAATATTCCTGGCAGTGTATACGGACGTGAGCGTATTCGTCACAGAGTACGGTCAGGGGATGTGCTTGGCAAGATTGCCCGACGGTATGGGGTTCGGGTTTCGGATGTCCGTGAGTGGAACAACATTCGAGGCAACATGATTCGGGTCGGTCAGCGTCTTGATATTTGGGTGAAACCATCGTATTTCGACCATCAGGCAAAAAAATATAACCGTCAGCATTCCGCAAAGAAAACAAGCTCTTCGAAGAGGTCAACAGCTAAAAGCAAACCAATTTCAGGCAAAATTTATGTCGTTAAATCTGGGGATAGCCTTTGGAGCATCTGTAAAGAAATTGACGGCCTAACGGTCAGTCAGCTGAAAAAATGGAATGGGCTGAGATCTAATCACCTCAAGGTGGGCCAAAAACTTAAAGTAGGATAACAACTGCTGAATAGAACCGAGCAAATGCTCGGTTTTTATTTTTTAGGGGGATCTTGGGCTTTTCATTCGGTAGGATAAATTGAAATTTATAACTTGGAGCTTGGAACGTTTCGCTTCCTATTTTAATTGCTTTATCCGCCAACAAAATCCGTAATCATAATGAAAAATATGTTGAAGTCCGCAGGGGCTGTTTTTGTACTGTTACTTTTAATTTTAAGTTCTTGTGATACCGATTCTTCAGGCCGTCGCAAAAAAGAATACCTTCCCGCGGCTACAGGTCAGTTTGGGCAGATCATTCTTGTGATGGACTCTGTAGCGATGAAAGGGGCCGTTGGTGAGGCAATTGAAGATGTGATTGAGAGCAATTACCCCGTGCTCCCACAGCCTGAACCCCGCTTCAAGGTGATTCACGTTACTCCAAAAACTTTCACGGCTTCTTTATTGCACCAGGCAACGATCATTAGGGTTTACACCTCAGATAATAAAAGCCGAGGCAACGCACTGACTAAAAAGGCTGTTCCAGCGAGCATCAAAAATAAGCTGGACAATGCGAACCCAGGCGACTATATGTCTGTGGCCAAAGATGTTTATGCGCGCGGTCAGGAAGTGGTTTTCTTCTATGGTAAGACACAGGAAGAATTGGCAGGGAAAATTATGGTGAATGCTGAAGTGATTCAAAATTACCTGAACAATCGCGTGAAGAAGCGTGTGATCAGGGATTTGTACACCAAGGAATCAAAAGTAGAGGCCTTTAACATCACTAAAAAATTCGGGGCGAGTATGCGCGTTCCTTTTGGTTACAAAAAAGCGGAAGAGGCGGAAGATTTCTTGTGGTTCCGTAACCCAGGGCAGAAAATTGATAAAAACTTCTTTATGGCCTCCATACCATTCACTGATGAGTCACAGCTTGAGCCTGATGCTATTGTTGCCTGGCGTGACCGCCTTTGCAAGCAGCATGTTTTGGGCAGCGATGACCCGAACTCTTATATGGAAACCCAAAAAATCCTGAAGCCAGAATCAAGGGTGGTGGATTTTAATGGGAAATATGCCGTAGAGATTCGAGGCTTGTGGCGATTGCACGAGATTGCCATGGGTGGAACTTATGTGGGGTACGCTATTGTGGATGAAGCCCAAAAGAAACTGTTTTATATTGAAGGCTTTTTGTATCGCCCAGGTGGCAACAAAAGAGAAATGATGCGTGAGTTGGAAACGATCCTTTGGACCTTCAGAACCTCTGACCAATTGCCTAAAGGAAATACAGCCACAAAACCTCAAAGTAAGTAAACAGTTATAAATACCTGATCATATTCAATTCATGGCTTGTTGAAGGACTTATTTTATATGAGAAAGACTTCGGGCCTGAGTAAAGGAAGCTGGTGTTTTGTGCCTGATGACGGAGAGAAAATCGGTCGTGTGTCAGTTACAAATCACCCGTTCTTTTAATAGGTTGAATATGATGATTCGCTGATCACCCACCTCTCCTATAGATCCCTTACGACTCTAAAAATTAACAATAATATATGTCAGACAAATTAAAGCGAGATGCCTTAGCTTACCATCAGCAAGGCACTCCAGGAAAGATTGAGGTTGTTCCTACCAAACCAGTAAGTACCCAGTTGGATTTGGCCTTGGCTTACTCTCCAGGGGTAGCAGAGCCATGTCTTGAAATTGCTAAAGACAAAAGCAATTCCTTCAAATATACCGCCAAGGGGAACCTTGTAGGGGTAATTTCCAATGGTACAGCCGTTTTGGGCTTAGGAAACATCGGTGCAGAAGCCTCCAAGCCTGTGATGGAAGGGAAAGGTGTCCTTTTCAAAAAATTCGCAGGGATTGATGTCTTCGATATTGAAATCGATGAGGAAGATCCTGACAAATTTATTCAGATTGTAAAAGCCATGGAGCCCACCTTCGGGGGGGTAAACCTTGAGGATATCAAGGCACCAGAAAGCTTTAAAATTGAGCAGACGCTGATCAAGGAAATGAACATTCCTGTGATGCACGATGACCAGCATGGTACAGCCATCATCTCCTCCGCAGCATTGTTGAATGCCATGGAGATTGTTGGCAAGAAAATCGAAGAAATGAAGTTTGTGGTGAATGGCGCAGGAGCATCTGCAATCGCCTGTACCAAATTGTACGTTTCTTTGGGAGCAAAAAAGGAAAACATCCTGATGCTCGACTCCAAGGGTGTGATTAAAAACGACCGAGAAAACCTGGACGAAAGTAAGGCGATGTTTGCCACAGACCGCCGAGATGTTTCAACACTCGAGGAGGCGATCAAAGGGGCTGATATGTTCCTTGGCTTATCGCGTGCCAATGTGCTTTCTTCAGAAGCGGTGAAGTCCATGGCTGAAAACCCGATTGTTTTTGCTTTGGCAAATCCTGACCCAGAGATTCCTTATGAAGAGGCAATGGCTTCCCGTAAGGATATTATCATGGCGACTGGCCGTTCTGATCACCCCAACCAGGTGAACAACGTGCTGGGCTTCCCTTATATTTTCCGTGGAGCGCTTGATGTACAGGCAACCACCATCAATGAAGAAATGAAACTTGCCGCTGTTCGTGCTTTGGCAGAGATGACCAAAGAGTCTGTTCCTGAAATGGTGAAGCAGGCTTACGGAGAGCAGGCTATCAGCTTTGGGCGCGAGTATTTGATTCCTAAGCCACTGGATCCACGCCTGATCAGCAGGATTTCCCCTGCAGTAGCCAAAGCAGCGATTGATTCTGGTGTAGCACGCACGCACATCGATGATTGGGATGCTTATCGTGTGGAACTCGAAGAGCGTATAGGTATTCACCAAAGCTTGATTCGCGATGTAATTGCCACGGCCAAAAGTCAGCCAAAGCGCATTGTAATGATTGATGGCGAGTCTTCGAAAATGATTCAGGCGGCCTTCAGTATTATGGATGAAGCTATCGGTACACCTATTCTTTTAGGGAACGAGGAACTGATCCGCAGCCGAATTGCAGCATTGCAGCTGGAAATGCCTGAGGTGGAAATCATCAATCCGATGAGAAGAAACGATGAGCGCGAGGAATTCGGAGCTCAGCTCTGGGAAACGCGCAAGCGCAAGGGCATGACGTTGAAACAATGTGTGAAATCCATGCGCGATCGCAGTAACTATGCCGCAATGATGGTTGAAAATGGCCAGGCAGATGTGGTGCTGGGTGGCGTTACGCAGGATTATCCTAATGCACTTTTGCCAAGTTTACAGGTGATCGGCAAGCGCGCTGATGTAAATCGTGTAGCGGGAATGAACATCGTTACGGCCAATAATAATCCGTACTTTTTTGCAGATACAACGGTTAATGTGAACCCTTCGGCAGAAGAGCTGGCGGGAATTATCGAGCTGACAGCCGAGCGTGTGCGTTCCTTCAATATCGAACCTCGTATTGCGGTATTATCTTACTCTAACTTTGGCTCTGCTAAAGGAGAGGTACCAGCAAAGGTGCAGCAGGCCGTTGAGATCGTTAAGGGCAATCAGCCAGAATTGGTAGTGGAAGGAGACATTCAGGCCAATGTAGCGGTAAATTCTGAACTTCAGCAGGAGGTTTACCCTTTCAGTGCTTTGGCAGAGAAAGGGGCCAACACTTTTGTATTCCCTGATTTGGCTTCGGGTAATATTGCCTACAAATTACTGATGGAACTTGGCGGTGCAGAATCTGTCGGACCAATTTTGCTGGGCATGAACAAGCCAGTACAGATCTTGCAGCTGGGAGCCTCTGTTCGTGAGATTGTCCAATTGGCGGCGATTGGCGTTGTGGAAGCACAAAATAATTAATTGCTGGCAGGAAGATATTTGGTGTATTGACCAACTTCAATGTTTAAAGTTTTGATAAGAAAGTAATTAAATCCGTGGTCTTTGGCCATGGATTTTTTGCTTTGTGTAGTGCTGGGGCTGTATTCCCTTTAGTTTTTATTGTTTACCGCTTGAATTAAAGCGAAATCATTTAGCTTTGTGTAAATTGAATTGGTGGCAGAAATGGATTCAGAAATGACCTGTTGCCCTTTTTACAAAGCTTAGTTGAATAGTTATGCCGATCGTAAAGTCAGACTTTTTAGTCTTGGGCTCTGGAATTGCTGGATTATCATTTGCCCTGAAAGTTGCTGAACATGGTAAAGTCAATATTGTAACCAAATCCGAACCGAGGGAGTCAAATACCCGCTATGCACAGGGCGGAGTTGCGGGAGTCTGGGATAAATCAGATGATGTTGAACTGCATTACAAAGACACCCTTATTGCAGGGGCAGGCCTTTGCCATCCCGATGCCGTGAAGGTATTGGTGCAGGAAGGCCCAGACCGACTGCAGGAGCTGATTGATATGGGCTGTAACTTTGACCAGAATGAGGACGGTAGCTATAATTTGGCCAAAGAAGGAGGACATTCCCGTCACCGAATTTTACATTGTGCCGACCTTACAGGGGCTGAAGTAGAACGCGCATTATTGGAACGCGCGGAGGCACACCCGAACATCACGATCTTTGATCATCACATGGGTGTGGACCTCATCACTGAACACCATGTGCTGGGCAATCTGCGGGCAGATTTCAATATGTGTTTTGGGGCCTATATCCTTGATATCAATTCAAGGCGGGTACTTCCTTTTCAGGCAGATTTCACCATGCTGGCCACAGGTGGTGCATCGCAAGCTTATCAGCATACCACCAACCCTGAGGTAGCCACAGGCGATGGCCTCGCAATGGCCTACCGTGCTGGGGTGCGGATCGCAAATATGGAATTCATCCAGTTTCACCCGACCTGCCTTTACAATCCGGGGAAAAAACCATTTTTGATTACCGAAGCCATGCGTGGACACGGAGCATATTTGGTGAATGAGCGAGGGGAACGTTTCATGCATAAATATGATGAGCGCCTGGAACTTGCCCCACGTGATATTGTGGCAAGAGCGATTGATACGGAGATGAAACAATTGCGCAGTGAATGTGTATTCCTTGATGTGTCACATATTGAAAAAGAAGATTTACTGAAGCACTTCCCCAATATCTATCAGCACTGTAAAAAACACCTCAAGATAGATATTGCCCATGATAGGATTCCTGTAACCCCTGCCGCCCACTATGTTTGTGGAGGGGTAATGACCAACCTGAATGCCCTGACCTCCATGCAAAACCTCTATGCCGCAGGAGAAACCGCACATTCGGGGATTCACGGGGGAAATCGCCTGGCTTCAAATTCACTTTTGGAAGCTTTGGTGTTTACGCATCGTGCTGCAGAGAAAATCATTTCCAAACGATTGAAAAACCGCCGAGATTTCTCCAATATCGTGATTCCTTCGTGGGATGATTCTGGCGCGAAAAATAAAGAAGAATGGTTTTTGATCCGAAGCAATCTTTCGCAAATCAAGCATGTTATGTGGGATTATGTTGGGATTGTTCGTTCGACAATCCACCTCAAGAGTGCTTATAAGCGTATGTCGGTGTATCTGAAAGAAATTGAGGACTACTACAAGCGCACCCGTATTTCGCCAGAGCTTTTGCAGTTGCGTAATTGTGCTGCCGTAGGCGATATGATTATACAGTCTGCTTTGAGGCGACATGAAAGCCGTGGGGCACATTACATGACCGACTACCCCTCTACGCGGGAAAGTTGTAAAAAAGACACAATTATCGTCGGGAAAATCTAAGCCCGACCATTTCCTTTCAAGATCAACCTTTATTTTTTAATGGATTCAACGGGAGCTTTATGGCCGCATTTTGGGCAATAAAGCTTTTTTTGTTCGACAATCTGAAAGTCAGCAATACTCCACCATTGTGCACAGGCGCCGCATCTGAAGTGATACAATTGCTCGATGCTATACTGATGAGCAACAGGGAGGGTGTTTTTTTTCTGATCCATTGGTTTGAATAAATTATTCCACTACAAAAATAAAAAATGATGACAAAGACCATACTGCGTGCTTTACTATTCCTGGCGGTGCCATTGCTCATGTTCAGCAATAATGCCCAGGCACAGAAAATGGGGCAACACCTGCACGGTAAAGTCTCTTATTATGCCAATAAATTTAACGGGAGAAAAACCGCCAGCGGTGAACGCTTCAGTAACAAAAAACTGACTTGCGCACACCGTACCTTTGCCTTTGGCACCCAACTGAAAGTAACCAATAAAGCGACAGGGCAATCGGTTATTGTCCGAGTAAATGACCGCGGCCCTTATGCGAAGGGACGTGTAGTTGACCTATCAAGGAAAGCCATGGAAGAGATCGGGGGAATAAAAACGGGCGTGATCGACGCGACTGTCGAGGTGGTTGGCCTGGCAGGAGGTGCCGCTGAGTCAAGGCCGATCGTAGCACCTGAAGCGACTGCAGCTCCAAAATCAGCCCCGAATAAACCCTTGAATGCTTCCGTAAAAACAATCCAACAACCTGCCCTCATTCATACTTTTGAGCTGAATGTTCAGCCAGCCACTTTAAGCAGTGGCTTTGTTATTCAGTGTGGCAATTATCAGTCTACCGATTTTTTGCTTCAAAAGCTGGCCACAATACCGCCTTTGGGCAAACAACAAGTTCAGGTAATAAGGGCAGGAGGCCAAACACAGTACCGCTTGCTGATTGGGGAGTTTTCCAGCCGCAAACAGGCAGAAAAAGCATTGACTGAGGTGAAAAAATCTTTTTCCACTGCATTCGTCATTGCGATCCAAAAATTGAAAGCCTAAGTTGCCGAAGTATTCCCTCTTGAATACCATTTTATTTACCCGTGGAAGGCTTGTGTAACAAAAGTCATATAACGCCACCCACAATTGTATTTCATTTGTAACAGAATCAGTCGTCAGTGGAGATGATACCTGATTCAATTCCTGAAAAGAAGATGATCCAGAAACACGAAGCCAAGACATGCCAAAGATGTGGCAACAATTTTGAATGTAAGGTAGGTAACATCACTGAATGCCAGTGTAACGCAGTTACATTTACGCAAGAGGAAAAGGATTTCATCAAGGAAAAAGCATACAGCGACTGTATTTGTGTGCAATGTATGCGGGAATTGAAACAGGAATATCAGGACTTCAGGCGGCAGCAACAGATGAAAAACATTAAGCAACGATAACGCGCCAACTGTGGAGGGGGACTCACCCTTTCAAAGAGCGCAGGGTATAATATGGAAAATCAAGAAACAATCATCATCGTCGGTGGCTTATCTGCTGGCCCATCAGCAGCAGCTAAAGCAAGAAGAATGAACGAAAATGCGCGCATTCTTCTATTTGAAAAAACGGATTACATCAGTTATGCGACCTGTGGTATTCCTTATGCTTTTTCAAATACCATCAAGCAACGTGAAAAATTGTTGGTGATTAAGCCTGCATTGCTGGAAAACCGTTTTGCCGTTGAGATGCACTTGAACGAACCCGTGCTTGACATTCTCCCAGATCAGCACCTCGTGGTTACCCCTGAAGGGAACTATACTTATGATAAGTTGATTTTTGCCACAGGAGCCCGCCCTTTTGTTCCTGAAATCCCTAATTTGGTAGAAGCCTCCAACTGGTCGAATGTGCGGAATCAGGCAGATTTCGATAAAATTTACGATCACCTCTCGGAGATGAAGGATATTGTTATTCTTGGCGGAGGACTGATAGGTGTGGAGTCTGCTGAGAACCTCTGTAAGGCGGGCAAGAATGTTACCCTTGTAGAATTGGCACCTACGATACTGGCCACCTGGGACGAGAAATTTGGTCACCTTGCAGGAGAGGCATTGCGCGCTGGAGGCGTCGAGGTGATTACTGGAGTCGGAGTTTCTGAAGCAGTGGTGGAAGATGGCCGCCTGATCGCCGTAAAAGTAGGCGATAAAATCATAAAAGCGGATTATTTGATGACTGCCGTGGGTGGCCGTCCAAATACTGAAATACTGAAAGACAAAGGCGCTGATACCATCGGAAATGGGGCGTTGGTGGTCAATAGCCGAATGGAAACCAGCCTGCCAGATATTTATGCCGCTGGGGATAATGTGTCCATTAAAAACATCATTAACAATGAGGCGGGTTACTTCCCTATGGGGACGCACTCCAACAAGGGAGGTCGGGTAGCTGGTGCAAATGCAGCAGGGGGAAATGAGCAGTTCCCTGGCGCATACGGTACGGCTATCGTTAAGGTGTTTGATTATACCATGGCGCGGACAGGCTTCAATGAGCATGCTCTTGAGCAGCGGAATATCCCCTTCAAAAGTACGCTGATTATTGCGGCATCTACTCCGGGATTTTATCCTGACCCGAAAGATTTATTTGTGGAACTGTTTTATGAACCACAGTCAGGTCGACTGTTGGGGGCAGAAGTGTTTGGCGAAAAGGGTGCTGATAAGCGTATTGATGTGTTGGCGACAGCCATTTACGCAAAGCTTACCGTACAAGACCTGCCCAATCTTGATCTGGCCTATGCGCCTCCATTTTCACCCGCAAAGGATCCTGTTGTGGTTGCTGGTTATACAGCCTCGAATACCATGAAATTCGCCCATGAGGAAATCAGCCCAAGAGACCTGGTACAATACCTTGAAACGGTAGATTCCACCTCCTATCAGCTCCTTGATGTCCGTAACCCTGTGGAATTGCAACAACAGGGGCAAATTCCTGAGGCTATTAATATTCCTTTGGATCAGCTGAGAGATCGAATAGAAGAACTGGATGCGGAAAAAACACAGCTCATTTATTGCCAAAAAGGACTACGGGGCTATTTGGCAAGCATGATTTTAGTAAACAATGGTTTTACCAAAGTAAAAAATATGCAGGGTGGTTTTCTGCTTTACAGTAAGTCGGCCTTGCCAATTGTCCCTGTTAGCGTACAGGGCTAAGCAAAATACCCCCAAAATAAAAGAATCCTGTACTTTAAAGCGTACAGGATTTTTTTTGTTCCTAATGTTTATCCTGCGGATCAAGCTTATCTGCAATATTGATGACGGGACTGTAGGCGCTGGCCTGGGAATCATTGCTCACCCAAATCACAACAATATTTTTTTCAGGAATAATGCCTGCAAAGGCATTAAAACCGAAAGTCTGACCGCTATGCCCATAAATATTAAAAAGGTGCATGTTCGCTAAGCCATATTGGCCAATGGAGCCTGTGCCGACAAAGCTGCTGTTCCGCAACAGCTGGGTGGTTTCAGCTTTGCTGAAGAAGTCCCCCTGCCACCACGCACGAATAAACTTTACCATATCAGGCATTGTACTGACGATCTCCCCTGCCGCACCAGCCAGGTAAAACGACATTTGTATCTTCTGACCATTAAAGTACCCCTGCATTTTTGTCTTTGCCTGTTGTTCGGTCATATTTGTTCCGAAGTAGGTTTGGGTCAGGTTGGCAGGCTGAAGAATATGTGTCCGAATGTATTGCTGATAATTTTGCCCACTGACCTTTTCAATCAAAATCCCCAGGGCCTGATAGCCTGTGTTGCTGTATCGCCATTTTTTGTTCGGAGGGCCGTAACTGCCCCGCGTGTTGGAGGTGCGAATAATCTCCCGAGGGCTAATCTTCAGCCTTCCCTGATAGCCATATTTTTCAATCGTAGCCTCGTCAGAGCCATCATCAAGGTAATCATAAATTCCCGCCGTGTGGTTCATTACGCTGCGGATACTAATCGAATCACTCCAGTCTTTTTTATTAAAGCGATTCAGGTTTTTCACCCAGGGCTCATCAATATATTTACTGATCGGCTTATTGATATCGAGCAAGCCCTGCTCATGAAGCTGCAAAATAGCCGTGGCAATAAACATCTTGGTCATACTGCCAATCTCAAAGCTGTAATTGGCAATTGCAGGGACATTCTGAGCCTTGTTGGCATAGCCCGCCACGGCAATCCACTGGTTTTTATTGGGGAAATCCACCATGCACAGCGTACCGGCATTATCGTGGGTTTCTGAGGAAACCTTCACCATTTTATTGAGCCACTCAGGTGGGCGGTTACCCTGCGCAAAGGCATTACAGTTCAACAACAGGCAAAGCAGGAGTCCTTGCAACGGGTATTTAAAAATTGAAGGAAAAGACATCAATTTATATTTTTTTAAAATGGTAGGTAAAACAAAACTTTGTCAATCTATTGATCTCGACGAATTTTTTCAATCAATTCAACGAAAATATCCATGTGTTGCAATGATAATTAGAAGATCTCCCTTAGATTTCGTACCTATTTATGATTGCTGTCAAAATGATTAAAACCTGTTTATGAGTTTAATAGAAATAGATCAAGTTTGTAAATCCTACGAAAACCATCAGGCCCTGAAAAGCTTATCCCTTAGTGTTCCCAAAGGGAGCATTTATGGTTTGCTCGGCCCTAACGGTGCGGGAAAATCGACTTTGATCCGAATAATAAATCAGATTATATATGCCGACAGTGGCACAATTCTGTTTGATGGTGAGCGGTTGCAGCCACATCATATTTCAAAAATTGGCTACCTGCCCGAAGAACGGGGGCTGTATAAAAAGATGAAAATTGGCGAGCAGCTGATGTACCTTGCACGGCTGAAAGGCTTGAGTAAGCACGATGCCGCACAAAAAATCAACTATTGGCTCGAGAAACTGGAGCTGAAGACCTGGATCGATAAAGCGGTGGAGGACCTCTCCAAAGGGATGGCGCAAAAAGTACAGTTTATCTCGACGGTGATTCATGAACCAGAATTCCTGATCCTCGATGAGCCCTTCTCTGGCTTTGACCCCGTAAATGCCAACCTGATTCGGGATGAAATACTGGGCTTGCGTGACCGAGGCTGTACCGTAATGCTTTCAACCCACCGCATGGAGTCGGTGGAGGAATTATGTGATGATATTGCACTGATCAATAAGTCGGAAAAGGTATTGGAAGGCAACAAGTGGGAGGTGAAGAAAGCCCATAAGGGCAACCGTTATCAGTTGATTACCGAGAGCCCCGTACAATTGACGAGCCCTTTTGAGGTGCTTCATCAGCAACCTTTAGCGCATGGGCAGCATGAAACATTGTTTCAGCTTAAGGAGGAACAAAAAGGCAATGATTTGCTGAAACTGGTCATTGACCAGGTGCCCGTGGTACATTTCGAGGAAATCATTCCTTCGATGAGTGAAATATTTATTCAACACGTTAGCCCTGCTTCGGCTAATGAAAAATCGGTCTAATGGATAAGGTATTGTTAATTATAAAGCGGGAATATCTGACCCGTGTGCGGAAAAAGTCTTTTGTGGTGATGACCCTCTTGGGGCCGTTGTTGTTTGTAGCCATGTGGGCAGTGCCGATTTGGTTGGCACAAAGCGGACCGGAAAGCAAGACGGTGCATGTGATTGATCAATCGGGTATGTTTGCGCAGGCTTTCACGGAAAATAAATCAAGTGATGTGGCGTTTGTCTATGAAAAGTTGAGTGTGGAGGATGCCAAGGAAGAGCTTGAAGCGGGTGATTATGACGGATTATTGTTGATTCCAAGGCTTGCTAAGGGCGAGGATGTGAACCTGATGTATTTCTCTGAAGTGAATCCTGGTATTTCTTTGAAGCAGCAAATCCGCAAGGTGGTTTCGCAGAAATTGCAGGAAGAGAAGCTGAAAGAATCGGGCTTGTCAAAGGAGTGGCTGGCGAAGTTGAATCCTTCGGTAGGTATCCGAACGGTGAATGTTACCCCTGATGGTGATGAAGCCGAAAGCCATTCGGAGGCGGCAACGGTGATTGGTTATATCGGTGCTTTCATGATTTACTTCTTCATCTTTCTGTATGGAACGCAGGTGATGCGTGGGGTGATTGAAGAGAAGTCCAATCGTATTGTGGAGGTGATCATCTCTTCTGTGCGACCTTTTCAACTGATGATGGGGAAAATTATTGGGGTAGCAGGCGTGGTGCTTACCCAGTTTTTGATCTGGATCGTGCTTTCCTTCGGGCTGACCACCCTGATTGCCATCCTGACGGGTGTGAGCGTAGGGCCAAGTGCTCCCGCGATGGCCGACCCTGCCATGGTGGCTGCAACAGCTGATGGTGTGCCGCAAATGATGGATGCACTCATGACGATGAACTTTGGATTGATCGCCTTCTCCTTTATCTTCTATTTCCTTGGTGGCTACCTGCTATACGCCGCATTGTTCGCCGCAGTAGGTTCTACCGTAGATCAGGATGGTGACTATCAGCAATTCATGTTTCCGCTGAGTATGCCTTTGCTGTTCGCTATTATTTCTCTGACGGTCGTGATTCAGGATCCGCACGGCACTTTTGCTTTTTGGATGTCGATGATCCCTTTCACCTCACCGATCGTGATGATGATGCGCGTTCCTTTTGGCGTACCAATCTGGCAATTGGCCCTTTCAATGATTTTACTCGTTGGCGGTTTTATATTCACCACCTGGTTGGCTGCCCGCATTTACCGCATCGGAATTCTGATGAACGGCTCAAAAGTGAATTATCGGGTATTGCTCAAATGGGCACGGATGAAGTATTGATTTTGAGTTTTGATTAAATACAAAAAAGGCTACTTTCGGTTTTGAAGGTAGCCTTTTTTCGTTCTATATCAGTTCCGGTTTTTAATAGTAATGTGCCACCGGAGACATATAATGAAGATCCCACCCATCTTCTTTGGCTTGTCTGATAATTTCTAATTGTTGATCTGTAGACATAAATGTATGATTTAATTTGTCAACGTAGTAACTCTTCGGGTGTCTATGTGGCTCGTCGCACGAGTTTAACACTAAAGGAAGTGCAATACCTAATAGGATAATCAAATTTTTCATATGTAGAATTAAGTTTTGTTGATAGGACAAACTTAGTGGGGAGTAGTGCAGTCAAAGTGCGTTTTGAAATTCGGTCTATCTGAAAACATCTAACTAATAGATATTCAGTGGTTTTAAGTCAGTAAAAGACAAAAAATAACCCCAAATCTCGTCAAAAATGGCGATTTTTGGGGTATTCTTTTTTAAACTGATTTAAAGATGCCAAATAAATATCATCAAACCTCAATTTTTCCCAAAGAATTAACTTTATCCCCAAGGTGGTGGATTTTTAAAGATTCCAAGCTTGGTCAAATTCATCAAGAACTACCATTTGATGAGTTAGCTTCACTTTTACCGGATCCTGAGCATCAAACTGGCCGGCCGGCGCACCTTTCTAAGAAAGGAATGATCGCCTTGGTTTTTCTGAGTTCATGCATGAATGGTATGTCTGACAAGCAACTTCGTGAACGGATAAATACAGATTGGGCTTTGCAGATGTTCTGCTTTCGCCAGTTTTCTGATAACTACACAATCAAAGAACACGGCTATGTTTCTCGGGTGAAAAAGATAGTTGGAGAGCATATTGATTTTGATCTTTTACAGCAGAATATGCTTAGTTCATTCAAAGATGACCTTGAAAATGTAGGAGCAATTCTAATGGATGCCACCTGTTATGAAGTTAAAATCAAAAATCCTACAAGAGTCAAATTGCTCTGGGACACAATATGTTGGGTTCATAATCAGATGAAGTTATGGTGTAAAGCCCTGAAGATTCCTATGCCTCGAAGTCGGTTCAATGATCAGCGGAAGAAACAACTCAACTATCAGAAAAAGAAGAAAAGATCTCATAAGAAAAACCTAAAACGCAGGCGAAGCTTGGTTTACCTGTTGGAGAAATTATTGGGGCAATTTCTAATTATTAGGACTGAAAATAGTGGAACGAAACTTTTGGCTGACCGCGAAACAGCCATTTTTAATATGTGCCAACGAATACTAAAGGAGCAAAAACACTTCTTATCAAACCCTCCTTCGAGTATTCCCGATCGAATTGTAAGCTTCGCTCAGCCACATATTCGTCCGATCGTTCGAGGCAAGGAAAATAAGCCCGTCGAGTATGGTCTGAAAGTTCATATGGTTTCAGTATCAGGTATCAGCTATATCGAACATATGGATTTCTGCGCTTTCCATGAAGGTGTCCGATATCAAAAGACCATTCAGAAGCATACAGCGTTTTTTGGGGAGGTGAATTGCGCTGGTGCCGATAAGCTATATGCTAATAATAAAAACAGGACTTACAGTACGAACAAGGGTATTATCACCTGCTTTCCGAGGAAAGGTCCTAAACCAAAAGACCCTGACAAGCAAAAAGATACATTGGTGAAAGCCTTATCTAATGCGCGGAATACCGTCATGGAGGGAGCATTTGGTAACCATAAAGAAAGCTATGCATTGAAGAAGATTACAGCTCGAAACCCACAGATCCAAATGCTGATGGTTTACACAGGGGTCTTCGCTTCGAATGCCCGCTATTTAAGTCAAAATAAGGTAGCCTAATTGAATTTTATTTTAAGATCGAACAAGCTGTAAAAAGCTTGAAGGGGATTGCTATGCTTATACTTTTTTAACCACCTGATTTATAATGTATTAACCCGGTAATTCTACACAAATGTAGGTTTACCAACTTGTGAATTGTACTATTATTAGAAAGTTAGAAAAAACAAAATCCACCATAACCAAATTTTATTCTGATCGTGGTGGATTTAGGGTGTTTACAGACGAACCGGAAATTCATTACATAAAAAAACAGCCCTTACAACTAAATGTAAGGGCTGTTTTGTATTTCTATTGATCAGTTTCTATTAAAAGAACTCACGCATTCTTTCGAAGAAGCCTTTTTCTTTCTTGCCTGGGTCTGGCTGGAAGTTGTCGGCAGTGCGCAGTTTTTCAAGCATCTCTTTTTCCTCTTTAGACAAATGCTGAGGTGTCCAGACATTAACATGAATCAACTGATCGCCTGTGCCATAGCCATTGATGTCGCGGAAACCTTTACCTCTCAGGCGAAGAATCTTGCCTGATTGTGTGCCTTCCTCGATCTTGATCTTCACTTTACCATCAATCGTTGGTACTTCAACGTGTGTTCCCAAAGCAGCATCAGCGAAGTTCACGTACAATTCATAAACAACATTGTTACCTTCACGCTTCAGTGACTCATGTGGAATCTCTTCGATTACGATCAGTAAATCACCAGGAATTCCACCACCTTTAGGCGCATTACCTTTGCCGCTCATGGACAATTGCATTCCTTCAGAAACCCCTGCAGGGATTTTTACCGTGATGACCTCCTCTTTGGTTTCAACACCTGCCCCACGACAACTGTCGCAGTGCTGATCTACCATTTGTCCCGAGCCGTTACAGTTCGGACAAGTAGATGCTGAACGCATTTGCCCCAACATGGTATTGACGATCTTCTGAACCTGTCCCGTACCCTGACAGGTAGGACAAGTGCGAAGTGATGAGCCATTCTTTGACCCGTTACCGCCACAGCTGTTACATGCATCCTGGCGCTTCACCTTGATTTTCTTCTCTACACCATGTGCCATCTCTTCAAGCGTTAGCTTGAGTTTGATGCGCAAGTTGGTGCCACGACGCTGACGAGGACGTCCGCCTCCGCCACCACCGCCACCGAAGAAGCTGTCGAATGGGCTGCCACCGCCGCCACCGAAGATGTCTCCGAATTGCGAGAAGATGTCGTCCATATTCATGCCTCCGCCACCGCCGAAGCCTCCGCCACCCATTCCCTGGTGGCCGAACTGGTCGTAACGCTGACGTTTCTGAGCATCACTAAGGACTTCATAAGCCTCAGCTGCTTCCTTAAATTTTTCTTCTGCCTCTGGGTTATCAGGGTTTTTATCAGGGTGATACTTGATCGCTACCTTGCGGTATGCTTTCTTGATTTCCGCTTCGGAAGCGCCCTTTTGCAGCCCTAATACCTCGTAATAATCTCTTTTGGCCATTTGCTAAATATGGATTAAAGCGTAAGTGGTGCATTTCAGGGCAAAGGATATTGACCCTGTGCCCTGAAGTGCAACCGACTAAAACTCGATTCTTTTTAAATTTATTTTGCGCCCACAACAACCTTCGCGAAGCGAATGACCTTGTCGTTAAGCTTATATCCTTTACCAACTACGTCGAAAACCTTGCCTTTTAGCTCCTCTTCGGGAACAGGAATTTCCGTAATCGCATCATGAATGTCCGTATCGAAGGCGTCGCCCTTCTCCGTTTCAATGGGAGTCAGTCCGAACTTTTCCAAGATTGATTTCAAATTTTTAGAGATCAATACTGCACCTTCATGAACAGATTTGGCATCCATTTCTTCGTTGAAATTGTCGTTTGCACGATCAAAGTTATCAACAACAGACAACAGCTCACCGATCAATTTTTCGTTGGCATTTTGTACCAAGTCCAATTTTTCTTTTGCCGTACGGCGGCGGAAGTTGTCAAATTCAGAATACAGACGCAAATACTTGTCTTTTTGCTCCTGAACCTCGGCCTTTAAAGCATCGACTTCAGCAACTTCTTCTTGTACTTCCTCTTGAGGTGCTTCAGTGTTTTCCTCTTGAGTGGTTTCGTTTTCCGCTACAGGTTGCTCTACTTGCTCCTTTGTAGTTTCTTCGCCCTGTACGTTTTTTTCCTCTTCGTTTACAGTATTTTCTGCCATTACTAAAAAATGGTTAAATTATCTACATGAATTCTTATCTCAATTAATTTGCCAATTGGAGAAATATGTCAAATTGTCTAAAATGACTGACATAAATCTGCCAAAATGAGCTATTTGTCATCTTCAGGAGCATTCAGCCCTTGCCAGATAGCATCTTTTAATTGATCTAAGTTAGTTTGTGTAATTGATGAAATAAAGAGTGTTTTTACTCCTTCAGGAAGATCTTCTTTGAATTCCTCCATCATTTCCTCATCCAGCATATCGGTTTTGGTGATGGCCAGAATGTGGTGTTTATCCAGCAGTTCTGGGTTGTACTGCTCAAGTTCACCACGCAATACGCGGTACTCTTCTTGCACATCCTCGGTATCTGCAGGAATCATGAACAACAGCATGGAGTTACGCTCAATATGGCGTAAAAATCGCAAGCCAAGCCCTTTTCCTTCTGCCGCTCCTTCGATAATTCCAGGAATATCGGCCATTACAAATGAGCGGTTGTCGTAATAAGAAACCACCCCAAGGTTAGGCACCAAAGTGGTAAATGGGTAGTCTGCAATCTCAGGGCGCGCGGCTGAAATACTGGAAAGAAGGGTGGATTTTCCGGCATTTGGGAAGCCTACAAGGCCCACATCAGCCAAAAGTTTCAGCTCCAAAACCAGCCACTCTTCCATTCCTGGTTCGCCAGGCTGTGCAAAGCGTGGAGTTTGATTTACTGCCGTTTTGAAATTCTCGTTGCCGAGGCCACCTCGCCCACCGGGGGTAATGATGATTTCCTCATCATGTTCGGTGATTTCTGCACGGATTTCATTGGTTTCAGCATCACGGATGATCGTCCCCAATGGTACTTCGATGATTTCATCTTTTCCCTGAGCTCCACTAGAACGCATGCCTCCGCCAGATTCTCCAACTCCAGCGATAATGTGCTTGCGGTAACGCAAATGCAGCAATGTCCATAATTGGGAGTTTCCCCGAACGATAACGTGACCACCACGGCCACCATTACCACCATCTGGTCCCCCGCGGGGAACGTGTTTTTCTCTACGGAAACTTATTGCACCGGAACCGCCTTTGCCGGAACGGGAGCATAATCGAACGTGATCGATAAAGTTTGAAGCTGACATATATGTATAACTAAGTGCTTTTTCTTGATTTGATACGCTCAGCCGTTGCAGAACGCATAATTAACCCGCAAGTTACCAAAATTTCGGTGATCTTCCCTGTTTGGTCACCTGCTTTGTTGCTAACTATTTTAAGGGTAATGTTTTATCAGAATCAAAAACTGTTCCGCAAAAAAAAACAGCCCTATCCACTAAGGAAAGGGCTGTAAAGTCAGCAATGTTTATTTCTGACGGAAATTATTGAAGTTTTTCAACCGCTTCGCAGATGTTGCCAAAGATAGACTCAATAGAGCCAACACCATTGATGCTTGCCAATTTGCCTTGCTTGTTGTAATACTCGGCAACGGGCAAAGTCTCCGCTTTATATACACTGATGCGATTGTTAATTTTATCAATGCTTTGATCATCCGCGCGTCCTGAAGATTTACCACGCTCCAAAATGCGGTTTCTCAATTCTTGATCTTCTACCTCCAAGGCGATCATCCCGCTGATAGGCGTGTTTTTGCCATTCATCAGCGTATCCAATGCTTCTGCCTGTGCCACAGTACGCGGGAAGCCATCAAAGATGATTCCTTTAGCGTCCGTTACCTCTTTCAGGCGATCATCAACCATATCAATCACTACTTTATCAGGAACAAGGTTACCGTTGTCCATGTAGCTTTTGGCCAATTTGCCCAGTTCAGTTCCTTCGCCTAAGTGTTTGCGGAAAAGGTCTCCTGTAGAGATGTGTAACAAACCATATTTTTCAATCATTAACTCTGACTGAGTTCCTTTACCTGCACCAGGAGGGCCGAACAGAACGATATTAAGCATAAGTGTAAAAATTTAAATTATGAAATTGTTATTTCGGTATGAAGTTAAAAATCTCTCGGAGATTAACTCCTTAAAAAAATGAATTTTTTATTCCGCAAGCTGATAAATAGCTGGGAGGTTACGTCCCAGGCCATCGTAATCCAGACCATATCCAACCACAAATTTGTTGGGGATCTCGAATGCGGCATATTTTACAGGAATATCTTTTTTGTAAGCTTCAGGCTTATAAAGCAGCGTGGCGATCTCAGCAGATTTCACTCCTTTGTCATTCAAAAGGTTCATGATATGCTCCAAGGTGTTGCCAGTGTCTACGATATCTTCGATGATCACTACATCTTCTCCTTTAAGAGAACCTTGCAAACCCACCAATTCTTTAATAGAACCTGTAGAGTTCATGCTCTCGTAAGAGGCCAGCTTAATAAATGATATTGTAGATTCTAAATTTGTTTGACGATACAAGTCGGCAGCAAACATGAAAGACCCGTTCAGTACTGCCAAGAAAATAGGCTTTCTGCCCTCGTAGTCCTTATTGATTTGTTGCGCTAATTTCTCGATGCCTTGAGCCAATTGCTCCTCATCTATAAACATCTTGAATGCCTTGTCTTTTACAATCATCACCTTGAAATTTTTATAAAATAAAAAAGCCCTTAATGAGCTTAAGGGCAAGCAAATATAATAGCTTCATTTCAGTATTGAAACCCTGCACCGATAAAAAGCTGTTTTTTTTGATAAAGTGAATCATTGCTTGATCTATCCTTTAGGCTTGTTATTCAATCATTAAGATGCTTTTGTTTGCTGATATATATCATGTTATTCAGTTGAATTTTTATTTTTGAGCAGTGAATTGATATAATTAACAGGAATTTTAATAATTATTACAGATTTTGTGAATGATTCTGATTCTTAAAATCTTTCAATTTATGATTAGAAACAGCTGAGTGTAAATCAAGTTAAATAGCTATATTTGCAAAGGATTTAATGATAAAATAAATACGCTTGTTTTGAAGATTTTTAGATTAAATAGTGAATCGTCGGTTGCCAACCATTTTCTGGCAGAGATGCGTGATGAAAATATTCAGAAGGATACCATGCGCTTCCGCAGAAATATTGAACGCCTTGGGGAATTGATGGCCTATGAGGTTTCCAAAGACCTGCCGTATGTTACCAAGACGGTCAAAACACCATTGGGTGAGAGCGAGATACCGATGCTGGAAAAGCAGCCTATCCTAATGACCGTGCTTCGTGCAGGCCTGCCGTTTTACAATGGTTTTATGAATATCCTCGACCAGGCCTCGAGTGGTTTTATTGGTGCATACCGTACACCAAACCCTGATGCCGAAGATGGTTTCGAGATTGATTTGGGCTATGCGGCTTACCCTAACCTGGAAGGTCGTGATTTGATTATCGTAGACCCAATGCTTGCAACGGGCCGTTCGCTGGTAGATTCGATCGAGAAAGCGATTGAAAAGGGAAATCCTCGATCAATTCATATTGTTGCGATTATTGCCGCACCTGAAGGGGTTGCTTATGTGAAAGAGCGTATGGGTGACCGTTGCTCGGTATGGTTATGTGCAGAGGACAGCCACCTGAATGAAAAATCTTACATTATCCCTGGTTTGGGAGACGCAGGCGATTTGGCATTCGGGTCCAAGGATTAAGCCTTTAAAAAAGGTGATTTTTAAGAAAAAGCAGATTGATGGTCGCACATCGGTCTGCTTTTTTTTATTCACTGCATTGCTCTTCGCTTTAAGGTCTTTTTACTAATATTGTAGTCTTATACAACCGTATTACTTTTTAGGTTTTCTATGAATCCAATGTTAATCAATATTTTATCCTTGATCGGAGGGCTGGTATTACTGATCGCCGGAGGGCATTACCTGGTTAAAGGAGGCTCTACTTTGGCATTACGCTACAAGATTTCGCCGATGGTCGTTGGGCTGACGGTCATTGCCTTTGGCACCTCAGCACCCGAGTTGCTGGTCTCTGTGCAGGCGGCATTCCGTGGCAGTCCCGATTTAGCGATGGGAAATGTGGTGGGCTCCAATATTTGTAACCTGGCATTGGTTTTGGGAATTACCGCCCTGATCAGTCCGATTATGGTGGATAAAAAGACCATGAGAATCGATTGGCCCGTAACCTTTGTCGCTTCTTTACTGCTTTTTGTACTGGTGCATGGTGGCATGCTGAGCCTGGTGGAGGGCGCTGTTCTTTTTGCAGGCCTGATCGCCTATTTAGCCTATCAGATGGTGGATGCAAAACGAAACCCACACGTTCCTGAGGAAGTGGCTGAAGTACTGGAGCAGGGAATTACGGGCAGTATATTTACGGATCTTATGTGGATACTCGTCGGTGGAATTGGCTTGTATTTTGGGTCAGATTTCTTTGTGGGTGGTGCGCAGGCGATTGCATTGTACTTTGAAGTGCCCGAGCGGGTTGTTGGACTGACCGTAGTGGCGCTGGGAACGAGCCTGCCCGAGTTGGTGACCTCAGTTATTGCCGCACGCAAGCAGCAGGTTGACCTGGCTTTGGGGAATTTACTGGGCTCCAATATTTTCAATATTCTTTGTATCCTCGGGATCACTTCCATGATTCACCCGATTCATGTACAGCAGGCTTTTATTTCCAACGACATGATTTGGATGCTGGCCATTACCCTGGTGGTTTTGCCGATGATGTGGCTGGGCAAAAAAATCAGCCGTGTGGATGGCGCTATTCTGCTGGGGTTATATATTACTTATACCGTTTTGGTGTTGGTATAAATTGCGGTAAACGAAGATCAAAAAGGCCGTTTCTCATGATTTTTTTCAAACTGTCCGATTAATCGACATAGGGATAACCAATCCTGAGTTGTGGCCGTTGTGATCATGTGGAGATTGTAGCAATGAGTAAGTATATACCTGTCTATCTGATCAGTATGATCAAGTTTATTGGTGGGCCCGCCCTGGGTTCAACACTTGGCCTGACTTATTGGGAAACCGTTGCCTTGAGTGTACTCGGGATGATGACCTCCGTCGTGATTATTTCCTTTTTCGGATTGCAGCTGCGCAGATTTATGCAGCGAAAAAAACTCCTTGGCAAGAAAAAATTCTCACCGAGGAGTCGTCGTTTTGTCTTCATCTGGAAGACCTTCGGGCTTTGGGGTGTTGCTTTCCTTACCCCCGTATTTTTCAGCCCAATAGTTGGTACTTTACTTGCTGCGCTGATGGGTGCCTCGCGCCCAAAACTATGGGCCTACATGTTTATTTCATCCGTATTTTGGAGCCTGAGTCTCAGTTATGTGGTGCACAGTCTGCTTTAGGGTGGAAGATGGCAGGCACACAACAGTGTTTGCAATTTATTACACCAAATAAAATTTGCGCTCGCCTATTTTGACCATAGAATGAATTCCAGGTCTATTGCAAAAAGCCTTTTCATGACTTATGGGCTGAAGACACATCTTTTAATAGCTTCGGGTTTTAACCCGATGGATATATGTAACGGGAAAAAATTTGGATACTGATTCTCCATTGACCGTTATGCAACAGCCTCCGTATTTAGGTCAATTAAGCCTTCTGAATCAGTACCGTCGCGTAAGCAGAGATTCCCTCCTCACGGCCTACAAAACTCATCTTTTCAGTCGTTGTTGCCTTAATCGAAAGGTCTTCCTCTTCTATGCCCATCACTTCGGCAAGCACTTTTTGCATTTCAAGAATATGCGGGTTGACTTTCGGTTGCTCCAAACAGATGGTCGAGTCAATGTTACCAATTTCATAACCCTTTTCCCTGATGAGCTTCATGACTTCAGCTAAAAGAATCTTGCTGTCAATTCCTTTGTATTTCGGGTCTTTATCGGAAAAGTGGTAACCAATATCACGCAAGTTCGCTGCGCCAAGCAGGGCATCGCAAATTACATGTACCAGCACGTCGGCATCAGAATGGCCTACCGATCCTTTGGTGTGAGGGATCTTGATGCCTCCCAGCCATAAATCATATCCTTCTTTTAATTGATGGACATCATAACCGAATCCTACTCGAATTTTCATAATTTAATAATATCTTAGTTTCTTTAAAGATAAGGGAACATTAGGGTGCTACCAAATGAAACAACCTGCTCCTATTCTCTATTGTATGGGTACAAAAATATTAAAACATCGGGCATCAGCCGAATATTTCTTAAGAAAGGCGAATGAATATTTTACAGTTTGATTACAAAAAATTTTTAGAAGAGGACATCTGGAATGTTCAGCTGAAACACATGCCTCTGGGCAAAAAGATCGGGTACCGCAGTTTGCGGGTGCTTACTTTGGCATTCAATGGGTATGTTAAGAATACCATTCCCCTGCGTGCGGCGGCGCTTACTTACTATACGTTACTGTCGATTGTTCCTGTGCTGGCGCTGGCATTTGGTGTGGCCAAGGGTTTTGACCTCGACCAAAAGCTGGAGGCCATTATCTACGATGCGCTAAAAGGTCAGCAGGAAGTGGCTACGCAGCTGGTGGAATTTTCGGAGAAGATGCTCTCCAACGCCAAAGGTGGCGTGGTGGCAGGAATTGGTTTTTTGGTACTTTTTTACTCCGTAATGAAGTTGGTTTACAGTATTGAAACAAGCTTTAACGATATCTGGCAAGTGAAGCAGCTGCGGTCTGTGGCACGTAAATTTACCGATTACACAACCATGATCATCATAGCCCCCATCCTGGTGATCATATCTTCCTCTTTGAATGTCATGGTGGTTTCTAAACTGCAAGAGCTGACCAGTGAAGTGGATAATTCCTTTGTGAATGAGTACCTCAGTCAGGGGGTAACCATGGCCGCTACCCTGTCGCCATATATTATGCTGATGTTGCTCTTTACGGTGGTTTACCTGATTATGCCTTACACCAAGGTTCCTGTAAAGTATGCGATAGTGGCGGGCGTAATCGCTGGTTTTTTTGTGCAGACTTTGCAATGGATTTATCTTGATCTGCAAATTGGCGTATCGAGCTATAATGCGATTTATGGTAGTTTTGCCGCCTTGCCACTGTTAATGATTTTCTTTCAGCTGAGCTGGCTTGTGGTGCTGTTGGGAGGGCAGTTGGCGTATTCATTGCAATCCGTGAGGGAGCATACCCGAACCATGCGACTGGGCCGAATACCTCACCGTAACTTGCGGACTGTCGGGCTGATGGTATGCCGTGAGGTGGCCCGTGATTTCATCTCCGAGAAAACACCACCTTCCATCAACGACCTCGAAGAGCGACTTGATGTTCCCTTTTTCTATCTTGACGATGCGGTATCGAAATTGAAGAATGCGCACCTGATTGTGGCGGTGCACGAGGGAGAGGAATCGGATGAGCGTTCGGGCTTGGTGCCTGCAATCCCGATGGAGCATTTGACGGTTTTACGGGTTGTAAAAGCTTTGGAAAAAGTGGGGGTTTCTGATCAGGCATTAAAACAGTCTTCAGATTTTATGCAGTTGCAAAACCGCCTTGAACAGATGCACGAAGCTTTAATTGAGCATGACCTCAACGAGCGAATTATTGATATTCTATAAAAGTAAAAATCCCCATTCCAATAGCAGGAGTGGGGATTTTAATTTAAAGACCCTATCGATACAGGCAGCATTCAGCCTGAGGCGTCTGGTTTATTTTTTTGCTTTGTAGTGCATCGTTGTACAGCTATTATTTACGAGGTATTTATTGGCTACCGATTTAATGTCATAAGCCGTTACTTGGTCGATTTTCGCCAGTTCCTCATTGATCATGTTCGCGTCGCCCAAAACATCGCCCATCGCAAGGAACATCGCACGGTTGAGCAACTCAATTTCAGAGAAGGCATGAGATGCCTGTGCCTGATTTTTGGTCTTTTCTATGGCGGTATCATTAATGCCCGCTTTCATATTGTCCAATACCTCAGTAATGCGAGATTCGGCATAGTCCAGCGTAACCCCCTCATTCAGTTTTCCGCCAACGACAATCAAACCTGGGTCAAAAGAACCTGAAGCATAAGCACTGATAGAGTTAAATACCTGATCCTGCTTAACGAGGTCATTGTACAGCATGGACGATCGCCCTTTGCCCAAAATATCATTCATCAGGTCAATGGCATAATAGTCCGAATGCAGGCGCTCAGGCATACGGAAAACCTTGTAAATGGCATCCAGCGGAACGTCAGCTTCAATTTCCAGGCGTCGTTCTACCAATTGCGCAGGCTCAACAGGCAATAAGCGCTGATTTTTCGGCCCTGCAGGAATACCGCCAAACCATTTTTCACTCAGCCTTTTCACCTGCTCCACGGTAACCTGTCCTGCAACCACTAATGTCGCATTGTTTGGTCGGTAGAATTTATAAAAGAACTCCTCGACATCCGCCATTGTAGCTTGCTCAATGTGGGAAATGTCCTTTCCAATCGTTGGCCAGCTGTAAGGGTGCGAGGTATAAACTACTGGGCGCAGCTTCAGCCATAGGTCGCCATAAGGCTGATTGAGGTAACGCTGTTTGAATTCCTCAATAACTACTGAGCGCTGTACTTCAAGAACTTTGGGGTCGAAAGAGAGACTCAGCATCCGATCTGACTCCAGCCAAAAAGCAGTTTCCAGATTTACAGCGGGCAAGTTGATGTAGTAATTTGTGATGTCGGGGGTCGTGAAGGCGTTATTATCGCCTCCAACCAATTGCAGTGGGGTATCGAACTGCGGAATATTTTTTGATCCGCCAAACATCAGGTGCTCAAAGAGGTGCGCAAAGCCTGTTTTATCTTCAGACTCATCCCTTGAACCTACATCGTAAAGCAAGTTAACCGCCGCCATGGGAGTACTATGATCTTCATGTACAATGACTTTAAGGCCATTTTCTAATTGAAAGCTTTCAAATTTTATCATATTAGTTTTTGAGCAGATGTAGGATGCACAAGGAGCGGAGTCGCTTCTGCATTGGAACATATTTTATAATGGAAGTGTAAAAATAGTAAAAAACCATTAGTAAAATTAAGTATTGGGGAGTTGTTCACTTCAATTAGTGATGAATATTGCACATCTTTGAAAAGAATCCTTTTTTTAGCGAAAAAGATTCTTTTTTTTGAGGAAATATCGTTTGCTAACCCATTGTGCCTCACCTAAAGTGATGGAATTAATTTGGCCTGCTGCTTTGCGCATGAATTTTATAAAAAATCTACATAAAACATTTGACCGCATCATCCCACTATTCTTTGTGGCGATACTAACGGCTTTTTTGCCGTTGGGAACTGCTGTGGCTCAAAATAAAATCCCTTCTTCTTCCGATGCCATCATGTACCAGTCTGGAAAACAAAAGTCCAGTCAGGGGTCTAATTATCTTCGCCGGCAGGCTAAAGAACGGGAAAAATCCTCCAGAAATGCTCAACAGGGACTGAAAAAGATGAAGCGCTCCCAGCAGCTCGAGTCCAAGTACATGTCCCGTGAGATGAAGAAGTTTAAAGGGAATCGCAAGCGAAAGAACCGGAAGGCGGTTTATAAAAAATCTTCCCGCAAGGCGCGTAAAGGTGGCGGCGGAATGACGCAGGCTACTCCCGAGCGATTTAACCGACAGGTACCACAGCGTGGAGAAAATATGACCACAGAGAAGCCTTTGGTTGCGGAACGCTTTAAGGAACGTCCATCGAACTTTGATAAATACCGTGGCGGTAAGGGGCACAATGTGGCCTATGATGCTGGCGGAGGAGTTACAGGAAAACACCGTTCGCAGGAATTAAAAAAGCAGGGGCAATTTAGGTCTTCGGCAGACATTTCTAAGAAATACCTTTCAAGGAAGCAGTCGGGAAGCTATGGGGCGCCAGGACAGCGTCGTCAGGTAAAGAACAAACGGGCGGTGTATAAGTATGCCTCGAAAAAGCAGATGAATAACCGTGGGGAGTATAAACTGACTGCCGAACGTTTCAAGACCTACCCGAACCGCGATAAGTTTAATCCTGGGAAAATGGATCGCGTCAGCCCAAATGCGGAAAAGCGGAAGCGGGCAGACAAAGCTGGGGAGGCGCAGTTTCAGGGTATGGCGAAATCCTCGAAGCAGCTTGAACAACGTCGATATACTGGCCACTCTTCTTATAGTGGTGATTTGCGTCGCCGCCAGACGGCCAACAGTTATGAACAGCGAAAATACAAGTCCTCCGAGGCACTGAGCCAGGGGATGTCAAAAACAAAGCGACAGAATGATCGCCGCCTAACTTCGAATTCGACGGGGCAGTCAAGATATAGTGGTGATTTGCGTCGCCGCCAAACGACGAACAGTTATGAGCAGCGAAAATATAAATCTTCCGAGGCACTGAGCCAGGGGATGTCGAGATCGCAAGGTACTATGGCTGATCGTTCAGCACGGAAATTTGTAGCAACACAGTCGTCAAACTATACGGGTGATCTTCGGAAGAAGCGCGCCAATAAATATCAGATGATGGCCCAAAAATCATCGGAGGCTCAGCGTCAGGGTGGTTGGAAAGGTTCGGCTGCGGATATTTATTTGGGAAGGCAGTTATCGGCGAGGAAGCATAATAAATTCAGCGGAACTCAGCGACAAGAATCTTTCCGTCAGAAAAACTCCAAGATGGAAAAAAGCTCAGACCGACTGCAGAAGCAGGGGCTGACCCTCGGAAAGCCGATGGATTCGAGGGCTTTGGAAACTGCCTTTATTACGCGGTCTTATCATCAGCAGAAAATTATGAAAGGGGGCGAGAGCCGCGACCAGCGTAAAGCTCGGATGATGGCCAAATCGGCAGAAATTCAGTCGCAGGGCATGACGAAAGTGCGGACAAAGAACAGTCAGTTTGAACAATATAAGTACAAGTCTGGAGAAGGATTGAAACAGGGTATGACGGTGGTGGATACTCAGCGGGAGAAAATGAAGCGTTATGAGTTTCAGTCGGAACACCGGCAGCGTTTTACTGGGACTTTTGTTCAGCAGAATAAAGTAACGAAGTATCAGGATAAGTCTGCGGAAGCTCAGGGTCAGGGGATGTTTATCGTCGATACGCACCGCCAGAAGATGGCGCGTTATGAGGCGATGTCGAAGTTGGCGCATCAGTATGAGGGCGATCGCATACAGCGAAATAAGGTAACGAAGTATCAGGATAAGTCTGCGGAAGCTCAGGGTCAGGGGATGTTTATTGTCGATACGCACCGCCAGAAGATGGCGCGTTATGAGGCGATGTCGAAGTTGGCACATCAGTATGAGGGCGATCGAATTCAGCAAAATAAAGTCGCTAAATACCAGGATAAGTCAGCAGAAGCTCAGGGTCAGGGAATGTTTATTGTCGATACTCATAAGCAGAAGATGGCACGTTATGAAGCGATGTCGAAGTTAGCGCATCAGTATGAGGGGAATATGGTATATCGTAATAAAGTAAGTTACTTTCAGGATAAATCAGCAGAGGGGCTCAAGCAGGGCTTGTATGTGCCTGACCAAACGAAAACGAAGCAAAAATACTATCAGCAAAAATCTAAAGAGGCGCATTTGTATGCAGGGAACCTTCCTGCCAGAAAGTACTATGGACAGGTGCAGGGCCGCCGACAACTCATGGCCTCACGGATGTTGAGGTACAGTGGAGAGCCGCATGCGGAAGTAAGCCGACTGGGCTACTGGTGGAAGGACCTCTGGAGTAACGATAATGAAATGAAAGCCGTTAGAGTAAAAAAGAAAAAGCCAGGTTACAACTCCCGTGAAGCCGAGATTTGGGAGACGGAACGTCCTTTTGGAAATATTAACAATTAGCCTTTTATAACTCAATAGAAAATGAATTGGAATACATTAGATAGTGTTGATCAGCTGGATCAAATTGCGCAGGAATCTTTCGAACAGCCAGTAGTTTTGTTTAAACATTCTACCCGTTGCCCGACGAGCGCAATGTCATTACGTTTTTTTGAAAATGGCTTTAAGGAAGAGGCAGGAATCAAACCTTACTTTTTGGATTTGATCGTTCACCGAGACGTGAGTAACGAAATTGCCGTGAAATTCGGCGTCTTGCATCAGTCTCCACAGGTTATTTTACTGAAAGACGGCAAGGCGGTTTTTGATGCCTCGCATCATGAAATAAATTTCGCACACCTTCCCAAAGCACTACAAGCATAAATTTTCAGGTGAGTGATCATCAATAATGGTTACTCACCAAAACCTACAAACATTCGCACCTGCCAGAAGTAATATCCCCAACAAAAACCATCACCTCATGAGGCTTAAACTACACATCGTATTATTTTTTTTGGTTGCCTGGGCAGCTCCTACCCTTTCCAATGCCCAAGAACTTGATGACGACCTCTATCTTTCTCAATTTGTATGGGGGGTAAATAAAGCCTCAAATTCTGGCCTGATCGGTGGGTTCATGTTTCGGTACAGCAAAATGAAGAATGAGAAAACCTATCAGTCCTATGGGCTTGAAATAGTGAATATCAAACACGCTAAGGAACGCAGGGAATCAACCCTTACAGGTAGCTCTTATATTTTTGGGAAATCAAACTACCTGTACAATTTCAGATTTCAATATGGGCTGGAGCGCCGCCTATTCAGAAAAGCAGCTCAGCAAGGGGTTCAGATAAATTTCCTGACCTCCATTGGTCCTTCGATTGGTTTGGTAACGCCCTATTATATTGAGGTGGCAGGGGATGATGCTTCGGGAAATCGGCAACAATACGATCCCAACAACCCTGCCCATCAGAGGGGTTCAATTCTTGGCCCAGGGGGCATCTTTCAGGGAGTTCCAGAATCATCCTTTGCATTTGGGGGGAACCTCAAGGCCGCAATGACCTTCGAGTTTGGCGGCAGCAAAAAAAATATTGCGGGGATTGAGGTTGGCGCATTGATAGATGTATTCGCTCAAAAGGTGATCATCATGCCTAATGCAGAGAACAGTGCATTCTACCCGAATGTCTACATCACCTTTTACTACGGAAGCCAACGGTAAAAAATTAAAAACGATCTTCATCCACAAAGCATCTTTTCTATAAAGGATGCTT